>CAZAYV010000186.1:0-6788 GCA_964489465.1 uncultured Dactylococcopsis sp. | reverse complement strand
CCAAGTATTCGCAGCCGTTGATCCAATTTTTGTCTTAAGTGGTGAAAAACTGTAAAGAAACTTGAGGCTTGAGGACGCAATTCATTTTTGATCCTTAATCCAAATCACCTGTTCCTCAAATAAGAAACAGGCAATCTTAACCACTACAGCTAGGAACATGACTTAAGCTTGTTCTAAAAATTGCCGCAATTCTGCCAAAACTTCCCGCACTGTAGAATAATATTCTAAATCGCCATTAGTCGCTAATTTTGTCTCATTAGCCGTTTTATCGTGCAGTAAGGACATCACTTGTCCCATTTCTTGCAGCATTTTGGCTTTTTCTAAGTGTTCATATTCAACCCAAGACCCATTTTTTGCTTCCCACGCAGCAGGGTCTTCATTATAACCACTGTAAAACTTACTATAGTGATCAAGTCGTTGTTGGAAGTTAGAAGCATCCATTAGTCTTGTTGTTGATTAGGGGCTACCATTCACCATATCACAAGGGCTTTTAGATCAAGTAAGGGCGACTTGCCCCTACTGATTGCCTTATGATCATGCCATTTATTCTTCGTCGTCTTCGTCATCCTCATTGGTCGGATAAACGAAGGTAGAACGTCCACTGAGGACTGATTTTCCTAAAGATAGAGCTTTTTGCGCTTCAGCAGCAGCTTTTCCTTTCCAGAGGGATTTGTGCGTGCGCTTTTTGGCTTTAGAACGTTTCTTTTTGGGAACTGCCATAAGATTCAGATAATGAGCAACAAATACTATGTTTACAACCTTTCTATTTTAATCGATTCCGTCGCATTGCGTCTGCGCTAATTGCTGTCTGATTTGGGTGCGGACGCGCATCAGCATTCTTCCCAGCTCATTTTGCCCAGTTCCATCTTTTCCACATCCCCAGTAATAATCTCGCGGCGAATTTTCCACCAACCACTCGTCTCCCGTGTTGAGAAGAATGGTTTGGATATCTGGATGGGTGAGAAACTTCGTGAGAACACCCCGCCACATCACTTTTTGTTTTGCTGTATTCCAATCAATGCGAATCGTCCGAGCGCAATCACGCCCCATTGCTGCTGCTTCTTCGGGAGTTTCGACTTGACGAATCACTTCCATTAATCCCTGATCCGGTGTACCAAGTAGTTTATGGGCTTGGTAATAATGTTCAACTGTGGGCCATGGTTTGCCATCGATGGTCACTGGATGAGGAGAAAAGTTAGAAAAGCAACCATAGGGTTGATCGGCCTTATAAAAATAAATCGCCATTGAGGTAAGTACAGCAGGACAATAGAGACAAATCTGGGGTGACCAATCACGCTCTATTGTTAATTGTTCCTTGTTCCTTGTCAAGGGGAGGGAATTGGTAGAATAAACTATGCTCTTTTTAATTACGAGAAGAAAATGAGTACAAAAACACAATTACTCAATGCGATCGCGGGAAAAAATCGGGGATTGTTAGCAAAAGAGGAGGAAAAAGCATCTTTATTGAGCGCGATCGCGCAATTAGAACAAGAGAATCCAACTCCAGATCCAATTCAACACACAGAATTACTAGGAGGAAATTGGCGTTTACTCTATACAACCAGTAAAGATTTATTAGGCTTTGATCGATTTCCCATCTTGCAAACTGGACAAATTTACCAGTACATTGATCCGGAAAATAGCAAAGTTTATAATATCGCAGAAATTGTTGGCGTTCCTTTTCTAGAAGGAATTATTTCTGTTGTAGCTGAATTTACCCCTGCCTCAGAAAAACGAGTTAATGTTGATTTTAAACGCTCCATTATTGGCTTACAACGACTCTTAGGGTATCAAAATCCCGAACCTTATATTCAAGCCATAAAAAACGGAAAAAAATTTCCTCCTTTTGACTTTCCAATTAATCGGAATTCTGAACAAAAAGCTTGGTTAGAAATCACTTATCTCGATGAAGATTTACGCATCGCACGAGGCAATCGAGGGAGTGTTTTTGTCCTTGCTAAATCTTAAATATTGCCGTGTCTAATCTTCTTAAAAATCGCTTCTAACTAATCAAGAGACTCAAGCAACGACTGCATCCATCAATTATGACGGAAGCCATTTGGCAACTTTCCCAAAACCATCTTCACGTGCTCTCGACTTGTCCACGGAAGTTTCAATATACCTATCTCGAACAGTTCACCTCTCCTTGCATCCCACAACGACAAAATAACCTCAACTTAGGTAACCGATTTCATCGTTTGATGCAGCAACGGGAACTGGGCTTACCAGTAGAAAGAATTTTAGCCACTGACAAACAATTGGCAACTTCCTTTAAGGCATTAGCAGCAGCAGCGCCACAAGTTATTTTTCCTCAGCCACAAACTTGGCGAGAAGCGGAACATCGACGAACCTTCTTAAAAGGCAATTTTTTATTAATTGGAATTTATGATTTACTAATTTTAAGTGAAGATAAAGCCGAAATCATTGACTGGAAAACTTATGCTCAACCGCCACATTCAGAAAATTTAGCGAAGCATTGGCAAACACGTTTGTACAAATACCTGTTAGCAGAAACTTCCGACTATACTCCAGAACAAATTCAATTCACATACTGGTTTATTCATCTGCCGCAGCAACCGACTTCTGTTACCTTCTCCTACAATCGTACTGAGCATGCCAAAACAGAAAAAAAATTGAATCAGTTACTAGCGCAACTTAATCATTACTATCAAAAATACCAAAAAAATACAACTTCCTTTCCCCAAGTTGAATTGGAAAAAGGCTATTGCTTAGAGTGTCCATTTAAACGCCCGTGCCAACGTCAATTTAAAGCAGAAGAAATCTCATTTTCAGAAGTAGAAGAGCGAAGCATCTAGCAGATTATTTTTCTTTACTTTCATAAGTCAAGAAGTTTTGGAATATCCCGATTGTTTTAAATTGATAGCTTGGTAATCCTGCCATTAAAGATAAATTTGTTTCATAAATACTAAATAAAAAATAGTTGTGCCTCTCGGTTGATTGAGCAATCATCTCTTGTAGAGGTTTCTGTCCACTATCAACTAAACTATTACATTGTCGTTCTAGAAAATCTCCTAACGCTTGAGGGGCATCAGCACAAACCTCTTCTTTTAGGTAAGTGCCCATCTTTTCAGCAGCATATTCTTGGTAAGCCTGACGACGGGGGTTTGTAATTGCCATTGCACTTCCGACACCAATAACAGCAATACTACTAATAAGAATGCTAATTTTCCAAGGCTTGAGTTTCATACTACTCTCCATGAACTGGGTTGACGTTAGTTGTCTCTACTATGTTAGGATACTAAAAGTTAAGTAATGGCGAGCGTAGCCAAGTGGTTAAGGCAGCGGATTGTGGTTCCGCCATTCGTGGGTTCGAGTCCCATCGTTCGCCCTCTTAAAACCTACATATAAGCTAAAGTTCAAACAATACTTTCCGTAAAAATACGCGTTTTTTCTAATCCGGACAAAGGAAAGGTTGCAGAATCACTTTTCTGTCCATTCTCTGGACTTCCGGCATCTGGCTGGGAATACCTAATATCGCAATTAGAAGAGTTAGGCAGATCTTTTTACTGAATATAAATTGATATGCCGCAATATATCACATCAGTTCCTCTGCAATGGAATGTCCGATGACAAAGTTTCCACTACGGGGATTCATGATTAAATATGGCTAGTTAAGATTGAAGTAATACTCACTGTAATTCAACCAACGCATGACAACGACTGCTCTCAATACCCCGACAATTCATCAACTGAGTAATGGCTTAACCATCATTGCCGAACAAATTCCCGTCGAAGCGGTTAACCTTAACATTTGGTTTCAAGTCGGTTCTGCGGTAGAACCCAATGCAATCAACGGGATGGCTCATTTTCTAGAACACATGATGTTTAAGGGAACCCCGAACCTTGATCCCGGAGAGTTCGACCGTTTAGTCGAACAGCGCGGGGGAATCATGAATGCAGCGACAAGTCAAGATTATACCCACTATTACATTACAACAACTCCGCAAGATTTTGCTGAACTGGCTCCGTTGCAGCTGGAGTTAGTGAGTAACCCCAGTCTCCCGGAAGATGAGTTTATGCGGGAAAAAAAGGTAGTTTTAGAAGAAATTCGCCGGAGTGAGGATAATAGCAGACGTCGAACCTACGCTCGGGCGATGGAGACGTGTTTTGAGTTGCTTCCCTACCGTCGTCCGGTTTTAGGTCCAGCAGAGGTCATTTCGGAAGTCACCCCACAGCAAATGCGCGAATTTCATCGTCAGTGGTATCACCCCCAAACCATGACGGTGAGTGCAGTGGGAAATTTGCCCGTTGAGACGCTAATCGATACCGTGACGGAGGCGTGGGATAAAATTGCTCCCCAATGTTATGCACCCTCTCCAACCCCTCTCTCCTTCCCCGAACCAGAACCCCCATTTTCTGAGATCGTGCGCCGTGCTTACACTGATCCTCAACTCCAACAAGCCCGGCTTGTCATGCTGTGGCGCGTTCCCGGTTTAAATGATTTGCAAGAAACTTATGCCTTAGATGTTTTAGCAGCAATTTTGGGTCAGGGCAAAGCGTCTCGTTTGTTCCGCCAACTTCGGGAAGAAGAAAAATTAGTGAGCGCGATCGCTGCGGGAAATTCTAGTCAAAAATTACAAGGATATTTTTCGGTTTCAGCCCGTTTACCTGTAGAAAACTTAGAGAAGGTTGAAACTGCAATTCAGGAGCAAATTCGGCAATTACAAGAAGAACCTGTTAGTCGTAGCGATTTAAAGCGGATTCAAACTAAAATTGCGAATCATTATATTTTTGAGAATGAAAAACCCAGCGATCGCGCTAATCTTTATGGCTATTTCTTCTCTCAATTAGGGGATTTGCAACCTGCTTTTAGTTATCCTGAAATTATTCGTCATTTAACTCCAGAAGACATTCAACAAGCAGCACAATGTTATCTTTCTCCTGATGCTTATGGAATTGTAACTTTGTCTCCACCCTCGTCAAATTAATGAAAAATGCGATTGATTCTGCTAGCAATGCTAACGGCTCAATCGCATATCTTTTAGTTATGAATACTGGTCTTTAGCCGCCAAAAATATTAGCAATCAGGCCAATAACTAATCCAATCACGACGAAAATGATCGCAATAATTAAAATCCAATATTGAAAGCCGTAGAGTTTTCTTAATTCTCCTAAAGCACCCATAAGATTTTCAATATCTCTACCTTCGGTATCAACAATCAACTGAAAAGACTTAGCGGCTTTGATTGTCCAAAAACCAATAATTCCCTGGACAACACCTTGCACTAACGCTGTAAATCCCCCTCTTGTAATGGCAATCAACCCGGAAATTGCACTAATTATCCCGACAGCAATGAGGAAATAGGCTACAAATTTCATTGTTGAGGCAAGATTTTGGATTAATTCATTTTGAGAATTATTAAATTCATATTCTTGAGAAAATTCTGAGGTCATGACTGTCTACCTATAACTAAGAAGTCGCTTAAATTATAGGTTGATCAGCGATTAATTAGGAAAAAAATTAACGCTTCTTCAACCAGCGAAACGTTTTAATCAATTTCATATAAGATCATGATTCAGATCAGCTGCTTTTTCCTCTTGAACGATCTGAACCAGAAAGGAGTGGCACTAGGCAGGCATAACATCATCTAATCGTAACTCTAATTCGGGAAAAAGGGAGGAAGCAATCAAATCTCCTAAACGATATTGTTCTTGCTGATAAATCCCATTAACTAAGTAGCAGATGGTAAAAGTCGGTTGTTTAGGACTGCCGATAAACTGTACTCCCCCTAACCCTCGAAAATCAATAATCCAATATTCCGGAATATTGAGAAAAGCATATTCTTCTACTTTTCTGGCATAATCATCTTGCCAATTACCACTCACCACTTCTGCCACTAATTGAATCGTACTGCCATTACAAATGACAGGTTCTTTTTCCCATAATGGTTCTTGATGGAGTTGCGCTTTATCTAAGACAACAGTATCGGGACGAAGGGCAGTTGCTTGTGCGCAGAGGGGTTTAATTAAGCAGGTTTTTGGAACTAACCAATTGTAATGATTACGAAAAATTTCTAAATAAATTCTACCTGCGATACTGCCAGCAACTTCTTCATGAGGTCCCGTTGGTTCCATATCCCGCAGTTCTCCATCAATGAGTTCATAACGGGTATTATCTCGATATTGGGCGAGAAATTCCTCGAAAGTCAGTGCTGATGTTGAAGTATAATTCATCGCTAAGAGGGTGAATCAGGTTTAATCTCATATTTCTCAGGAAAATTCACTAATTCTAATCTAAGCGTTGCAGATTAGCGCATTTTATACAATGACTGTCACCCATAACATAAGAAACTGCTTAAATTATAGGTGCATCAGCCACCGACAAGAACAAAAAATTAACCTTTTTTCAACCAACTAAACATTGCCCGTAAATCTTTCCCGACTTCTTCAATGGGGTGTTCGGCTTCACGACGACGAGTGGAGGTAAGGACTGATTTGCCCGATTGATTTTCTAAGACAAATTCTCTGGCAAATTCCCCCGATTGAATTTCTGATAAAACCTTTCTCATCTCAGCACGAGTTTCTTCGTTAACAATGCGCGGACCCCGACTGTAATCGCCATATTCTGCAGTATTAGAAATACTATCGCGCATATTGGCTAGCCCGCCTTCCACCACTAAATCAACAATCAGTTTCACTTCATGGAGACATTCAAAATAAGCGAGTTCGGGTTGATACCCAGCTTCCACTAATGTTTCAAAACCGGTTTTAATTAAGGCACTCAAACCGCCGCAAAGTACCGCTTGTTCTCCAAATAAATCGGTTTC
>CAZAYV010000185.1:0-6801 GCA_964489465.1 uncultured Dactylococcopsis sp. | reverse complement strand
TCTGATAAAGGGTTTCTAGTTCTTTTTGGTATTTAGAAAGGCGAAAAAAGTAGTTTTCTTCATCCCGCCATTCTGCTTTTTTATTAATGTGGATCGGACAATATCCCTCGTCAATGAGTTCTCTTTCTTCTTTAAACTCTTCACAAGAAACGCAGTACCACCCTTGTTTTTGAGCAAGATAAATATCATTATTCTCCCAAACCCGTTGGAAAAATTCTTTAACAATCGCTTCATGGCGTTCCGAGGTGGTGCGACTAAAGCGGTCATATTGAATGTTTAGCTTTTGCCACAAATAGTCAAAACTAGCGGCTACTTTGTCGCATTGTTCTTGGGGAGAAAGCCCTTTTTCTTCGGCAGTCCGTTGAATTTTTTGTCCGTGTTCATCGGTGCCGGTAATGAATAAAACGTCTTTCCCCTGTAGCCGTTGAAAGCGCGCGATCGCGTCCGCCGCCATTGTCGTATAAGCACTACCAATATGGGGAACGTCATTAACGTAATAAAGAGGGGTTGTTAAAGAAAAGGTGTTATTTGATTTTTGTTCTGCCATACAAATGTATTAGATTTTTATTATCGGCTCCACGTTGTAATTAAGGGGACAAGAATCGTAATTTGATAGTTATTAAAGGGGTTTTTAGAGATATTTTAAGTGAGAGAAACAACAGGATTTCAAATTTTTTTAGGTTTTGATTCCCCGTATTGATCCCACTTATGAATTTTATAACTTGGTCTGATGATGATTTAATTTTACAATCAAATCAAATGAAATTATAGCGAAACGTAAGAAAGAATAGCTCTACCTTAAGAGATGTTAGAGGTAACGTCAATTCAATCAGTTGTAAAAATAATTAAAAAATTCGCTAAGATTGAAATAAAACGTTAAGATTCTTTAAGTTATGGTTGCTTATTCCAAGGAAGGTCATGGTATCTAATCGACCGCTCAATCTCTCTCAGGGGTTACTGCAAGCCTTGGGAACACAAGTTTTTGTCTATTTTGAAAACCGCATTCCTCAAGATGCTGCGGTGGTCGTCGTGAGCAACCATCGAAGTTTTATGGATCCGATGATGCTGATGGTGGGATTAGAACACCCGTTACGTACCGCTTGCCATCACTATATGGGCCAGGTGCCATTGTTACGGGAAATGGTGACGTTACTCGGTTGTTTCCCTTTGGCCAGTCAATCAGAACGAGGTCCGACGTTTGTTCGTGAGGGCAAACAATTGCTCAGTGCAAATAATTGGTTAGCCGTATTTCCGGAAGGGGCAGAACCTATGGTCGATTTAACTGCCCCTCGTGAAATGCGCCCCTTTCAACCCGGATTTGCTCATTTACTCTTACGTTCCAATATTCCAAATTTAGCGGTTTTACCGGTCGCGATCGCGTCGCAGCAAGAACAAGTAACCGCAACCATTCCCCTAAAAATCTTACACTGGTTTGATCCCTCAGAAGCCCTATTTAATCGGTGGGCGTTGCACCCAATGGTAGTCTATGAACGAGCCGATTTACTCATTGGTCGTCCTTTCTGGGTAACACCAAAACGTCAAGCCCAATATCAAGGCAAACAAACCAAAAAGGGCATTGTGGAAATTACCCGCTATTGCCAAACCGAAATTAAACAGTTATTACAAGTGGGAGGTTGTTAATTCAAACTCATTATGCTGAATCACTCGCATCAACCCCATTTTTTAACCCCAAAACCGTTTCATCCCGAGTCTCCGCTGTTTGTGTTTTTACCGGGGATGGATGGCACCGGAGAACTCTTGCACACACAAACGGATACCTTAGACCAATGTTTTGATCTGCGTTCCCTTGCCATTCCCCAATCGAACTTTAGTGACTGGGATGAACTCGCCGGTGCCGTAATTGACTTAATTGCTGCCGAACAAGCGCAAAAACCGGAAAAAACCACTTATTTGTGTGGGGAGTCCTTTGGCGGATGTTTGGCGTTAAAAGTCTTGGAACAAGCCCCTGAATTGTTTCATCGCGTCATTTTAGTCAATCCCGCGTCTTCCTTTCGTGAACGCCCTTATTTAGCGTGGGGGGCGATGGGAACCGGTTGGATGCCAGAACCCATTTATCGCTCTTCAACCGTGCTGATTTTACCCTTTTTAGCCGCGATGGCACGGATTGCCCCGCGCGATCGCCGCGCCCTGCTCAATGCCATGAAATCAGTGCCTCCCCAAACCGTCCGCTGGCGATTATCACTGTTGGAAGAATTTGATGTTGACTCCCAACGCCTGCAAGACATTCCTGCCCCAGTGTTATTACTGGCTGGCGGTTCTGATCGAATCTTACCTTCTGTGGAAGAAGCAGAAGAATTAGCCGAACACTTTCCCCAATCGCAAGTGGTCGTTTTACCCGAGAGTGGTCATACTTGTTTATTAGAAACAGAGAATCGGTTGTGTGATATTCTCCAAGAAGCAGATTTTTTAGAAGAGCGGGCGCGTGAGCAACTTTTTGCTGCTTCTTAGCTATTTTTTGCGAAAATGAGATTAGTTTAATAAAAATTAATAGCTAAATTAAGAGAATAAAAGGAGAAAAAGGAAAAATGGTGCAGGTGCAACCATCACTGCGAGTACCAAAAGATTATATTGATCCAGATGGGGGGTGGAATGTCAATGTTTGGATGTTTCTCATTGCTTGGGGACTGTTTATTTTATCTCACTGTGGTTACTGGCTCTGGGATTGGCCCGGTTGGTGTTGTTTTTGTGTCAATGTTCTCTGTCTGCACCTAGCAGGAACAGTGATTCATGATGCCTCTCATCGCGCGGGGCATCGTAATCTTGCCATTAACACCATTTTAGGGCATGGGACAGCATTGATGTTGGGGTTTGTGTTTCCGGTTTTTACCCGTGTTCATTTACAGCACCATGCTCATGTCAATGATCCGAAAAACGATCCCGATCATTTTGTTTCGACAGGGGGACCCCTTTTCTTTATTCCCGCCCGCTTTTTTTATCATGAGGTGTTCTTTTTTAAGCGTCGTTTGTGGAAAAACTACGAGTTATTAGAGTGGTTTATCAGTCGTTCCCTAGTCGGGTTTGTCGTTTATTTATCTCTACAGTACGGTTTTTTTGAATATCTGGTGAATTATTGGTTTGCGGCAGCATTGGTCGTCGGGTGGATGTTAGGCTTATTTTTTGACTATCTTCCCCATCGCCCTTTTCAAGAACGCGATCGCTGGAAAAATGCCCGGGTTTATCCCAGTAAGATTCTCAATTGGCTGATTTGTGGGCAAAACTATCATCTCGTCCATCATCTTTGGCCGTCGATTCCCTGGTATAAGTATCAACCGGCTTACTATCAGATGAAACCTTTACTAGACGAGAAGGGATCTTATCAGTCGTTAGGATTATTAGCCGGGAAAAAAGATTTCTTTGGCTTTATTTACGATATCTTTCTCGGGATTCGCTTTCATAAGCAGTGACCAGTGACTAATGACTAATGACTAATAACAATGACTAACCTTTACGAAACAGATTTTTTTGAATGGACCAAGATGCAAGCAAGCGCTTTACAGGAACATAATATTGAAGCCCTTGATTGGGAACATCTCAAAGAGGAGATAGAAGACTTGGGAAATGAGAAACTTAACGCTGTGAATCGTTTCTTGAAAAGGCTTATCGAACACCGACTCAAACTGGATTATTCTCAAGAAATTTATCCTCGTAATCATTGGCTCAAAGAAGTGGATAATTTTCAAGATGAAATTGAAGATAGACTAACGCCAACTCTTTTGAACAAACTCGATCTTCCTAAACAATATGAACGCGCCAGACGAGGGGTTTTGCGAGAATATCAACTCGATCTCCCTAAAAAATGTCCCTATACTTTTGAAGAATTAATGACTCGATACCCATTAAATAATAATTAGCCTGCCGGTTAAGCGCGATCGCGTTTGGGCAATTTTGAGCTGCCCGATAGTGATGCCTAGTTTATCTAATAAATCAAACAACTAATGACTAATGACTAATTATCGCTCTCTCCTATCTAATTTAATTCAAAACTATCGCGATCGCGCTGATTTTATTCTCATTCGCGTAGAAGAATCAGACAGCACCGATATTCTCCTGCGTGGCAATCAAATTGAAACCCTGAGTGAAGAAGTGGCAGTGGGCGGACAAGTGCGGGTTTGCTACAAAGGGGGTTGGGGGTTTGCCAGTTTTAATCGCCTCAGCGCCCTGAAAGAGCGCCTAGAAGACGCGATCGCCGTAGCCCGATTAGTGGGGACCCAAAAGACCACGTTAGCCCCTGTGCCCACTGTAGAAGGGGTTTACTCCCTACCCTTACCCGCCGGCGATCCCCGAGCAATTCCCTTAGCCGACAAAAAAGCCCTCTGCGACCACTACAACCAGCTTTTGCAGGGCTATGATCCCCGAATCACCACCACCAGTGTTAGCTATAGCGACATCACGCAACGGGTTACGATTGCTACCTCAGAAGGGACATTAGTGGAACAAAGCTGGGCAGATCTCGAAGCAAGATTTAGCGCGTTTGCGCGCGAGGGAGAAATGGTACAAACCGGACGGGAAACCACTGGGTCTCGTCAAGGCTGGCAGGATTTACTGAATCTGGATCAGCAAGTCATTACCGCAGCAGAAAGGGCGGTTAAAAACCTGAGTCTCCCGACAGTGACTGGCAATACTTATACCGTTGTCATTGATCCTATTCTCAGCGGATTATTTGTCCATGAAGCCTTTGGTCATCTCTCCGAAGCAGATATGACCTATGAAAACCCGGACTTATTAGATGTGATGACTAGGGGACGACAATTTGGTCCCCGCAACCTGCAAATTTTTGATGGCGCAGCCCCCCCAGGACATCGGGGAAGTTACCAAGTGGATGATGAGGGAACGCCCGCCGCAACCACGCAACTGATTCAAGATGGGGTATTAGTGGGGCGACTCCATTCGAGAGAAACTGCCGGTAAATTGCGAGAACGACCCACGGGGAATGCTCGTTGTTTAGACTATCAATATCCGCCCCTCGTCCGCATGACCAACACTTGGATTGAGCGCGGAGAAACCCCCATCGAACAATTATTTCAAGATATTCCCGTGGGAGTCTATGCGAAAAACTGGTTGGGAGGGATGACCAACGGCGAAATGTTTACCTTTTCTGCGGGGGAAGCCTGGATGATTCGCGATGGCAAAATTGCCGAACCCGTGCGCGATGTTACCCTCTCGGGCAATGTCTTCAAAACCCTTGCCAATATAGAAGCCATTGGCAATGATTTCTATTGGGATGAATCGGGCGGTTGTGGCAAAGGGGGACAAAGCGGTTTACCGGTGGGCTGTGGGGGTCCCAGTTTACGCATTAAAGAGGTGGTTGTTGGCGGTAACAACGAAAATTAAGCCAGGTGAGTTTTAATCGCCTGAGTAATGGTGTCAATTTGAGCAGTGGTGAGTTCTGGCCAAATCGGTAAACTCAGAACTTCCTGAGTTAAGGCTTCACTGACAGGAAGTTTTTCATATTGACCCTCATAAACCGGCAACTGGTCTTGGGAAACCGGGTAATAAACCATGGTTGCAATCCCTGCTGCACTGAGATTTCCCCGCAACTGATCCCGTTTTCCCTCTAAAACTCTGACGGTATATTGATGGAAAACATGACCTTTATTGAGGGTTGGCGTAACCAGATTTTCCAAGGAACTTAACCGCTCATTATAAGCTTGCGCGACTCGTCGTCGTTGTTCATTCCATTGGTCAATATACTTTAACTTCACTTTGAGAATAGCCGCTTGTAGGGCATCGAGTCGCGAATTATAACCGAACATTTCATTATGATATTTCTGATGTTCCCCATGGACGCGTAACATCCTCGCTAACTCAGCAAGATGGTCATCATCCGTGACAATTAACCCGCCATCCCCATAAGCCCCTAAATTCTTCGTGGGAAAAAAGGAAAACGCTCCCATATCACCAATTGTTCCCGTGAATTTCCCTTGTTGGGACAAACGCATCGTTTCGGAACATGATTGTTGACACGTCACACAATCCGCTTCGTATTTTGCCCCGAACGATTGCGCACAATCTTCTAAGACTTTTAAGTTATAGGTTTTAGCAATTTCCATAACTTGTGCCATCGCAGCAGGATTGCCATATAAATGAACCGGTAAAATCGCTTTAGTTTTGGGAGTAATGTTTTGAACAATCTTACGAGGATTAAGATTAAAGGTTTCTGATTCAACATCAACAAAAATCGGAGTCGCGCCGACTTGATTAATTGATTCTGCAGTTGCAAAAAAGCTAAACGGCGTTGTCATTACTTCATCGCCTTTGCCAATCCCTAAACTCCGTAAACTAATAATGAGGGCATCTGTTCCTGAGTTAACTCCAATGGCGTGTTTAACCCCTAAATAGTTGGCAACGGCTTGCTCAAACTGCGCCACTTCTTCTCCTAAAATAAAGCGACCGGATTGGAGCACTCGATCCATTGCTTTTTGAATTTCTGTTTGAATCGTTTGATACTGAGCAGTTAAATCTAAAATGGGAATTTTAATATCACTCATTATACGTTTGATACAGAATTTTTTACAGTTATTATAATCGTTTATTGGCTCACAGTTTTGAGAAGCGCGATCGCGCGGCTAAATTGGAAATTAATCATTTTTTTTATAAGATCGAGTCCCACTTGTTGCCAAAATAACCGTTTTAACTTTTGGCGCGTTGCCACGGGAATCCGATCATAGCTAGCATGAGTGAGAACTTTTTTCCAAACTTGATAAATTTCGAGCCAAGCTGTTCTTTCGATCCGATTAGCTTGAGTTAGTTGATGGGCACGAAGGCGAAAAGAAGCGAGCG
>CAZAYV010000184.1:0-7020 GCA_964489465.1 uncultured Dactylococcopsis sp. | reverse complement strand
CAAGCCTAGAACTCCTCTGTAGTAATAGTTGTAGATGTTTTGTCAGTCAACCAGGTTTCTCCACTTTGAAAACCAAACTGGCTTTCCCATCACTGAAAAATTATTGACCCTTTTAATGGCATAGAATTTTGTCTATTGATGATTTTAGGGGAATTGCCAGTAATTAGAAAGTTGTTCCCCCTTCTTCTCCTAGTGCTAAAGTGGTCACTGCTGGCGGTTGCTTGGGGGGGGAGAGGAATGGGAGGGGGACTGCCACTGATCTGGGAGATCTGGGAAAGGATCGGGGAATGTTCCTCCTTCTTCTCCTAGTGCTAAAGTGGTCATCTCTAGACGGCTACCATCCAGGGATTGCATTTCTTCCTTCGGGAGTGGTTCTAAAAAATCTAAATCCAGGGTTTGAAGAGTGGGGCTTTCTCAATCAAAAGGATGTTTCATCTAATCCTCCCCTTGCAGCAAGCAATTTATTCATTACTGTATCAACTCACTTCCGCAAGCAAATGCCAGGATGGCAGATTTGTGTTTCTCTCTTTTTCGCTGAGAATTAGACTTAACAACGTGGACAATCTACCCAGTTGGCTTCAATTGTCCCATCCGGATTAATGCTAGCTTCTTTCTTCCAAATGGGCGCATTATGTTTGAGGGTATCGATCGCGTACTGACAAGCGGCAAAGGCTTCACTGCGATGGGGACAGCCCACTGCCACTAAAACACTAATTTCGCCAATCTTGAGACGTCCAATGCGATGATGGATGACTACCCGATTCACCGGTGACCATTGCTGACGAATGTGCGCTGCAATTTGTTGAAAAAGCGCGATCGCCATCGGTTCATAGGCTTGATATTCCAGATACGCCACGGGTTTCCCGGCAGTTTGTTCGCGCACTGTGCCACTCATGACTACAATCGCGCCATTCGCTGAATCATCAGCCAGACCATACACTTCCTCAAATGATAAGGGGGCAAAGGCAATTTGAAAGTGATCTTGTGGATGACGAGTGATCGTTGGAGTAGAAAGCATGGTTAAATTTTTTGCGTTAACTGCGGTTGCTGGTGTCCTACTTTGGCTTCCTCTGAAGCGTAACTGGGAAAGAGATGTAATAAGCCCTCATTACAGCTTACTCGCACGCGCGTTTGTGAGGCTAAGGGTTGTTTTTGATAGGTTCGCGCTTGTAATTGCATTCCCGAAGGAAGTTGTAGGCGGTAGCGATGTTCCCGCCCTAAAAATTCGCGATCGCGCACCACAATTGCTGAGGCTTCATCAGGAATGAGTGTAATATCTTCTTGACGAATCATTAAATCCCCCTGATCCCCTTGTACCTGATCTGAAATTTGTGAGGGGTCTAAAATGAATGTTCCAACTTCCGTTTCCCAGCCGTTTCTGCTGCGAGAAGCCGGGAGGAAATTCCCTTGAGTCACAAATTCTGCCACAAAACGCGAAGCCGGGTAAGTATAAACCGTTTCTGGGGTATCATGTTGTTCCAGATTGCCCTGTTGCATGACCGCCACAGAATCGGAAATGGAAAGGGCTTCTTCTTGATCATGAGTGACAAATACGGCAGCAATTCCGGAAGCTTTAAGAATATCTCGTAACTCTGTTCGTAGACGCAAGCGGACTTGTACATCCAAATTGCTTAACGGTTCGTCTAATAAGACTAAATTGGGACGAGGGGCTAAGGCACGGGCTAAAGCAACTCGTTGCTGTTGACCGCCAGAGAGTTCATGGGGATAGCGCTGTTCCAAGCCTTCTAAACCCACTAGGTTTAAAGCCGCTTGGACTTGTTTTTTGATGTTCGCTGCACTCTGGTTGCGATGTTGTTTTAAACCAAAAGCAATATTTTTCGCCACATTCAGATGAGGAAATAGCGCATAATCTTGAAACACCATTCCCACATCCCGCCGTTCTGGAGGCACATTAGAAGTGGCATCGGCAACTACTTTCCCAGCAATCGTAATCTTACCCTGTAGCGGTTGCTCAAACCCCGCAATCAGCCGCAAAAGCGTGGTTTTTCCGCACCCAGACGGTCCTAATAAGCTCAGTAAATGCCCTTGGGGTAAACTAAGGCTAACTTGATTGACAGCTGGGATGCCTTGACGAGAATACTTTTTACTAACGCCTTCTAGGTGCAGAATGGGAGATTGTTTCATCAGTGAGTTTGCGCGATGGATCGCTTGCGACAGCAATTACAAATACTCCCCCCATGATAAAAGACTTTTTGCAGCATTTTTGCAGTTGAGCAACGCTCAAGGCTTGTGACCCCGTCGGGCGAAAGCCCGCGCCGTAGGCATGCATTCGGGTTCATTCCTTGAGGACGTTTGCTAAGTTGAGGGAAGAGCACACAAGGAATAATTCAACATGGAAGGGAAACAAGTTCTTCTTACGGGTGGCACTGGCGGTTTAGGTTTAGGTGTTACCCCTTCAGTTGTTAAACGAGGGGCAAAAGTCACGATTCCCTATCGGAGTGAAGCCTCAGTCGAGCGTCTCAAGCAAATTTTATCACCCAGTGAATTTGCCAGTATTCGCTTTGTGACATTAGATTTAAGTAAAGAAAGCGCGATCGCGCAACTGATCGAAGATATGGGACGGGTTGATGTTTTAATTCATCTCGTTGGGGGCTTTTCTATGGGACAACTGGTTGATTACAGTTATGAGGACTGGAAAAAAGACTTCCAGCTCAACCTCGACACCACTTTCTTAGTTTGTAAACACAGCCTCCGTGCCATGATTAACGCGGGTTATGGACGCATTGTAACCGTTGGTTCAAAAGGGGCCGTACAACCCATGGGAGGACTCGCCTCTTACTGTGCATCTAAAGCCGGTGTTGTTGCCCTGACCCAAGCGATTGCGGAAGAGGTGAAAAATTACGATAATATTACTGCTAATTGTGTGCTTCCCAGCATTATTGATACGCCTACTAACCGCGAAGCGATGGGAAGTGACCAAGCCGATCAATGGGTTAAACCAGAATCGTTGGCAGAAGCGATTTGTTATTTAGCTTCAGAAGCGGCGAGAGAAGTTCGTGGCGCCACTCTCCCGGTTTATGGAAAACTTTAGGTGGCGAAAAGGGGGATTTGAGGCTTTAATCTGAAAGGGTAAGGGATCAGGACAAGTTTAACCCTCCTTGAACCCTTACCCTGGATTTCTCTTGAGAAGGGTGATCGCGTCACTCCATAGACAAGTCCGTTAGGATGCCAGTGCAAGTTAAAATTTGTTGGACCCTCTACTATAGGGGATAAAAAGCAACCCCATTGCCAGAACGCCCATGTTAATTTCCCTCAGAATTGAGAATTTTGCTTTAGTCGATCAACTGGAACTTGATTTAGGTAAAGGCTTGAATGTCCTCACGGGAGAAACAGGGGCGGGAAAATCAATTATCCTCGATGCCATTGATGCTGCTTTAGGGGGTAAGGTGAACAGCCGTTTTATGCGCACGGGGAGTGACAGGGCATTAGTGGAAGCTACATTTTCCCTGACCCCTGCGATTAAAAGATGGTTGGAAGAACAGGAAATTGATTTACTCGATGATGAAACGTTAGTGTGTAGTCGAGAAATGTCACTGAAGCGGAGTGCACTGCGATCGCGCTCGCGAGTCAATGGGGTTCTCATTAATCGGCAATTGATTAATGAACTGCGGACGTATTTAGTGGAAATTACAGCGCAAGGACAAACCGTGGCGTTGATGATTCCTGCCCGTCAGCGAGAATTGCTTGATACTTATGGCGGACAGTCGTTACTCGCCCAACGGAAGGAAGTAGCTAAGGCTTACGAAAAATATAGCCAGTGTAAAGAGGCTCTAGAAACTCGTCGTCAAACGGAACAAGAACGTCTGCAACGGTTAGATTGGATTCAACATCAGTTAGAAGAACTGCATTCAGCGCAATTAGACCAAGAATCGGAATTAGAAGAGTTAGAACAAGAACGTGATCGCTTACTGCATGCGGTAGAGTTACAGCAACTGAGCTATCAAGTGTATCAAACCCTTTATCAGCGGGATGATGATGCCCCGGCGGGAACAGACATTCTCGGCGATGCGGAAAATCTTCTCACCGAAATGGTGCAATATGATTCGCAGCTGACTCCCTTATTAGAGATGGTCCAAAATGCGATGACGCAAATTGTGGAAGCAGGACAACAAATTTACGCCTATGGAGAAGGCTTAGAGTCGGATCCAGACCGGTTGGCAGAAGTGGAAGATCGGATTCGGACCTTAAAACAGATTTGTCGCAAATATGGCCCTGACTTAAAAGACGCGATCGCGCACCAAAGCGATCTCGAAGCAGAACTCAATCGCCTCAATGATTCAGAACAATCTTTAGAAACCTTGGAAGAAAACACCAATCTGGCTTACAACACTCTCATCGAAGCTTGCACCCTTCTTAGTGAACAACGTAAAGACGCTGCCACTCGCCTCGAAAAACAACTGATTGCTGAACTCAAACCCTTAGCAATGGAGAAAGTGCAATTTTACTGTACATTAACTGAAATTGCTCCGAGTGCCCAAGGCACAGAACAAGTCAATTATTACTTTAGTCCTAACCCTGGGGAAACCCCGAAACCGCTTTCGGAAACGGCCTCTGGCGGAGAAATGAGTCGGTTTCTCTTGGCACTTAAAGCCTGTTTTTCCCAAGCTGAACAGAAATTACAAACCCTTGTCTTTGATGAAATTGATACTGGGGTTTCCGGGCGAGTGGCCAACGCGATCGGGCAGAAACTCCGTCAACTTGCCCAACAACAGCAAGTCCTTTGTGTTACCCACCAACCGCTGGTTGCCGCCTTGGCTGATTTTCACTTTCGGGTGGAGAAACAATTTTCTTCCTCTCGCACCACTGTTTGCGTGATGCGCTTAGCTGATCCCAATACGCGGCGGGATGAACTCGCCCAACTGGCTGGGGGAGAAAATGATGAGAACGCGATCGCGTTTGCCGATTCTTTACTCAAACAAGCCCAAGTCCAATGACTAATGACCAATGACCAATGACTAATGACCAATGACTAATGACTAATGACTAATGACTAATGACAATTAACCAAGTCTTGTTTTTTGTGTTAAGGGATTGTTAAGATAAATGGGGTAATTCTCTCCTCGTTGCCCTATGTCACATGCCACTATCTCTGCCGTTAATGAATCTCCAGATAAGCCGGAAGAGGCTTGTGCCGTATTTGGTGTTTATGCCCCTGGTGAAGATGTCGCTAAATTAAGCTACTTTGGATTGTATGCCTTGCAACATCGCGGTCAAGAATCGGCAGGAATCGCAACCTTTAATGCCGATGGTGTCCGCCTCCATAAAGATATGGGGTTAGTGGCTCGTGTTTTTGATGAAGAAAGCCTCCTCCAATTACCGGGTCAGTTTGCAGTCGGTCATACCCGCTACTCAACAACCGGTTCTAGCTTGATTGCCAATGCCCAACCAGTGGTTATTCCGAGTCGGTTAGGGTCAATTGCCCTCGCCCATAATGGTAATCTGGTGAATGCGCCAAACCTAAAGAAAAGTTTGGAAAAAGATAATTACGAATTACTTTCCACCACCGATTCGGAAATGATTGCTGTCGCGATCGCGCAGGAAGTAGAATCGGGAAAAGACTGGCTAGAAGGAGCAATTAGCGCTTTCAACCGTTGTCAGGGCGCTTATAGCTTAGTCATTGGCACACCAGCCGGATTAATGGGGGTACGCGATCCCCATGGCATTCGTCCTTTAGTGATTGGAACGTTTGGTAAACATTCTCAGCATTACGTTCTGGCTTCGGAAACCGCAGGATTAGACATTATTGGTGCAGAATACTTACGGGATGTGGAACCCGGAGAACTGGTTTGGATTACGGAAGAGGGATTAGCCTCCTACCACTGGTCAGAAAAACCAGAACCGAAACTATGTGTCTTCGAGATGATTTACTTCTCTCGTCCCGACAGCATGGTTAATCAAGAAACTCTCTACAGTTATCGCTTGCGACTCGGACAACAACTCGCACGAGAATCTTATGTCGAAGCAGATTCGGTGATTCCTGTGCCTGATTCTGGCGTTCCCGCCGCGATCGGATTTTCTCATGAATCCGGAATTACCTTTGAAGAAGGGTTAATTAAAAACCGTTATGTGGGACGAACCTTCATTCAACCCACCCAAAGTATGCGGGAATCGGGAATTCGAATGAAACTCAATCCCCTTAAGGATGTCATCAACGGTAAACGGATTATCTTAGTGGATGATTCCATTGTTCGTGGTACCACCAGCCGTAAAATTGTGCAGGCGCTACGAGATGCAGGGGCAATCGAAGTGCATATGAGAATTTCCTCGCCGCCGGTCACTCATCCTTGTTTCTATGGAATTGATACAGACAATCAAGATCAATTGATTGCTGCGACGAAGTCAGTGGATGAAATTGCCAAGCAAATTGGCGTTGACTCCCTGGCTTATTTAAGTTGGGAAGGAATGCTTAAAGCCACTGGAGAAAATCCTGACCACTTCTGTTCGGCTTGCTTTACCGGAAATTATCCCATTGAAATTCCAGATCAAGTTAAACAGAGCAAATTATTACTAGAACAAAATGTTTCGAGTTAATGTCGTCGGCTCAATCTTAGTTTTTTAGGTGGAGTCTAAGAAATTGATCAGATGCCTCCCCATCTCATCAGGTTTTTCGTCAATTAACCAAGGTTAGTCAGGCGAACGGCGATAATCCTCTTGTTAGAAGTTTTAGCCAGCGTTGCACTGGTAAGCTCAACAAAGAGTTCACTATAAGCACTGGCAAAATGTCCTCTACTCCAAAAACCAAACTGAATGGCGATCAACCATAAGGTTGTGATGCTTGGATTTGCTGCTTGCAAGCTTTGTGAGCACGATGCAACCGCAACTGTTTCAGGTAGGCGATGGGGCTCAAACCAAACACCTCTTGAAAAGCAAGCAGTACTCTATTAATTCGATTGATTAAGCCCTGATTCCTTTGGTACAACAGAAGACATCAAAAGGCGATCCCAAAAATTTGGGGATGCCATAAGAATCAAGAATCCGATTAATTACTAGGTTTCACAA
>CAZAYV010000183.1:0-7057 GCA_964489465.1 uncultured Dactylococcopsis sp. | reverse complement strand
GATTATGTATCAAAAATAGTGTAGTGCGCGAAAAACTTAGAGATAGAGATAAATTTAACGAGAAAGAACAATCAAGTCTCTCCACTGCTCAAAAAAGGCTTGATGCTCGATTGAACTTTTAACTAGCATGCGCTCATTCCTCTAATACCATTAAGCGACAAAGTTCTTTTCTTTCTTGTTCCCAAGTAAATTTATCTTTAGCTTTTTTCCATGCTGCATAGCCAAATTGAACTCGCTTTTCATGGTCTTTTGCTAAATCAATAATTTTTTCTGCCATGGCTGTACTTTTTCCTTCCTCAACCAGAAAGCCAGTTTGTCCTTCTACTACTGCTTCTGGAATACCAGTATGCTTGGTTGAGATAATGGGGAGAGCACATCCCATTGCTTCCAAAATAGCAACAGGTAAACCTTCCTCATCTCCGGTATCGAAATCAGTCATACTATGTTGCAGAAAAATATCAGCTTCTTGCATCAACTGTCGCACAACTGTGTTTGGTTGTCCTTGGTGAAGGGTGACTTTATCCGCGAGGTTAAAAGCTAAAATATATTGTCGAACGGCTGATAGTAAAGCACCAGTTCCGACATAATCTAAATGTAAATTAGGATAATATTCACTTGCGCGACGAAAGGCATCTAAGGTTAAGATAGGGGCTTTTTTCCCCACCATGCGCCCGACGGCTAAGCATTTAACAATTTCCTTTGGTGGGTGCTGACAAGGCTCAGGAGGAACATCAATACCGTAGGGAATCACGTGAATGTTTTCTGCTGGAATACCTAACTCAATTAGTCTTTGGCGACTGGGCTGGTTCATCGTAATAATCCCCGTTGCTTGGCTCAGTTGTTGATACTTCTCTCGCCACTCCTCATCTTGCAAGCGAATAGAAACATCATAGCCATGTGCATGAGCATAGAAGGGAATTCCTAACGATTGAGCAATGGGAAGCCAACGAACACTTAAATCTAAATATTCACAAAGGATGACTCCCACTTGATGTTGCTTCATAAACTTTTGAGTAGCAACTAGGCTTCTATCTTTTTCTTGTGCCAATTGATTGGCAATTTTTTGATACGCCCTTTGCACAATACTGCGCTTGCGGTGTAGGTGATTAAGGATCAGTTGAGGACATTCCACATCCCAATGTCCCGCATAAGGTTTATCCTTGGTATTAGCAACAACCACTGTTCTTTGAGGCAACAGGTTTTCCATATGTCGCCGGATAAATGTTTCTGAGAGTGCTCCTATTTGGGGAGCAATCACTGCTAAGGTTTTAGACATAACGTGTTCAGATTTTAGCTATAGCAGTCAAAGTCTAGTGCTCTGTTAATGGCAAGTGTGTAAGTAATTGATTCCCAAAACCTCTATAAGACAAGCAATAAAGCGTTGATCCACACATAATTATTGACCTGACAAACTACTAGTTAGACTATTCTGTTTCCCAAGAAGAAATTTTACGCCCAATCAATTCAAATAATCTTTGATTTGGCTCTTTATATATTTTTTGAAGCTCTCTAATTGTCGATTTTTTGGGGTTGATTTTACCTGCTTTAAATTATGATTGATGGCAGAAATTACTCGATTTACTGGATTGCGTAAGGTAATAATTAAACGGGCTTTAGGTAAAGTTTTAGCAAGGTTTTCATGAACATTACTGAGGTGATCTTCCCACCCATTTCCGTTTGCCCACAGATACTCTGGTGTTTTTTCTCCTATCGCTTTTTCTATCGTTGCTTCATCAAAGTGTCTTTTGTACCAACCTAAACCCCTATTGTAGTTAAATCCTTTATCAAAGTAGTGAATTTCTTGTTTAGGTATATAGACCTCGGGATGTTTTTCGATATGGTGAGCAAGCCAAGTGGTTCCTGCTTTTTGAGCACCAATAATTAAAAAATTAGGCAATGCCATTATTTTTTTACTTAACTAGATTCCCATTTAAAATATCATATTAGACCTGATATTCTTCTCCTTATTATTTCGGAATTTAATTAACTCTTCCTGCATTCTTTTCAATTTTTATTGGCTATTTCTACGACCGTAAAAATAATTAAGCATATTACGATAAAAAGTTCTGAATAAACCGGATTTTTATTACTAATAATACAAATAGTTGGCTTGCTCATAATTTATGATTGCAAATCAAAAGAGATCCAAGCGAGTTAGCTCTTGCGCGATGTTCCCTGCGGGAACCGGCATCTCGACAAAGCTCGATGATCCCGAAGCCATCGCGCTCTCGATTAATGATGCTTTTAACTTTCTGACTGTTCCCATTAGTGGTGTGGAGATTAATGATTGTTCTTCAACTGCTCAACAAACGCTTGATACTCTGGGGAATTCATTGCTGAGTTGAGTACTGAGAGCACCTGTTGCATTTTTTCCGCAAGGAGGGCGGAAAAATTTAGCCATAAACCGCGAAAGAAGGGACTTTTCAAAATTCCTGATTCATCTGGGGATAATTGGGAGTTTTTGAGAAGGGGTTGCAGTCGAACTCATAGCACTGAAAAGTGATGATAAGATCACCATTGTAATTTTCCTTTACGGCAACCAGTTTTCATCTAAGACTTTTTCTAAGGGCGAGACCAGGATGAGCCTTGGGCGACAGCCCCGCGCTGTACCTAAAAATAGCCCGACAATGAAGCGTAGCGGAATTGTCAAAATGTCAAGTTGGACATATACTAGAAACGTGGCAAACATAAAACAAATAGATTTGCCGTTCTACGCCTCCCTTTCGGGCAATGCACAGAGTAGACACCCATAGACGGAACACGATTTCTGGAAAAGCGAAAAACGAAAGTGAAAAACAAGTCCTTTAGCAATATAGAGAAAGTATTTAAAAGTGGGGGTGGACGTCTTCCTCACTATAAAACGCGAAGCCTTTGCTGAAGGTGGAGAAGGCAGCAGTGTATACTTGTATCGCTGCCTGGAGTACGTCACATTAAAAAGGAGCGCGATCGCGCTGTACAATAAAATAAGTTATAACCACTACGGTTTCTCATCTGGTTAAACGGCTGACGTAGCCAACAAATCCTCTCAATAATTGGCTTATAGCACTTCCTAAGCTGGTGAGGTACAAAATTATCGGTTTAGGGAATAGGGAATATAGCAGTTCCCATTAATCCTGTAATCATCGTTCCTTCTTTAAATTCTTCTGGGGCGCGATATTCCATTCCCTACGTGAACCGCCCAAGCAATCACAGCTAAGCATAATCAAGAAAGGGGTTCCCATAACATTTCAACTTTAGACTTCCCAATCTTCTAGCTTTAACTCAGAAACTCGTTCAAATTCTCTAGTATTATGGGTGACTAATGTTAGATTGTGAACAATAGCAATGGCAGCAATTAGTAAATCATAGGAACCAATTGGTGTTCCTAAATTAGCGAGATTAGTTCTGATTTCTCCTGCTTTAGTTGCAGCTAGGTCGTCCAAGGGCAAAGAAACAAACAACTCTAAAAATTCTCTTTGTTTTGCTAAATTTCGAGCCGGGTTGCCACTTCGCAAAGCTCCATAAAATAACTCAAATTTGACCACAGAACAAACTGCAATTTCTGTGGGATTAATTTTCTCTAACCTTTCTCTTAAGATAAGAGAACGTTGATTCAAATAAACAGCAATAACATTAGTATCCAATAGATAAAGCACTGGAATCAACTAATAAGGGAATAGAGTTTCCAAATTGTCATCTAATTCTGCTGAAACCCCAACTTCATCAATAATTAAGGGAGAATCTGCGCAACTTCCCCATGTTTTATCAAAAAATTCTGGGGGCCAACCTTGATCTCTAACTGTTTTCTCTTTTTCTGAAGTGCTAGTTGGTTGGAACACAACTAATACTTCTAGTTCAGTATTCTTCACTTGTGCTGGCAATTGTACTTTTAAGATGCCATCTTCTCCAATGTGAGTTGTAAATTGTATATTTTGCATATTTTATGAAGCTGTTTTCACTAATTCCTAATTTTATAATTTGTGATAACTGATTTAAATCCTCACCTATTTCTAACATTATTTATTAGCGCGATCGCGCTCTTCTTTCTTTTTCATTGCCATCAGATCGCGCTTATACTTTTCTGGCTGTTCCCATTAATCCTGTCATCATATTGCCTTCTTTAAGTTTCTTCGTTTTCTCCCACTTTTTTGTCAATTGATTTTTTTCCCAGCTATTTGGCGCGATCACGCTATTACTGAGGGAGGTGTTAGATATCCGATCCAGTTTTCAGTTTAGCGCGGTTTTGTTATGGTAAGACTTTACGTTTGATTTTTCCAGCAAGTTGGCGTGATCACCTACGGCTCGGTGTTCTACTGGCGCGCTTTGTTTTTGTTGTGTTGCTGTTGCGTTGTAGTAATTCATTTTCATGAAAATTCGATGCGATTATAGAGATCAGCGATCGCAATTTCTACCCCAACCGAGTGGAACTAAGGCGCGATGTTCCCTGCGGGAACCGGTGAAGCCATCGTGCTTACTTTAAAAAGACTGCTCTTAGGCTTCGGGATCAATGCCCAAAGCTCTCAATTGCTGGGCTAAATGTTCAGCGCGTTGAGATTCCTGTTCAGCAGGAGTGGGAATCCAGTTATTATTTTGGTCATACCAGCGTAGCCACAGTCGATTAATTCCTTGATATTCCCCTTCCCATAATCCTAATCCGAGTTCTGCTTGTTCTAACCAGACTCCTTGCTCTTCTATAGATAAGGGCTGATAACGACTCCCTTTTAATTCAAAGGCGCAAAGTTCATTCGTATAGCGATTAAATACAAAATAATAGGGAATCCTCAAAATTTGCTCGTAAACTGTCCACTTATTGGGCGGTTGACTCGCTTCTCTCAAATTTTGTCCTAAGTCTTCTCTCTCGGTGCCAGGGGAGAGTAATTCTACCACTACAAAGGGATTCATTCCTTCTTGCCAAGTGACGTAACTTAAACGCAGGTCTTGGTCTTCATAGAGTCGGGAAACGCCTAGAACTGCAAACCAATCGGGGCGTTTGTACCATTGTGTATGATGTACGTCATAGTATAAATTCAAGTCACTCGCTATAAAAACCCGATCGCTGGGGTAAGTGTGCGGGCGAAAGGTGTCCTCTAATAACCGAGGCTGATAGATATGAAATTGATCGGGCACTCCGGATTGCTCCGGGTCTTCACTGGGTAAATCATACATGGTGGGGAGAGTTTCTTTAGGGGGAAGCGGAGGATTACTTTGATACATGATTCATTCCCATGGTGAAGTTCTCTTTTTATTTTAGGCTGTTTGCACTAGTGGTCTGGCAACTTTGAATTGATAGATTGAGGCAAGCTGAGGAGGTAGGGGGAGATATAAAATGATTCGCAATAGTTTTCGTTTTTACTTTGGTTAGTTATTCTTGAGCGAATAGAATCGAAAGCAAGTTTCGATAGGAGATAATTTTTGTGCTTTGGAATTTCTCTAAAATAAGAAGATCTTGCTCTCCTGTAATGAGGTAATCAGCTTGACTCTCTTGCGCGATCGCTAACAGCTTCGGCTTCTTCTGTAATCTCTTCTAGGGAGAGTGCATCGGTTCGGAATGCTTGGAGTAAGCTGGTCAGTTTTTGTTCTCTAAGATCTTTTTCTAAGGCTTGGCTAAGTCTGATTTTTTCCGATTCAGGCAATTGTTCTACCAGTGCTAGGATTTGCTCAAAATTCAAAGAAAGTTGGTAAACACTGTTACTCATAAAAATCATCTTTTGAAAAGTCAGTCATTGATTTTGGCTCTAGTGTAGCGCGATGTTCCCTGCAGGAACCGGCATCTCGACAAAGTTCGATGACCCCGAAACCATCGCGCTCTTCTTTCTTTTTCATTACCATCAGATCGCGCTGATGCTTTCCTAGCAATTCCCTTTCATCGATCACACTCAGGTTAAGCTGACCTGAAGTTATAAACAGGAACTTGGATATAGTGGCTAGGCTCTTTGCCTTCTAAAATTGTCTGCTGTAAATACTCAACAGTAGATGGAGAAAAAAACTGCTCTCCTGTTTCTTCATTCACCCGAGCAGGTACATTTTCAACGACAATCATTTTGCCGTTAATATTTAAGGTGTATGTCACTTGCTTGTTAACTAAGTTTTCCTGCCATTCAATTGTCATCTAGATTAACCTTCCTTTGAGTAAAATTATTATTCCATCGTTTAGGATCGGGCTCATACAGCGTAATAATCTTGATGAGTTGTCGAGAAGGATAACTACACTGAATATGAAGTGGACGCTGACTTTGTGTCCAACCAGAAATTAAACAACTGGCTCCATATTTATCATTGGGATAATCTTCAATAACTTGACCATTGCCAATTACTTCCTTAATTTCTTTAACCCTAATTTGTCGCAATATAGATTGGTCAACAGCGTGCTTAGACAATTCAAACTGATTTTCAGCTACTTTACGGCGTATTGCTAGAATCACTATAGTTATCCGTAATTATATCAATTATAGTAGCCAGGTCTGTTCACTTTAAATTCTTCGGGAGCGCTATGTCGCCTTGCGACTGTCCGAAGGACATCGCACTTATATTTTCCTTGCTGTTCCTTTTAATCCTGTAATCATCATTCCTTCGCGAAATTCTTTCGGAGGACGATGCCTTTGGCTCGGTCTTCGACCTACGCGCTCATATAAAAATTTAATGACAGGTAAAAGCAACCGAGAAAGCGTTCCCTTCAGGATTTTTTGTTTTCTTCCGCCTCCCCATAAGCGACGACGTACCCACAAGCCTAGCATTTGAGCAAGGGCTGCATCCCACCCGCCCATGGCTTTGATTTCGATTTCGTTGAAGCCTGATTGGACATTTGACCACAGCCGACATCGAGTAAGGTTCCTTGCAGTTGGGGTAGGGTTTCTTGAAAGGCTTTGAGGATGCTGGAACGCACGATGCAGCGATCTAGATTGTTGGGGGTAAAAGGCGGATTGAGAAATTCAGGATTTTGCGTCATGGGAGAACTTTACGTTTAATTTTTCCAGCAAGTTGGCGCGAGGCACTAGGGCTGAGAGATTCAATCCCTCAATCATCTTCAACAAAGTATCCGTGGGACTCCCCCACCTCGGGACAGGTGGGGGAGGAAAGC
>CAZAYV010000182.1:0-7071 GCA_964489465.1 uncultured Dactylococcopsis sp. | reverse complement strand
GAGTTAAGTTTACAATCTGTAAGGAACAATGAAACTATAACGCCGACCTACTTAATTCTGTTATTAGTATCAACAATTTATTAGTGTGATTTAAATTTGTAATATTCTTTATTTTCATCATGTTTTAATTGCATAATAAATCATTTTGCGTATGTGTTTATTGTTTAAGAATAAATACTCCTCTGGGCATAAATATTTAAGTAGACAATTGTAATAGTTTGGTGTAACATGTACGAGCTAGTATGATAACTCTTATTCAGATAACTACTAGCTAGTACAGCAGCACAATGTTTTGATAGGCAATTTTTGTGCAGATTTTCTGCAAAGGAACTACCTCAGAAAAATAGAACCTATCCTTATTTTTGTGATTGAGCACTAGTTTCAAGCCAAATTGAATATCTTCAAATTGCGATGATAAACTCGTCGAAAGCAAGTTGAGAAGAACACCAAGAGTGCACTCAAATTGCTTTTTAGCTTGATAGGTTATGTGTGATTTAATGCACTTTCTAAATAAAATCTAAACATGAAAAAGCCGTCACTAACTATTTTTTATCAATTTAATCCTTGGCAGAGTAGTATAGGAGGAATTCAAACGGTTATTCGTTCTTTCCTCAAATATGCTCCCGACGAGTTTCAAGTTAGATTAGTTGGAACGGGAAAGCCAGGTTCGTCTATTGGCAAGTGGCAAGAAGCAGATTATGCTGGTCGCTTAATTCATTTTATGCCTTTAATTGGGATCGAAAATGACAATATAAGACAGATTATTCCTACAACTGTCAAGTATACAGCGGCTCTTTTCGGTCGTAACTTTGCTTCTGACTTTATGCATTTTCACCGATTGGAACCGACACTAGCCACCCTCAAGTGGAAAGGAGAGAAAACCCTATTTATAAATAATGATATTCAAAAACAGATGAGATCTGGAGGCAGTAAAAATGCCATGCTCTGGCAATACTTTCCTGCTGGCTATTTTGCACTTGAGAAATTATTAATGAACCAGTTTGATTATATTTCTGTTTGTAATACTAATTCAACCAAGTTTTATCAGCAACAATACCCAGAGAAAGCAGACCGTTTTTTTTATTTAAAGAACCCAGTTGATGAAGAGATTTTTTATCCGCTGGTCCCTCAAGAAAAGGAAAAACAACGAAAACAATTAGCGCGGCAGCTTAATCAATCTGAAGCAACTCAATTTATTTTATTTGCCGGCCGTCTTCATCCCCAGAAAGATCCCATCCTACTCATACGTTCTTTGGCGGCACTCAATATGTGGAACATTCATCTGTTGATAGCAGGTGATGGAGAGCTAGCTGATGAAGTTCGTTCTGAAATTTCCTCACTGCATCTTTCTCAGCAAGTAACAATGTTAGGCTCAGTTGAGCAAGAAAAACTGGCAGATTTACATAGAGTTAGTAGTGTTTGTATTTTGACCAGTATTTACGAAGGTTTACCCTTAGTTGTTCTCGAGGCACTAGCTTGTGGAACCCCAATCGTGACCACCCAATCTGGTGATACTCCCAACTTTTTAACTTCTGCAAGTGGAGTTGTTTCTCCTGAGAGAACTCCAGAGGCAATTGCTGAAGCTCTACGAAAAATTTTGTTAAATCCTCAAAACTATCCAGCCACAGCTTGTATTCATGTCGCTCAGCCTTATGTTGCTAAAAACATTGTTAGCAATATATACGAACAAATGTGGCAGCGCTGGCAAAATCCTAACTTTTGCTCTGTTTCTGATATTTCAACTGCTCTACGTTAAATATCAGTCTTTTCAAAGGAATAAAAACTAATGAAAATAGCCGTAATTGGTACCAAGGGCCTACCTGTCCAACAAGGTGGGATCGAACGCTATTGTGAAGAACTATATCCAAGACTGGTCGAACGAGGTCATTCGGTCGACTTATTCGCCAGACCCAGCTACGTTGGAGCAACGTGGTTTTCTCAATATATTTACAAAGGGGTGAGGGTGATTTTTTTGCCTTCCTTGCCTTATCGAGGATTAGATGCAACGATTAGCTCGGCCCTGGGCGCGATCGCGTCAGTCTTTGGAAACTATGATATAATACATTTTCATGCTTTAGGACCAGCATTATATACTTGGATTCCCAAACTATGTTCCAGAGTACCGATCATAGTTACGTGTCAGGGATTAGACTGGCAGAGAGAAAAGTGGGGCAAATTGGCTAGCTCTCTAATCCGTTTAGGAGAAAAAGCTGCCGTTCACAATGCTGATGAAATTGTTGTGGTATCAAAGGAATTACAATCGTACTTTGAGAACGCTTACGGTTTAAAAACAACTTATATTCCCAATGGTCCTGGTACTTATGCAACATCAAATCCCCAAGAACATTATTTGCAATCTCTAAATTTAAAACCGAAGCATTATTTTCTGTTTTTAGGACGGTTAGTTCCTGAAAAGCGACCTGATCTTCTAATTCAAGCTTTTAACTCGCTAAAAACCACAGATTGGAAATTAGTATTGGCTGGCGGAATCAGTGATAGCAGCGCATATATATCGCACTTATTTAATTTAGCAGGAAAGAATAAAAATATTATTTTTGCAGGAGAGGTGAAAGGAAGTGATTTAGCAGAGTTGGTAAGAGAAGCAGGTTTATTTGTTTTGCCATCAGCGCTTGAAGGTTTACCCCTGTCGATGTTAGAAGCAATGCAAGAAAAAGTACCAGTATTGGCAAGCAATATTGCACCGCATCAACAGTTATTGGGTGCTGAAAGGGGCTGGCTATTTGAATCAGGCAATGTTGAGTCATGTGCACAATTTTTGAAGCAAGCTCCAGAAAAACACTTAGAGCTTGAGTTGATGGCTAAAAAAGCACAAGAGCATATCAAACTTCACTACAGTTGGGATAAAATTACTGACAAGAATTTAGCTATGTACACACATCTTGCTTTCCAGAAAGTTAAATGTTTTTACGGAGGATAGAGTCTTTGTATGTTTTTTATTAATCTAAAAGGGAGTCAACAGAGTAGAGCTTATTTCAACATATGGCTAGTTGGGAATACTTTACTATGGGCGGTCACTTTAGCATATCTAATCTTGAAAGCTCCCACCTATGAGAGCAACTGGGTAATTAGTGTTCCCGAAGGCAATAGTACGACCAATGTCAATTTACCAGACATTGGTAATGCCTCCTCTCAAAGTAGTTCTCCTTTTAGCAATAGTCAAGTTTCCGACCCGAGAGAAAACTATAAATTTCTTGCTAGCTCAAAAGAAATTCGAGAAACAGCAGCAAGTCAACTCGATATGCCCCTCGGAGAATTAGGTGCGCCTCAAGTTGATATTTTGACTAATACTACTTTAATGGAGTTCCAGGTTGAAGGAAATACTCCTCAAGAAGCTTACGAAAAAGCATTAGCGATTCAAAACGCGTTGGAAAACAAGTTAAATCAGCTGAGAGAACAAGAAATCGATCAACAAGACTTGACGTTAGAAAAAACTCTTGATTCATCGAGAAGGCAGTTGCAAGAAGCACAACAACGTCTGTCTGAGTATAAAGCTCGTTTCCCCGCCGGTTCGCAAGCACAAATGGGAAACTTATCAACCAATATTGAGGAATTGCGGCGCCAAAAATCCGAAATTCAGGCACAACAGAAGCAAATAGTTGGTAGGTTGAAAGATCTGTCCTCTAATTTAAATTTATCTGTTCAAGAAGCTTCTGATGCGCTTGTGCTTCAGTCAGATCTGCTATTTCGGCAATATGCAGCTGATTATAGTCGAATAAATGGCGAACTGATCAATTTACAAGCAAAGTTCTTGCCGGCAAATCCAACTGTAGTTGACAAACAAGCCGAAAAAAATGAAGCTTTTTCAGCACTCATGCAACGAGCTGAGTCTTTACTAAAAAGACCGATTTCTCCTGACTTTTTAGACCAATTAAGTCTCAATCCTAGTTCGTCTGACGATATCAACCGAGCAAGTTTAATGCAGGAACTAATTTCGCTGCAAGCTGAAAAAGAAGGCCTGCAAAGCCAGTTTCAAGAACTAGAACAACAAATTGAAAGCCTAGAAAACAGAGTCTCGAGCTTGTCACGACAAGAATCAACTTTAGCAGAACTGCAGCGCAACGTTAAAATTGCAGAAGCTGTTTTTTCTTCTACAATGACCAAATTGGATTTGAGTACATCAAATATTTTTGCCTCTTATCCTCAGATTCAAGTCGTTAATCAGCCTAGTCTTCCCGAAAACCCTAGCAGCCCCAATGTTGCCTTTGCACTTCTAGGTACATCGGCAGGTTCTTTGTTTCTTACTACAGGATTATTCTTGCTTTGGTGGCGCAATCATCGAAATCAGGAGTTGAATCAAGACAAGAAGCCCACTAAGCTACATCTGCTCTTGAACTCTAATCAAAGTAACGATTCACCATCAAGTAAAATATGAGCCAAACTTCAATAAAGCCTCAGAATTTACCAGAAGCTTTAGTTTGGTACTTTGTAATCGGTACTTACTTCATTTACCTTCTCGGTGCACAGTTCCTGTTAGCTATACTTTTAGCATGTTTTCTAAACTTATATTTGCTAGCGAAGTTGTGGAATCAAACTGATCAAACCCCGACCGAAGAGAGAATTACTTTATCTTTTTCAACATGGGTGTGGTTCCTGGGGATGCTAGCAATTGCCCTTGCTTTAGTCATCGGACACTTAAATTTTGATCAAGGGCTCGTCAGAATTGTTAAATCATCTGTAAAGTGGCTTCCATTTGCATTGCTTCCTCTTGCTGGAAGTCTCAAGATACGACCTCAATTAATAACTCGGGCTGTTTGTATACTATGCTTACAAAGCCTGATTCTAATTCCCATTCTTTATCTTGCCAGCGTTTTAGATATTCCCAGCCATGTTTATACCTCTCCTCTGGCAGTTTTGGGAGGTGCTGCTGATCGCTATGAGGTCCATTTGTATGTTATTGATTCCAATGAAGCTCGTTTGATTTTATTTACTCCTCATGGTCCCGCTCTAGGTTTAGCCGGAAATCTTTTCTTCTGTATTACTAACCAGGAATTGAACCAAAAGTGGCGATGGTTTGGCATGATTGGTGCTGTCGCCATGATTGTTGCATCGGTGTCTAGAATGGCCGTATTGTGCCTTCCGTTTGTCATCATAGCAGTTTGGTTTTTCACTAATTTTTTCCGACCTTGGGTGCAATTTACTACAGGATTCGTTAGTGTTTTGGCAGGAATATTTTTGCCGACCCTGATTGATACTCTAGAAACTTTCAAACAAGAATTTCATAAATTGCGTCCTGGTTCTTCAAGGGCGCGTGAAGCCATACTGAGTATGACGATTCAACGATGGAGGAATGATGCCCCCATTTGGGGACATGGCGTCATTGAGGCACAAGGTCCACCAGCAGTATATGGTATGCCACTCGGTACTCACCATACTTGGTTTAGCCTTTTATTTGCTCACGGTTTGGTTGGCTGCGTGGCTTTTGCAGTAACTTTGGGGTTAGTCTTCATAGATTTGCTCATCAAAGCTCAAAATTCTCAACTAGCTAAAGCTGGATTAGGCATAGTTTTAGTTTTCTTTGTCTTCACTTTTGGTGATGTTATCTATGATTCTAGTTATACATATTGCCCTGCTTTACTCACTTTAGGAATTGCCTTTAAAGAAAAACATTATATGAAATTGATTCATTCATGCTACAGATGAGCAATGAACTCACCTTGTCCACTTGTCTTCCTTGTCTCCCCTATCTCCTGGATTGCCTCTGGCAGCGAATCTAAGATTCGATCAATTTATAGCAAACATTGATCAATTCGATATTATTTTATTGAATCAAATCAAAGAAAAAAAGCCTTGGCTAGTGAATACCGTCGGGAATATTTATTTGTTCTTCAGCAGGAATTATCGTTTTATGAGATGTATCAAAAAGAGATATAGCAATCCTAAGTGATTCGTAAAAAGCAGGTTTTGGAATAGGAAGGGTTTCAAGCACAAAAAAATACAACCGAGTTGGGATTGCTATAGCTGCTATCTATTGACTAATAGAGTTATCAATTAATGTAAAATTGAGATCACGTTTTTTCTTGATTTTGTAATTATTATTTAAAATAATTAGTTGATTCAATCAAACCTTTCAATATTCTTTACAAGCTATGCTAAAAAAATTGTGGTTATTCTCGCCTATAGTGCCATGACTTAATTTTGCCAAAACCATGGCAAGTTTCATCCCTCAAGCCTTTGCTCAACTTGAAGTATAGGAGACATTTAAGTGAACGTAAAAAGATTTAAGGACGATAACAGGACCCTTCAACAAATTCAAGAACACTACAAAATAGAAAAGGAACTAGCTTCTAAATTGCGAAATTCTTGTAAGGAAGAAAGGCAGCAATTGTATAACGACCTTTATAATGAACTCTTCAAAAAAGTTCCTAGTCATCCGCAGCTAAATCGAAAAGCTGATCCGGAAGCTTCTGCTAAAGAAGTATCGCGAAAGATGCGTCTATTAATTAAGTATTTAAAGCCCGAATCTATCTTTCTTGAAGTCGGACCTGGAGATTGTTGTTTATCGTTTGAAGTAGCTAAATCAGTAAAAGCAGTTTATGCAGTTGATGTATCTCAAGAAATTGTTCAACATTCAATCTATCCCAAAAATTTTAAATTATTTATTTCTGATGGTTGCAGTGTTCCCATTTCACAAAATACTGTGACTGTTGCTTATAGTAATCAGTTAATGGAACATTTACATCCTGAAGATGCTTTAGAACAATTACGTAATATTTATCAAACTATTGCTCCTAGCGGTGTATATATTTGCATCACACCCAATCGATTGTGCGGTCCTCACGATGTTTCTAAATATTTTGATGAAGAAGCAACAGGATTTCATTTGAAGGAATATACTCAAACTGAACTATCTAATCTTTTCTATCAGGTTGGTTTTTCCAAACTAACAGCTTATATAGGTGGAAAGGGAATTTATCTAAAGTTTCCATTATTTATTATCAAATTCGTTGAAAATATTTTGAAACAACTGCCATTTCAGCTAAGAAATAAGCTAGGTAATTTTTTACCGGTAAGAGCATTATTAGGAGTAATACTCGTGGGGCAAAAATAATA
>CAZAYV010000181.1:0-7148 GCA_964489465.1 uncultured Dactylococcopsis sp. | reverse complement strand
TTTAGACGACGATTACTACCTTTCTGACGACGAGAAACCTTCTGTTGTAACTTTTGATGGCGATTCATCTATCGACTAAGCCTAACGGCTGTAGTCGTAGGATTCTCGCCTATTTTGCTAAACTCCAGTAAAAGATGCTCTGCCACTCACTGTAAACGATCGCGCTAACCATTAAAGACCAATTGACGCATCATTAATCCTCCCGTTCCTCTACCCCATACTCAACAAACAACCGCGCCAGACTAATCTCTAACCCCCGTGCTAACCGCTCCATATTTTCCAGCGTTGGATTGATCATTCCCCGCTCCAAATTAGAAATATAAGTGCGATGGATGTAATCCTGCCAACTCCGCCAGCTCTTCCTGAGACAAATCCAATTCGCGCCGCCGCACTGCCTTGCCAAAACGTTGCTTAATGGAAGAAGAATTCAAATCAGTCACGGCTTCATCATCGAGAATTGCCGCGACTGCTTTTACAGATTATCCATAACATTGTGTAGACTATAAATAACAAATTGAATTTGTTAATCGCACTTTCCCCATACTCTTCTACGTTATAGCGATGAATCTCATTGAGGCGAGATAAATTCAGCCAGTAGTATTGACGAATATGATAGGTCAAATGATTCACGCGATGCCTTCGGCTCGGTCTGCCTAGCGGCGCGGGCTAACGCCCTACGACCTACGCGCGCTGCTTTCAGGCAAGGATCATTATCGGGAGAGGCTGGGAGTAGTTCTTCTGCTGAACGCAATGCCATGTAAAATAAGGCTTGAATATCTAAGGGATGTCCATAAACGCCCATCCGCCGATCAATGGTAAATGACCCGTCAGGCACCAGCATGGTGGGCAACATTTCAAAGCGGGCGGTGAGATAGAGGTCTAAAATGAGACGGATCGCATTTTGAAACTCGGGTTGCTGGGCAAGTGTCCAATCATCAGTGGCTTTGACATAAGCCCGTAAGATAAACAGCCACCAAAAGCAGGAATCAACTGGGGCAACTCGCGCGATCGCGCTTTCTCCAAAGTCAGGAATAATTTTCTCTGCCTCAACTTTAAAACTCGCCGGTATCAAGCCTTGACCAGGCTGAAAACAGTCCATTTGCTTGCGACAGTTTTGCAACTCAACCATCTGGGTCAAAAAGTTGCGGACAATGTCTGTCTTCCCCCGCATAAGCAAGGCTAAAGCCGCAACAGCAAAATCGCGAGTGAAGCACTGATCATAGTTCAGCGCCTCTTCTTTGGCATCACAGGCAGCAACAATTCCCACTGGCGAACCCTGATAATAAATCATTGCTTCTTCTAATGTTTGCTCAGCGATTTCGGTAATCGAATTAGAATGATTGGCAATGTCCATGATCAAGTGAAATTGTGCTGTTTGACTTCATTCAAATTAACAACTGAATCTGAGAAACAAGTGAAAATAGGATTTTTCGGGAAAAATGAACTTCAATCAGCAAACGAAAGATAAGAATTCAGTCTTAAAGGAATACTCCCGACTGGCAGCCATCTACGATCAAAAATGGTCTTTTTATATCGAGGCAACAACACGTGAAACCCTGAAGCGGGTGACTTTAACCCCTACTGATCAACTTCTCGATGTTGGCTGTGGAAGTGGCACTCTCTTACAACGTCTATCAGAACGTTACCCCAAAGTGAATCTGTCTGGCATCGATCCAGTCTCGCCGATGCTGGAGATCGCACGCCAAAGACTTCCTGAAAGGGTGAAACTTTACCAAGGTTGGGCCCAAAGGCTCCCTTTTGAAGCAGAGCAATTTGATATTATTATCTCATGCAATATGTTCCACTATCTTCAGGAACCGGTTCTGGCGCTGCGAGAAATGCGACGGGTTCTGCGTCCAAGCGGCAAACTTGTCATCACGGATTGGTGCCACGATTACTTAACTTGTCGCTTGCTTGATGGATTTTTACGTTGGTTGAATAGGGCACATTTCAAAACCTATGGTAAGCAGGAGTGCGTACAGTTGTTGAAGGAAACCGATCAAGTTGTCCTCAACGTAGATCGATACAAAATCAATTGGTTTTGGGGATTGATGACAGTTTATAGTGTCAAGGATAATGAAATGTCTAATCCTGATAATACTTGAAATTTATTAATTTAAAGCTACCTTCTGTATTCATAGCAAAAGCAAGGATTTTCCCTTGTTCCACATCAATAATCCAATATTCTTCCACTCCTAATGCTTCATACGTGGATTAATCTTCTTGTAATACCGCTTGTATTGTGCGTAGTTGCTCTAATGTCTTCTGAATAGAATTTTTATCAATCTCTTGGAAAAGGTTTTGATCTAATTGCACAAGAATTTCTCTGGCTTCCGCAATCAAGGCTTCCCCTTCTGCTGTGAATCGAATTTGCTTTTGGCGTTTGGGACTCTGAATCTGTTGCAGATAACCTGCTTGGGATAATTCCTTAACTGTTTTTCTAACCATTTGTCTAGATACACCAAGTTGTCGTGCAATTTCTGAAGCATAATTCGCTCCACATTCCAAAGCACTCAGGAACTGTAACATAGCTGGCGTAACTGAGTGATAGCCCCTCTCACTTAAAGTATTTGCAAGGTACTTTGAGATCAGGAGATTAATCTGGGCTGTTTCTAAAAATAATTGCAAGGTGTTACTCCCAGCCATAGATGGTGCTTCATTTGTAAACCTAGTTGACATCAATCTAAAATCCTTGTATCTTGTGTATGTATGTTAACCTAGTTTACATCAGAAAGAGATGACAATGTTAAAAATCATTTTGCGGTCAAATGCGACAAGTTGCCTTCTGTTTGGTGTTGTTTTTATTTTAATCCCTGAGCCAATTGCTAAGTTTTTGAGCCCAGATCAGCCAATGCCACTGTTAACTCTCACGATTATAGGTACTGGATTGGCAATTAATGGTTTGCATTTAATTTGGGCTTCACGACAGGCGACACTATCCAAAAAGCTGCTCCTTTATTTTTCTTGCAGTGATTTTCTCTGGGTTTTAGGAACAGCTATGTTGATCCTCAAGGGAATTTGGATAACTAGCCTACAAGGGATTATTGTCGCGATCGCGGTTTCAATTGGAGTTGGCACTTTTGGAATATTACAACTACTAAAGCGCAAAATGGCAGTGAATTAAAGTCTATTGAAACAGCCTAAGTGCCCATGCAAAATTAACCGTATAAATTTTCGGCTGAAACCCTTACCAAAATAGCCTCAAACCTATATATAGTAATGGTTTTACTTCAATCAGGCAATTTTCTGGATATACTTGGGTTTCAGCGCTTTTTAAACGATTACTTAGGTTGAATAATGGGACAAACGCGATCGTCTTCTGGGGTTTCTAAAATGGGATCAGCCCCAGCTAAAAGGGATTTAATTTGAGTTTGTAGATGTTGTAGTGCTTGAATTTTTTGGTCAATTTGAGTCATTTTATTTTTTAGTTTTTCCTTAACTTCGTGACAAGTAATTTCACCGCGATTGAGCTCCGCTCACCGAATCAAAGATTCGATCGCGCACGGTTAAAAACTCTTTGATTTCGCTTAAACTCATTCCTAAACTTTGCGCCTGTTTAATAAATTATAAGCGAATCAGGGTCATTTTCTCGTCAAATAAACAAAACCCACCGCGCGATCATTGGACCACATGAATTAAACCTAAATCTTCGTAATAGCGAATGCTTTTTGTTTTTACCGATAAACCACTGACTTTACTTAATCAGTAGGATTCGCACGATCGCGCTCTTGGTAACGAACTAAGATCGAATTTTGTCTCAGATTGGTTCGATTATAGTATTCACGAGTAAAGCCACCATGGAGAGCATAACGGGCTTGTTCCCTGATCGAAGCGACAGTTCCCATCATCGAATCAGAGGGTTTAAGATAATTCGTCAAGACCAAAATATTGCCAGTTAACAAAATAAACACCCCTAATCCCAAAAGCGTTTTTTTTCAGGCTCAAAGAACTAGAATCACTTGTATCCGTTGTTTTCACCGTGATTAACCTTCCCTTATTCAGTCACTTGATTTAGCTTACACTCTCCCCTATCCCTCACAACATTAGGAGGAGAAAATTGCCAATTCAGGAAAAATTAAGGTCAGATTGCTAGATTAAGGGGTTAGTCAGAGTCAGTATAATATAGAGCATCAAAATGGGAATTCAATTAACGACGGGGCAACGTTTTTCTCTCAAAAAACAAGTACCTGGCTTAAATGCATTACTTTGCGGTTTAGGTTGGGAACTAAGACCTCAAACAGGTTGGAAAAAGTTATTTCAACCCGATTTTGATTTAGATATTTCTGCCTTATGTCTGAATGAAGATGGAAAATTGGAAAAAAGCACTGATGTTGTTTATTATGGAAGTCTAACTCATTCTTCAGGAGCAATTAGTCACTTAGGAGATAACTTAACTGGAGAACATACTACTCCTCATGCAACAGAAAACGATGAAGATGATAGTGAAATCAATGATAAAGAGCAAATTTTAGTGACATTACCACAAGTCCCAAAACGAATTAAAAAGTTGCTAATCGTTGCTAATATTTATGAAGCTGGTCCACGGAAACAAAATTTAGGACAGGTCAACAATGCCTATGTCCGATTAGTGGATATGGAGCATGAAATGGAAATTGCTCGTTATTGTTTATCGGAAGATGATTGTTGTAAGTCGAAAACAGGGATTGTTCTAGCTGAAATTTATCGTCAAACCGAAAATAATGAGCAATGGCAAGTGGAAGTAATCGGTCAAGGAACTAACGTCGGAAACTTACAAGAATTGGTAGAACAATATTACTAATTTTTGGTTGTTCGGAAAAATGAAGTAAGGAGAACGACTGTTCTCATTTAATTTTCAGCCAAGGAAGCTATCCTCAGGAAGACAGTTAGTATGTCTGATCAATGTTACTAAACAAACATCAATTCTCCTTATGCTTAGGGGTTATCTTAGGTAGTTCAATGGGGTTTCTTTTCCCTTTACTGAGAGAAAACCAATCTTTATTACTTGCCCAAACCCAACCATCCACTGAACTCCAAACCATGACCCTAGAATCAATCAATACGATTATTCGCCAAGAAGCGAGTAATGTTAATCGAGTTAATCAACAACAATGGCAATTTCAACTGCAAGGACGTTCCATGGTTGTTGTTGCGAATGAACAACATAATCGGATGCGCATTATTACACCAATTACTCAAGTTCAAGAACTCTCTTCTGAAGAATTATTTAAGATGATGGTTGCCAATTATCATAGTGCTCTCGATGCCCGTTATGCAATTAATCAAGAACGTGTAGTAGTTGCCGTTTTCTTGCATCCGCTTACGTCTCTACAGCAACCCGATTTTCGTTCTGCCCTCAACCAAGTCGCAAGCCTAGCAACAACATTTGGACGCGATTATTCTAGTGGGGAGCTATATTTTAATAATGAAAATGACAATTCTCAACCGCGAGACTCCTTACCCAATTCTCCTAATGAAATTGGGATTTAAGTGATTGGACATGGGGGGAATTTAACCGCGTTGACCGTTAATATAGGCTTCAGTGAGCGGGTGTTGGGGAGTCTTAAAAACGCGATCGCGCTCCCCGAATTCAATCAATTGTCCAGTTCCCTCCTGCACCCAAAATAATCCTACGCGATCGGCAATTCTTCGGGCTTGGGCTAAGTTATGGGTAACGACCACAACGGTATAATCCCCGCGTAACTCGGTGATTAACGCTTCCACTACTTCACTGGCAAGGGGATCCAAGGCGCTACAGGGTTCATCCATTAATAAAACTTCAGGGTTTAACGCTAAAGCTCTGGCTAAGCACAAACGCTGTTGTTGTCCGCCTGATAAGGATAAAGCGGAAGAATGAAGGCGATCTTTGACTTCCTTCCATAATCCTACTTGTTGCAGCACCGTTTCTACAATTTCGTCTAATTGAGCGCGATCGCGCACGCCATGTTCTCGCAAGGGAAACGTCAAATTACGCAGAATGGAAAGGGGAAATGGACTCGGGGTTTGAAATAACATTCCCACTTGCCGACGTAACTCCAAGGGGGGAAAGGTTTGCAGATCACTTTGATTCAAATAAACATTGCCTTGCAAAGCAGCATTGGGAATTAACTCATGTAGCCGATTCAAACAGTGGAGAAAGCTACTTTTTCCACATCCCGAAGGTCCCATTAGGGCAGTAATTTCTCCTGAGTGAACTGTGAGGTTAACCTCAGTAAAGGCTTTCTGTTTGCCATAAGCTAAACTCAGATTTTCTGTCCTTAATTGCGGAGGGATTCTCGTTGCTTGCAAACTCTCATTAACGACCATATATCATTCTCCTTTAACGATTCAGCCATGACTGGCGAAACTTCATTGCCAAAGCAAATACTCCTGCATTCAGCAATAGAATGATCAGCACTAAAACCAACGCTGTGGCATAAGCATTGGCTTCTCCGCCTGGAACATTTAAAGCCAGATCGTAAATATGAACAGATAAAGCGCGCCCTGAATCAAAGAGGGAATCTGGTTGTCGGGTGACATAGCCACTGGTAAAAATTAAGGCTGCTGTTTCCGCGATCGCGCGCCCAATTCCCAGTAACAAGCCCGCAGCAATGCCCGGCATCGCCGCCGCCAACAAAATCCGCCATAATACTGCCAACCGCGATATTCCCAAAGCTGCTGCTGCTTGACGATATTCTTGGGGAACACTCCTTAAGCCCTCTTGCGTCGCTCGAATCAAAATCGGTAACACCATACAGGCTAAGGTTAATCCCCCAGAGAGAATGGATAATCCTAACCCTAAAATCTCAGCAAAAAAGACATTGCCAAACAAGCCAAACACAATCGACGGCGCACCAGCGAGAATATCCAAACTCATCCCCACCCCGTAGCCAAACCAACTTCCTGGCTTGACAAACTCCGTTAGTAAAATGGCGGTTCCCACGCCTAAAGGCACCGCCACCACCAAGCACACCCCTAAAATCAGCACAGTCGAACTTAAAATGGGAAAAATGCCCCCCTCTCGCCCCGCATTCACTGGATCACGGGTGAGAAACTGCCAACTGATGCCTTGTGCGCCTTGCCAAAACACATCTGCCAAAATCCAAATTAAAACACTCAAAATTCCCAATACAACCGACCAAATCACGACCGTTGCTAGCAGTTCTGTTCCTCGCCAATCTCCTTTCATC
>CAZAYV010000180.1:0-7195 GCA_964489465.1 uncultured Dactylococcopsis sp. | reverse complement strand
AAGGGAGTCAAACCTTGATCACTCCTGATTTCTGGATTTATCCAGCAAGCCCTAAATAGGCTGCTAATTGTTGCGCGATCGCGCTGTTATCGAGTCCAGCTTGCTGCGCTTGTTCCTCATCAACGGTGAAGCCCAGTTTGGGGCGATATTCACTTAAATCATCGCGGGCATGAGTGACTTCGGGAATAGAGGCTAAAATGGCTCTTGCTTCCTGCCCTAAACGCCGTAATTCCTCTAAATTGGGTCCGTAAAGGCGCATTTCTACGGGGGCATCATAAGGAGGTCCTTGTCCTAACTGTTGGACGATAAATCGGGCATCGGGAAACGCTTGATCCAGTTCGTTTTGCACCGTTTGTACTAATTTTTGCACCCCTTCTCCCGATTGCAGTTGCACCATCGCTTCGGCGTAATGCGATTGATTTTGCCGTTGTCCGGTAATGTTGTAGTAAAATTTGGGCGCACTTTCTCCCATCACCCAATGCACCGCTTCCACTTGGGAGTGTTCACGAATCATCTCGCTAGCCCGTTCAACTTGTTTTTTGGTTTGCGCGATCGCGGTATCGGAGGAAAATTCCACTTCAATCTGAAACTGATCGCGATCGACTAAGGGAAAGAACTGCTTGTCTAAACTGCCTGCAACGGCAAAGCCAGCAAAGGGAATCATTAGGGTAAGGACAACTGCCAGTAACGGTTTGCCAGTCGCTTGTTCTAAACTCCAGCGATAGAAACGACTCAAACCAGCAAAAGAGATGCCATTATTCCACCATTTTCTCGATCCAGTAGGAGGAATCCGTCCGAGGAGTCTTCCGGCTAAGGCAGCAACCACGGTTAAGGAAAGGGCAAGGGAAGAGATAATGGCAAAAATCACACTAATGGAAATTGATCCCACAAATTCTCCGGCACCACCGGGGAGAAGCGCGATCGGGAGAAAGGTAAAGACAGTGGTTAAGGTGGAAGCAAATAGGGGAATTTGCAGATATTTGATGGTTTTTGTGACAGCTTGGGAAGGGGTAGCCCCACTTTCTATTTCCGCTTGAATTTCATTGACGACAACGATCCCGTTATCAATTAGTAACCCAAGGGCAATAATCAGTCCGGTTACTGACATCTGATGAATGGCAATACCTGTGGTACTCATCCCACCCAAAACCGCACACACGGTTAAAGGGAGGGCAGTACCCACAATTAGCGAGGAACGCCAACCCATGGCGACAAACACCACGGCAATCACTAGCACTGCAGCCAGGAGTAAATTGGCAATGAGAGAATTAATCCGTTGGGCAACATAGTCACTCTGATCAAAAATGACCTCCAGTGCAATGCCTTGGGGAAGACGAGACCGGAACTCATCCAGTTTTTGATGAATCGTTTCAGAATACTGGTCAATGCGGATGCCAGACTTCATTAATACTCCCAGCGCGATCGCGGGTTGACCGCTGACTAAGGCAAGTTGTTGCGGCGGCTGATGAATTCCCCGATTCACTGTGGCAATATCCCCTAAGCGGGTAAATTGTCCCTCACGGGTATTTTGAATGGGAATACGACGGATTTGTTCAAGGGTTTCCAGTTCGCTTTCTACCTCAATGGCAAGATTTCGTTCTGGATTTCGTAATTGTCCTGCGGAAACTTTGGCATCACTGCGACTCAGGCGATTGGCGAGTTCTTGCGGGGATAAGCCAATCGCGACTAATTCGGGTGCCTTGATTTCCACCAAAATTTCTTCTTCTGGATCGCCAAACAGTTCCACCGCTTCGGTTCCCGTTACACTGCGCATCACTACTGCCAGTTCCTCAGCGTAGCGACGCAGAATGGCATAATTGGGTTCTCCTTCTCCCGTCCACTGCAGAGACGGAATCATGGTATAAGCTTTAATGGTGGCTTCCTCCAGTTCCGGTTCTCCCACACCTGCGGGAAATTGAACGGTTGCATCATCTAATTTGTCGCGAACTTTTGACCAAATCGGTTGCGCCTCTTTCACGTCATCCACCAGTTCCACGGTTACCATAGAAAAGCCAACACGAGAGGTAGAAGAGATATTTTTAACTGTTTCAATTTCAGTGATTTCAGATTCTAAAGGTTCTGTCACCAGGGCTTCTACGCGATCGGCACTCGCGCCAGGATAAGCGGTTTTAACCACAGCAGTGCGCGGAATAAGGCTGGGGTCTTCTTGTCGCGGTAACGATTGAAAAGAGGCAACTCCCCACGCGACAATCAGGAAAATAGTGAGAATTAAGAGGCGGAGATTGCGATAAAAGGGACGTACCATGATCTTTGTCCTTTGTTATTCCTCATTAGTCATTGGTTACTGAAACGGCTTGTCCGGGAACCAGACGATGAGTTCCACTGGCGACAATCCGATCATTGGTTTGCAAGGTTCCGCGCACAAACGCGCGATTTTCTTCTTGATGTAAAATTTCCACTGCTTGTTGTTGGACTTCCCACTCCTTCCCATCAGGCGATTCAACCACCACATACGCTGTCCAGAGTCCCCGCAATCCCTTCGTCAGTGCCGATAAGGGTAACCAGTAACCGTCTGTTTCGATGGTTTTTGTCCGGGTAAGGCGAACGGTTTGTCCGGGATGCGTTTGGGGAATTGCTGCTTGATTCAGTTCTAAAACGACAACTTGGGTACGGGTTTCTGGGTCAATTTCTGGCAAAATTGAACTGATGGTTGCCGAAAATTGCTCAGAATCAATCGTTACCGTTTGCGAACTCCCAATTGCTAGTTGATTGGTCATTCGAGTGGGTAGTCCAATGCGTGCTTCGGGAACAGTATCTTCGACTAAGCGAATTAAAGACCGACCGGTCGGTATAACGGCACCTTCATCAAAATGGCGTTGGGCAACAATGCCATCAAATGGCGCGTTCAATACACTCTTACTGAGGGTGACATCAAGATCTTGAATCCTGGCTTCTAGTTCCTGTACCGTCGCCTGTTGCGCTGCAATTTCTTCTGGGCGCGTTCCATTGAGTAGTTCTTGCAGTTGACTGCGGGCTTCATCAAGACGGGCGGTTAGGGCTTCTTCTTGGGTGGCAAACTCGTCTCGCTGTTCTTGGGAAATTGCCCCTTCTTGATAGAGAAACTCCCGGCGCGATCGCTGGATTTCTTTTAACTCTAATTCTTTTTGCAGATTGCGCACTCTCGCTCTTGCGGCGTTAATGTCTTCTTGGCGCGGTCCAGTTTCCAGTTGTTCCAGTTGCGCTAACGCTCGCGCTTTCTGGGCTTCTAGCTGTTTCCGTTGCGCTTGCAGGTTGCGAATATCAAGTCGCGCTAGGGGTTGTCCTTTGCTTACGCGATCGCCCTCTTCCACTAAGACTTCCGTTAGTTCTCCCCCCCGTTCTAAGCCCAGTTCACTACTGCGTCTGGCGGTAATTCCTCCGGTATAGCTGCGAGTCACTGCGTAACCGGATTCAGGCTGAAGGGTGACTGTTTTTACAGGAGTAGTATTAACGGCACGAGTTTCCTGTGGAGGAGGACTTTGAGGGATCAATCGTGGCACACCAATCATTCCACCAGCAACCAATAGAGAAACGCCACCTAACCAAACCAGTCGCTTTTTTCTTCCCTTCTGTGACTTTTGGTCAGGACGTTCTATATCTTGGTCTTCGTCTAAGGTGATGTCTTTGCGGGTTGACTCTGTTTGCATGGAAAACCTCTTTCGTAACGTACTGTATGGTACTGTATGAATTGAAAAGGAAAGGTCATTTCTAGCTGAGAAGCATTAATCTGCTTAGGTTGTTATGTTTTTATCGTACCGTACTGTATGGTATTGTGAAGTCATTAAAGATTAAAACGGAAAGGGCGAGCAATCAAGAGCAATACGGTATTGTAGAATACGTCGTTGTCAAGGAGAAACGTATGGCAGTATCTGCGGGGCGCTCGGAACAAAAGAAGAAAGCGATTTTGACCGCAGCAACAGATTTATTTATTGAACGGGGTTATGATGGCGTCAGTGTAGACGCAATTGTGAAAAAAGTCGGCGGGTCAAAAAGCAATATTTACAACTACTTTGGCGGGAAAGAAGGTTTATTTTGTGCGATTGTGGAAGATTTGAGCGAGCAGATCTTATCGCCGTTAGTGGAAGCGGATGTGGACAATTTACCGCCACGAGACGCCCTCACTGCCATTGGGAAACAAGTGATGTCGGTGGTGTTATCCGATCGCGCGATCGCGCTATTAAGAATTGTCATTGCGCAAAATCAGCAATTCCCAGAATTGGGACGGTTATTTTTTACGTCTGGACCGAAACCGCGTTGTGAGGCTTTAGCTCAATACCTGCAACAACAACAGGATCAAGGAAAGCTCAAGCCTTGCGATAGTCAACGGGCTGCTACTCAATTTGTGGGGATGTTTTTAGGCATCCAGCAAATGCAACGGCTTTTAGGGATCACCCAAGCCCCCTCCCCAGCAGAGATTACAGCGATTGTTGAAGATGCCGTCGATGCCTTTCTAGAAGGTCATCAGAGAGATTAGTCATTGGTCATTGGTCATTGGTCATTGAATGTTGTCACTGTCAACTTTAATCTTAAAGTAAAATGTTGGCACTGTCAACAAAATGATTCAATGTGCGGAGTGCCTATGGCGTCAGTAACGAGCAAAGCCTATCACCACGGAGATTTACGACAAGATTTAATCGATGCAGCCATTACCTTAATTAATGAAAAAGGGATCAGTGACTTATCTTTGCGACAACTGGCGCGCCAGGTTGGCGTCTCTCATAATGCGCCCTATCGCCACTTTGAAACGAAACAAGCCTTATTAATGGCGGTTGCAGAAGAAGGGTTTACCTCGTTGCGCAAGTGTCTTGAACAGGCAAAAGCGACTTCTGGAGATGATTCTCGGGAACAACTGTGCGCGATCGGCCTTGCTTACGTCCAGTTTGCCCTCACTCATCCAGCACATTATCGGGTCATGTTTGGCAACTATCGTAACGACAGCTGTGAATCTGCTTCCCTAGCCGAAGTTGCCGAACAATCATTTATGGTCTTAGTGAATATCATTCAAGAAGGGCAAGAGACCGGGGTCTTTCAAGACAGCAACACCCTAAATCTGGCAAGAACCGCTTGGTCACTGGTTCATGGTCAAGCGATGTTAACCTTAGATCATCGATTCAAAATGACAACCAAGGAAGATTTTACTTCCTTTTTAAGTTTTTCAGTGCAAATGTTAATTGAGGGAATTCAATCAGAAGGAGTGTCTTAAATAATTCAGTCCAGTGAATTAAGCTGTAAGTTGATCGCTTACACTTCTATGATCAAGAGCTAATCATCAGTTATTTAAGTTAATGGTCGAAAATTCTGCATATGATTGGATTGAAAAATCGCTCTCAACAATTGAGAAAGCGGGGTGGTATCGCACTGTAAAAACTGTCGAAAGTTCTTCCGGTCCTGTAATTCAACTAGAAGGACAATCCTTACTTAATTTTGCCAGTAATGACTATCTGGGATTAGCGGGAGATGAACGTTTAATTGCAGCAGCAACGGCAGCCATTCAGCGCTATGGAACGGGTAGTACAGGTTCGCGGTTACTCAGTGGACATCGTCCTCTTCATAGTGAGTTGGAAAGCGCGATCGCGCAACTGAAACAAACGGAAGACGCCTTGGTGTTTAGTTCAGGATACTTAGCGAACTTAGGAACAATTACTGCCCTTGTGGGTTTGCGAGATTTGATTCTAGCGGATCAATATAATCACTCCAGTCTGAAAAAGGGTGCCCTTTTGACTGGGGGAAAAGTCATTGATTACAACCATTGCGATTTGGAAGATTTAGAACAGCAACTTAGCACTTACCGCGCTTCTTATCGACGTTGTCTCATTCTCACCGATACTGTATTTAGTATGGATGGGGATATTTGTCCGCTACCAGAATTATTGGATATTGCTGCCAAGTATCAAGCAATGGTGTTAGTGGATGAAGCCCATGCTACAGGAGTAATGGGAAAAAATGGTGGCGGATGTGTTAATTATTTCAATTGCAGTGATCGCGCCCCAATTCAAATGGGAACCCTGAGTAAAGCTTTGGGCAGTCTTGGCGGTTATGTTGCCGGTTCTCGACCCTTAATTGAATTTCTGCGCAATCGCGCTCCAAGTTGGATTTATACTACGGGCTTGTCCCCTGCGGATACTGCTGCCGCTCTTGCTGCGATTAATATTGTCCGTGAGGAACCACTCCGCCGTCAACAACTCTGGCATCATATCCAGTATTTAAAGAATGCCCTTGCTAATTTACCGCTACTTGCGTCGCAATCGCCGATTCTTTGTCTTCGTCTCGATAATCCCCGAGACGCTGTACAACTCTCAGAACACTTACAACAGAAAGGGATTTTTGCCCCGGCAATTCGTCCACCAACTGTTCCCTTTAGTCGCATTCGGGTTTCTCTAATGGCAACTCATCAACCGGAGCATCTAAAGTATTTAGTCGATCAATTACTGGCTGTACTTTAATTAAGCTCGTCGACCTCGGCTAGCACGATAGGTATATTCGCTAACCGAAGGATTAGGATGATCGGGATCTATAGTATTAGTTGATCGTTTCCAGTGATGAGATTCAGCAAGCCTTGCTTGATAGGTGCCATTCTCACGCTTGGAAACTAACATCCATACATGACTATCTTCACGACAGAAAAATTGCTCTAGCCAGGAGTTACTATCAACATACACCCCTTTGCTCTCCATAAACTTCGCTTTTTTGCTGGACATACCAACGTTCTTTTTAATGCTAGCCGCATCTTCGTAATAAATATGGTGCTTCTTACTGCCGGAACGCCATAGTCTTTCTCCGCAATACGGACAGTAGAATTTGGGAGTCTTTTTATAACGACTGCGTTTATTCGGCATGATTGATATTCCTCGTTTTAATGATATGTGTAGCCAATTTAAGTTAATTTATATATTATCATACAGTGATTTAAATTATTCTTTATACTGGAAAAAGATTACATAAATAGCGTAACTCCTCACCGTAATCAAGATAGGAAGAACGATGAATAATTCGACAGTTTTTTTAGGGATGAAGGAGTGATTTAACCATTTATCCTTAACGAATAGATTAACAGAACTCAATGAAAAAGCAATATCATTTCAGAAGAAGAGGAAAATGGGAATTTTATTATGCCGTTTCTTGCCCTTGGCCGCACTCAGTATTGACTTAGCAAGCTCCTTCTTTTCTGAACACCACCCAGATGGTTTTCCAGATC
>CAZAYV010000179.1:0-7281 GCA_964489465.1 uncultured Dactylococcopsis sp. | reverse complement strand
TCTGGAGAGAGAACATAAATATTGCCCCAAATCATGACATTGAGCAAGCGTAGAGGAAACTCTTTCTGATACAACCCAGCAGATAGTAAAGTAGGGTTGGCTGCCATTTGTCCTTGTCCAGAAGTTAACAGGGCTTTGATTTGTTCATGGTTGCGAACGGGAATAAACTCTAGATTGGGGACTTTTTGCGAGAGACGGCTTTCTTCAATTAGGTAGGCAAGAGGAATGGCGAGTAAAATAGGAGAGCCACCAATCCCTAGAGAGGACAGTTGTTCACCCTGAGAAGGAGGGGTTGCGCGATCGCAGCTACTAGCAGCAGCTAACCCTGCGCTGGCGGTCATGATTTGTAAAAAACGGCGACGATTGTATGGCATAGAACTTAAAAAAGAGAGATAGGTGTTTCAAGGCTAAAGCTGGCTGCGACTTCTGGAACGGCTTGCAACTGAGCTAAAATCCGATAAATATAAGCAGCATCCCGTTGTTGAGGCGGTTTTTCATTTTCCCAGCAATAAACCATCCGAGCCGGTCGCGCTGAAAAAACGATTAAATGATCTGCCATGAGGACTGCTTCGGCGAGATCGTGAGTGACTAAAATAGCGGTGATTTCGTGTTCGGCGACCCAATTCATGACTAATTTTTGGGCTTGTCCTCGTGTTCCCAAATCAAGAGAACTAAAAGGCTCATCCAATAATAGTAAGCTGGGATCAATGGCAAACGCTCTAGCCAGATTGACCCGTTGTTTCATCCCGCCACTGAGTTGCTGGGGATAGAGGTGAGTGGCATCGGCTAAACCCACTTTTTCAGCGAGGGTATGCGCTCTTTGCCGTCGCCGTGTTTGATTGACTCCTTGGGCTTTGAGACCAATGGCAATATTTTCCACTGTGGTGTACCAAGGGAATAAACGAGGTTCTTGAAAGACATAAGCAACGGATGATAGGCTTTGCGCGACCTTTCCCGCAGTGGGAGAGACTAAACCGGCAAGGAGATTGAGGAGAGTCGTTTTGCCACAACCAGAAGGTCCCATCAGACACAAAATTTTGCTGGGTTTAACGCTGAGGCTAATCTCGTCTAAAACGAGTCGCGATCCATATTGGTGAGTAATCCGATCGAGTAATTGTACAGTCATTAGTCATTAGTCATTAGTCATTGGTCATTTGTTGTTTGTTTACTGATCACTGATCACTGGTCACTGCTATCCGTCCAAGGGAGAAGACGCTTTTGCAGTTGCCTCAGTAAGGTGTCTGAGGTTAAAACTAAGATAATAGTGATGACAATCCAAGCCATGACTTGTGCGGTATCAAGGTTTGCCCGAGCCGTATTGAGTTCTGCACCAATGCCTGTTGGGGTTGCTAAAACTTCCGACATGATGGCAACCCGCCAAGAAAGTCCTAATCCTGTGACCATGACGGGAAGAAGTTGAGAAAGGAGATGAGGAAGATAGAGAGATTGAAACAGAACTTTCCCTTGCATTTGGTAAACTTGAGCAACCGCTAACAAACGAGGGTCGAGAGTGCTGATGGTTTCCGCGCTTGCTGTAAATAGAATGGGTGAGACGGTAACGGCAACGGTAAAAATGGAGTTGGTATCTCCTAAGCCAAACCACACCATCGCTAAGACCAACCAAGCAATGGGCGGTGTTCCCAAGAGAGCAGTGGCTATGGGATTGAGTGCTTGTTTAATTCGGCGCTGTGTCCCCGCAAGGCTGCCCAAGAGTCCTCCTGCTATGACTGCCAGTCCGAAGCCTGTGAGGGCGTGAAAAACGGTTGCTCCCACAGCAGACATTACTCGCCCTTCCCAGAGGAGGGTTTGCAGGGCGACTCCGACTTCGATCGCGCTGGGTAAAATCACGCTGGTGTAGCCTTGGGCTGCCCATTGCCAAAGCAGAAGGAGGATAATGAAAGAGATTAGCCCCATGCCAACTCATACGGTTAACCGAAGTTCAGCTTAAGGGAGAGTGGGCGCGATCGTCAAAAGACGGGCTGTCAAACTTCATGGCGCAACCATACACATCTATCCCGTTAGTACGAGGGATTCAAAGAATCATTTGTAGCAGCCATAAGTGGATTTCATATTAAATCAGCAATACAGTAAAAAATCAAGTTACATTGCATCCCGAGATATGTAATTTCTAACATCTTCTTCCGAAATTTCTTCGCTAGGAACAATAGTGTAATGCTTTTCTTGAACTACTCTAATCTCACTTTCTTCTAAAGTTAATTCAAAAATAGCAATTAAGTTATTATCCATAAACTGAGCAGATACTGAACGACAGATTAATTGAGGAAACATTTCATGACAATAGGCAATATCTTGTTTGGTTTGTATAATACTCAATTGATCATTACCCACTTTAGCTTGTACTGGTATAATGAAATGCGATCCATTATTATTAATACCTACATAAATTTCATCAATTTCTACTTGTCCGATATCTGTAACAGTAGTTCTTAAATGATTTTGCAAAGAATATGCTGTGATCCCTAGGAAAACATCTATTAGGCGATTATATCTAATTTTTGTGAGTAAAGATTGCTCATCACCTGAAGAATATCTCGTAATGATTTCTGGTGTTGCTTCAGGAACTTTAATAGAAATTAAACTCTGATTAGGAGTAATTCGGTTTACTGTAGATAAAACAAAACGGTATTTTCCTTTTCCTACAGATTCTATTATCCATTCTAATCCTGAAGGTTCTGTATCTAATATTTCTTGAGGTAGTGGTCTTCTGAAACGATAACTATACAGAACATCACCAACATTCTTAGGAGGATTAATATTCAGGTTTTCACACACTTGAGAAATTTCTTCCCGAGTAAATTCAAAATGGTCGATACCTTCTTGATAATAGTTGTTAAAAATTTCTTTTATTACTTCTCTATAGCTGGTTCTTTTATTATTTGCCATTCTGATTTGTACCTTGCTTATTTTTCCTAGTTCTGGGAGCAATCACATGAGGATCAACTTGGTAGAGTTGAGCAGCTTTTGACATATCTAACTTTAACAAATATTCTTCTCCTAAATTAGAATAGTCTTTCAATTGAAAAGGTGTAATCCCTAAAACTTTGAGGATTTCTTTTGCTACTGCTCTGGCTAATAATGGTGGTACAGAGTTACCAATTTGCCGAAAACCATGCCATTTTGTCACATGAAATCGAAACCAGTCGGGATAAGAATGTAACCGTGCTGCTTCTCGAACAGTAATACATCTGGGAAGATGAGGATGAATGGGACGAGGAGAGGTATAAGCCCCACGATTACTTGCAGTGCCTGCTCTCAAAGTATTACAAATTCCATCTGGATCAAGTTTAAAGAAACGACTAACAGGTTCTGTTTTTCCAGGTAGAGTTTCGGCAAACCTCGTCATTGATTTTTCTGTATGCTGCGTTCTTAAACTTGCCGTTAATAAACTGGAATCATAAGTTCTAGGATGACTGTAATCATCTTTCTTTCTTCCATTTTGTCGCAACTGATTGCTATAACAACTGGGTTTCCCAAATTCTGCTTTTACAGTATCTTGTGTCAACAATTCAGGATAGTTTTCGATAATGGGTAAATCAATGAGTGCATCTTTGACAGTTGGGCTATCAGGTTGATGGCTATTTAATAAAGTCACTTTGCTTTTAGCAGGTCGGGTGATAGGAGTCGGATAGTTTGGCAGTATTTGATCATAACGACATCCTAATAAAAACAAACGCTTACGATTTTGAGGAACACCAAAATTAACCGAATTCAAAACTTGATAGGGGAGTTGGACTTGATAGCTATTCTTCTGAAACTGTTCGATTAATTCGTTTAATAATTGCTGTGATTTGCCAATCGCCATACCCGCGACATTTTCCATGACAAAGTATTTGGGTTTTAATTCTAAAACCAATCTTAGAAAATGAAAAACTAAAGCATTTCTTTCATCCTCTAAAACTCGCTTTCCAATTAAAGAAAATCCTTGACAAGGGGGGCCTCCACAAACCACATCAATGTCTTGATTTTGAATAGAAGAAGATTGTCTGATTGCTTCTCCTGTCAGTTGTCTCACATCTTGACAAATCACTGACCAAAACGGAAAATTAAACTCGTGAGCAGCACAATGGATGGGATCAATGTCAACTGAAGCGAGGACATCAAACCCTGCTTGTTCAAAGCCTAAAGTCATCCCACCGACTCCCGCAAATAAGTCAACCGCAATTGGACGGTTTCTTGGAAACTTCTTCATCTGAAAAAGGTATCTCTCTTTTGATCTAGAAGTCATAGTTTAGCAAATCCTTCGCTCTACTGCTTTCCCAAAATCTGAGGAGGAGTAAAGAATCCGCGCTCATTAATTACACCATGAACCCAGAGAGCGCGATCATCGCTCATACAGACTGTCAAATTTGATGGTGCAACAAAAATTTTCCTACCTTACTGATTAGGTGAGAGCAAGACTAGGTTTCGTTAAAGCGGGAACAATCAAATCACTTGCCATCCTTGCCCCTGCTATATTTCTGGCAACGGGTCCTACTTGTAACCCAGCCCATGCGCCCATCATAAACAATTCACAGCCTTGCCAACGCAAATGGGAATCGAGAACAGGTAAACCATTAATGACTTTGATGGGATATCTTTCCCGAATCAGTGAGAGTAAGGGGTGTTCCTCCACATTCGTTTCATGACCGGTTCCTAACCAAATGCGATCCACATTCAGACACTGACCATTATTGCAATCAACGTGCCAATAATCCCCTTCCCAAACCGCTTGTTTCACTTCACAGTGCGGAGATAGTATCACCTTTCCTTGATGCTGTTGTTGCCGTAACTGGGTCATCACACTGGGAGTCATCGATCCGCCATTCCGCGCCGTTTGCAATAACTGAAAGCGTTGATACCAGTCAGTTTCCGCCCAAAATCCCTTGAGATATTTTGGACCCAGCCAACCCGGATCAGCATCAAATAGTTTTTCTTGAAAATTGCGCCTTGCCATTAAAATCACCGTTGCCCCTAACTTTGATGCCCCCAAGGCTAAATGCCCACTGGTTAAACCACCGCCGACAATCAAAATTCTTTCACCGTGCAGACTTAAATTCCGTAAATCAATTTGGCTACTGTGGCACAACTGATGACGCAAGTGTAAAGATGACACCTCTTTTGCCCAATCGGGAATAATCGGTTTTCCCGCCCCCACTGCTAAAACCACTCGTCGCGCTGTCAGGGTTTCTCCTGTGGATAAGTGCAGTTGAAATTTGTGCTGAAGAGGAGCAAGACTCAGTACCCTTGCGGGATATACTGTATCTTGTAACTGCCATTTTTGAATTAAATCTTCGCAAAAGTCTTGAAACAACTGAGTTCCAGGTAAATCATACGGCGGAAAAAATTCATTGCGACGATGTTCGCCAAAGTTGCGGAGGGCTTGCGGGTTGGGATGAGGATGATGGGGAGAGGGCGATCGCAGATGGGGAATCTGAAACGCACCAAATTGATGATACCATTGCTGCATCCACCTCCCAGCGGGATCAAAAACCATCAAACGATTCCGCATCAACTTTTTCTTTTGTAACAGATGTGTGACAAGGGTTAAGGCTTGGGGTCCCGCGCCAATAATCGCGATATCGATCGAATCTTCGATTCGGTGCGCCTTCGGCGCAATCGAGGTCTTCATGATGACAAAGGGGAATAATCATTGCTAAACTACGATAATGATTATCATTCTAAGTTAGAAACACATAATTAACTATGAGTAGCACAACCAAAGAACCCATTATTCCCAAGCGGGGATTACCTGTAACAATTATCACTGGATTTTTGGGGAGTGGGAAAACCACACTCCTCAACCACATTTTAAGCAACAATCAGGACTTAAAAGTTGCCGTTCTTGTCAATGAATTTGGCGACATTAACATTGACAGTCACCTTCTCATTTCAATGGATGAAAATATGGTTGAACTGAGTAATGGTTGTATTTGTTGTACGATTAATGATGGGTTAGTGGAAGCAGTATATCGCGTCTTAGAACGCGGCGATCGCGTTGATTATCTGATCATTGAAACCACTGGAGTTGCTGATCCCTTACCGATTATTCTGACATTTTTAGGAACAGAATTGCGCGACTTAACTCGTCTTGATTCTGTTATCACTCTAGTGGATGCAGATGCTTTTACCCCAGAACATTTTGATAGTGAAGCAGCATTTAAGCAAATCACTTATGCTGATATTACAATTTTGAATAAAACCGATTTAGCGTCGTCTGAGCACATTCAAACCCTAGAAAGTTATATCTGTAGCGTCAAAGAAGGCGCAAGAATTCTTCATAGCCAAAATGCTGAAGTTCCTCTGCCATTTATTTTAGATGTTGGTTATAACGATCCAAACAATTATGGACATTTAGTTGAAGAAGAGATCGAAGAAACTGAACATGAACATCATCAGAAGCATCAGCACGAACATCATCATCACCATTCTTCCCACTTAGATAATGATGGGTTTGTCTCTATTTCTTTTACCAGCGATCGCCCTTTTTATGTGGAAAAGCTAGAACAATTTTTACAAGAGAACTTATCTAAAGATGTTTTTCGGGCAAAAGGGATTCTGTGGTTTCACGAAAGCGACCTCTGTCATATTTTTCAGTTAAGTGGCCCTCGCTTTGACATACAAGGTGAACCATGGCGCACTACACCTAAAAATGAGCTTATTTTCATTGGGCGTAATCTGAATGCTGATGAAATTCGACAACACTTAAGTGAATGTTTGGTTTCATCATTGGTTTTACAGTAACTGAGCGACAAGGAATATGAATCAGGATTTACTCTGGATCGAGCAATTGAAGTTTAATGAACAGGGATTAATTCCCGCGATCGCGCAAGACTACCAAGATCAAGCTGTTTTAATGATGGCATGGATGAACCGAGAATCCATCCAACGGACTCTCGAAACAGGAGAAGCGCACTACTGGAGTCGCTCTCGTTCAGAACTGTGGCATAAAGGAGCAACTTCAGGTCAAATCCAAAAAGTGAAAAAACTTTTCTATGATTGTGATAGTGACACGATTTTACTTAAAGTTCACCAACTGCAAAACGTAGCCTGTCACACAGGAGCAAGGAGTTGTTTCTTTAATCCAGTCAAAATCCCTGCCCTGATTTAAATCAAATGTCGTTGTTGAAGTTAACTAAACGCGATCGCGATTCTCATCTTGCTGCTAAAGTTTAATGAACAAGAATTATTGTTTTTTCATTGTTGCCATTAGCGGTATCAAGAATTTTAAGAGCGGTTTGATGATCGAGCTGATCAAATACGCGATCGCGCTCACTAAGATAA
>CAZAYV010000178.1:0-7394 GCA_964489465.1 uncultured Dactylococcopsis sp. | reverse complement strand
AGCGCGATCGCGCTCAGCTGTCCCCATTGTTGCCATAACTCCCGAAAGAGTTTCCGATCTAAAGGAGAAATCATCGCTACCACTCCAATTCTGAGGGAGATTTTTTGGTTTCATTTTCTTGAATTTGGACAATTTCCCCACTGCGCATCAACAGTACGCGATCGGCCATTGCGGCAATTCCGGCATTATGGGTAATGACAGCAACCGTTGTCCCAAATTCTTGATTCACTTGCTTGAGCACTTCCAACACTCGTTTTCCGGTTTGAAAATCTAACGCGCCCGTGGGTTCATCACAAAATAAGACCTCTGGACGTTTGGCAATAGCGCGCGCGATCGCAACCCGTTGTTGTTCGCCGCCCGACAGTTGGGCAGGAAAATGATTGAGGCGATTGTCTAACCCAACCAAGGTTAAGGCCGCTTTTGGCGATAGGGGATGACGGGCTAACTCAGTGACCAACGCCACATTTTCCGCTGCGGTTAAACTGGGAATCAAGTTATAAAACTGAAACACAAATCCCACGTGTTCCCGACGATATTGGGTTAACTCGGCTTCACTGGCGGTCGTGAGATTGCGTCCTCGAAAAAAGATTTCACCAGCACTGGGAGTATCTAATCCGCCTAGAATATTAAGTAATGTTGATTTTCCACTCCCTGAGGCCCCTAATAAAACCACAAACTCCCCTTCATACAGTTGCAGATCCACGGATTTGAGCGCTTGCACCTGCACCTCTCCCATTTGATACCACTTGGAAAGTTGCACCGCTGAAAAAAGGACGATTTTTTCATCCCTTATTCCCTTGAAAGCTGGTGTAGTGGAGGAAGTAGCCATGGTTTAGATTGGTTGGAACTTGAGCTTGAAAAGAGAGTTAAGTTTTTCTTCTATTCTCCCTTGAGTTAAGTTTAATAACTGAGACGGGATGACAACTCAGTTTTTGTAGAAGATAGTAAGCAGTAAAGACTATTTTAGTGAATCAACAATTCCTTGCCTCTTGAAGTGAATTGTCTTGAGATTGCTCTTAATCAAGATTATGAAATGATTTAGTGTTTGTGAGGAGATGACTCAAATGAGCTACCGAATTCGGGATTGTAGCAATTGAGTACCCAAGGAATCATTATGAAAGCTAAGCCATCTGCGTTAGAAGAAGCCCGACTCGAAGCGCTTCGACAATATCAAATCCTCGATACTCCTTCTGAATCGGAATATGATGACATTACCAAGCTGGCAGCTTTTATTTGCGATGTTCCCATTGCCTTAATTAGTTTAGTCGATGGAGATCGCCAGTGGTTTAAATCAAAAGTTGGTCTCAACGTTAACGAAACCAGTCGGGATGTCTCATTTTGCGCTCACACCATTTTAGGTGAAACAACAATGATCGTTAACGATACGCTGGGCGATCAACGCTTTGCTGATAATCCTCTAGTGACCTGTGCTCCTGGTATTCGCTTCTATGCCGGTGTTCCTTTAATTACTCCCCAAGGATACGTCATTGGCACGCTCTGTGTCATTGATCGCCAGCCAAAAACATTATCAGAAGGACAAAAGAACAGCCTGGAAGCTTTGGGACGTCAAGTGGTTACCCAATTAGAACTCAAGAGAGTTTCTTCTCAATTAGCACAAGCGTTAGAAAAAATAGAGATCATGGACGGTCTGGTTCCCATTTGTTCCTACTGCAAAGGGATTCGGAATGATCAAGGCTATTGGTCAACCGTTGAGACGTTTATTCAACACCATTCTGACGTAGAATTTACCCACGGCGTCTGCGATCAGTGTATGCAAAAACATTTTCCAGAAGTGGCGCAGGTTTTGCTGCCCGAGTCGGATCGTTTAATCCTGGAAATGGATACGGATCTGGATCATGAAGGCACAGAAGATCAAGGAGATTGACCCTATACTTTCATATCATTTCTGATGAAAAACGCTCCAGCAAAAAACTGGAGCGGACATTAAAAGATTTGATCAGCAGCATCTAAAGTTGTTTCACTTCAGAAACCAGCTGCGTCAACATATCTTTCGCACTACCAAAGAGCATCGTGGTTTTATCTTTGAAGAAGAGTTCGTTCTGGATACCAGAGAACCCCGTTCCCAAACTCCGCTTGATGACAATGGTTTGTTTGGCCTTATCTACTTCTAGAATCGGCATCCCATAAATGGGGCTTCCCTGGTCATGACGCGCACCGGGGTTCACCACATCATTTGCCCCCACGACTAACGCCACATCCGTTTGTTCAAACTGCGGGTTAATGTCATCCATGTCATAAAGTTGGGTGTAAGGGACATTCGCTTCCGCCAGTAAGACATTCATGTGTCCAGGCATTCTTCCGGCAACCGGGTGAATCGCATATTTCACTTCTACGCCCCCTTGTTCAAGGAGAATCGCTAATTCCTGAATCGCTTGCTGGGCTTGGGCCACTGCCATGCCATAACCCGGCACAATCACCACAGAACGGGCATAGCGGAGCATCATCGCCGCTTCTTCAGAACCAATGCTACGGACCACTTTATCGCCTAAGTCTGCACCGCCAGCGCCGGGAACGCCACCGGAGTCCCCGCCACCAAAGGCACCAAAGAGAACGCTGGCTAAAGAACGATTCATGCCTTTACACATGATTTCGGTGAGAATTAAACCGGATGCACCGACTAACGCCCCAGCAATAATCAGCATGTTGTTCATGACAACGAAACCTGCGGCACTGGCTGCTAAACCAGACAAAGAGTTTAATAGCGAAATGACAACAGGCATATCGCCACCACCAATGGGAAGGACGAAGAGGATCCCGAACAAGCTAGCCAGTCCAATCATGGTGAAGAAGGCCGTTTGATCAGCTGGGTTCGTAATTAAGAACGCACTGCTGACAATAAAGGCGCCCGCGATCGCGATGTTAACGGGTTGTTGTAAGGGGAAAGTCACGGGTTTTCCGGTAATAATGCCTTGTAGCTTGCCCACAGCAACCAAGCTACCCGTCAGCGTTGCCCCACCGATAAAAATACCAAGAATCACGGTAATGGTCGCGTCAAGGGGCACTCCTGCTTCTGAGTGGACTAGTCGCCAAAATTCGCCCATCGCAACTAATGCTGAGGCTGCACCTCCTAAGCCGTTGAGGAAGCCGACCATTTGTGGCATTGCTGTCATGGCAACGGTTTTGGCAATAATCGCACCAATCACTGACCCAACAGCGACTCCAATGAGCACCCATTGGTAATTAAGAATTTGTTGATCCAGCAGGGTAACCACGACGGCAAGAAGCATCCCTGTGGCAGATAAAACGTTCCCATTACGAGCTGTCGCTGGGGACCCTAATTTCTTTAAGCCAAGAATAAACAGGGAAGCAGCAACCAGGTAGCTAATTTGAATCCCTGTGGGTAAAAATGTTGTTAAGTCGTTCACTTAAGATTTAGCCTCCTTATTTCTTGAACATTTGCAGCATTCGGTCAGTGACGAGAAATCCGCCAACGACGTTAATTGTGGCTAGGATAACGGCGATAAAGCCCATAATAGTCGTGACTGTACTATTGCCACCGGCACCAGCGATCAGTACGGCGCCAATGACGGTAATACCGGAAATGGCATTAGCACCAGACATGAGCGGGGTGTGTAGCGTTGGAGGAACTTTATTAATCACTTCAAATCCCACAAAAGCAGCCAGGACAAAAACAAATAAACTGGCAATGAGTGTTGTTTCCATCGTTATTTCCTCCCGTATTTAGACTTTTGATTCGGTTTTTTCCGCTAAGATATCTTTCACCCGTTGGTTACGCAGTTCGCCATCATGAGTGAGACAAATGCTATCGATGATGTCATCTTCAAAATCCAGTTGCATTTGTTCCTCTTTCACCAGATATTGCAACAGGGTTGAAACGTTCTTACTATACATCTGGCTAGCGTGAATTGGTAGGGACGAGGGCAAGTTAATCGGTCCAATGACCGTCACTCCCGGCTCAACTTGAATATCTTTTCCGGCTTCGGTGGGTTCGCAGTTTCCGCCTTGTTCTCCGGCCAGATCAACGATAACCGAACCGGGTTTCATTTGCTTAATCATGTCATTGGTCACCAATTGTGGCGCACGTTTTCCTTGGACTTGGGCTGTGGTAATCACGACATCCGCTTTTGCCACGTGCTTTGCAATCAGTTCTTGGGACTGTTGCTTGGCATCTTTGGAAACTTCTTTGGCATAACCATCTTTAGTAGTGGTTTCTTCCTCAAAGGACATTTCGACAAAGTCAGCACCCAGACTTTGCACTTGTTCTTTCACTTCTGGGCGAATATCAAAGGCTTCCACTAGTGCCCCTAAACGGCGGGCAGTGGCAATGGCTTGTAAACCGGCCACCCCAACACCAATGATAAAGACGGTTGCTGGGCGAATTGTTCCTGCCGCAGTCGTCAACATGGGGAAGAATTTTGGCAATGCTGTTGCCCCTAGCAATACTGCTTTATAACCCGCAATATTGCCTTGGGAAGAGAGTGCATCCATACTTTGGGCACGGCTGGTACGAGGCATGAGTTCGAGGGCAAAGCTATTAACCCCTTGTTCGGCTAGGGTTTGGATTAATTCCGGCTTGCCCAAGGGATCGAGTAATCCAATGACTGATTTTCCTTTTGGCAGGAGGGGAAGTTCTTCTTCTTTCAGGGAAGACACTTTAGTAATGATATCCGTGTTTTGCCATAAAGTGGCTTTATCCGGGATAATCGTTGCACCGGCTTCTTCATAAGCGCGATCGCTAAAATATGCGGCTTCTCCTGCCCCCGCTTCGACCTGAATCTCCCAGCCCTGTTTGACTAAACGTGAGACAATATCAGGGATTAGCGCCACTCGGCGTTCTCCCACTTCGATTTCTTTAGTAACTGCTATTTTCATGTTCGATTGGATCTATGCTACAGGTCCTGGATAAATGGACAACAAATGATCTATTTTTAATTCCTACAAGCAAGTTGTCAAATATCTTAATATATTCAACGCTGAAGAGAGGGTGAATTTTAGGTTATCTTAGAGTTTTGACCGATCAAATTTGCTCGGAATCAGGGGTAAAGGAAAGGGAGGTCAGGTCATGAAATTTTTTCTACCGCAGTCCTTGAGCCTTGGAGTTAAACAAGGGCCTGCTTTAGGCCTGGGTCAACTTAGACTCATTTTCATCTTACTGCTTGTGGTTTTGTTGACAGCTTGTGGTGGCAATACACCACCGAAAGGATTGGCCCCTGGGCGAGAAATTATTAAGCACGCGATCGCGCGCCAACTCACTCTGACCGAAGATCGTTTAAACACCCAACTGGACCGTTCCACCCCCACCAACTTTGACGTCAAAAATCTCAAAGTCAAAACGCTGAATCCCCTGTATATCGCTGATTTACCCACTTATGAAGTCAGTGGTACTTATACCCTTAAACTTAATTTGCCTCGTCAAGAGATTACGCAACAGAAGAATGAGTTTGACATTTATCTACAGCGACAAGCAGAGGGAAAAACTTGGCGTTTACTGATTCGCGACAACACTACTTCTAGCTCTTCCGAAGAAAAAAGTGAAGAACAAGTCACGGCTTGGGCCAGTTATCTCATCACCTGAACAGGGTAGGATAAAAACATTGGGATCTAGCCAAGGTAAGGTTATTATGAGCGATAATCAACAACGCATCCTCGGATATTTTATTGAAGAGGCGAAAGAACATCTAGAAACACTGGAAAAAGGACTATTGAACCTATCGAGTGCCAGTGAAGATTCAGAACAAATTGATGAATTATTTCGGGCGGCCCACTCCATTAAGGGAGGCGGGGCGATGTTGGGCTATGGCAGTATCCAAAAAACGGCTCACCGTCTTGAAGATGCCTTTAAGGTGTTTCGGGATGGCAAAGTCAATGTTGATGAAAAGCTTGAATCACTGTTTCTTTCTGCTTTTGATGTACTAAAAGATTTGATCGCGCGCTTGCAAACGCCAGAGGGCTTGAGTGAAAGCCAAGGCAAAGAACTGGTTAAAGGGGCGGAATCTCAATTTAAGGAATTACAGGAACATTTAGATCAATGTGCCGATGTGAAAGCAGTGATGGCGGATCTCGGTGGAGTTGCGACCGCTGAACCGACAACTGCGATTGAAAATCAGGTTGTTGAGATCCGACCGCTGTTAAGAGAAATGTTGCAGTTATTTAAAGGAGAGGACACTGTTGAGACACGCCAAACCTTATCGCAAATTTGTAATCGTGCTAAGGGGGTGGCAGAAGATGACCCCAATTGGCAACAACTGGTTGAGACAGCCAAAAGCGCGATCACGAATCCTAAACATTCCTATTCTACTTTAGCGCCAGTTGTGATTAAAGAACTCAAAAAAGGGTCAGATTGCATCGAACTCGATCAGCCGCAAGAAATCAAAATTGGCGAAAGCTTGTATCGTCTTGCCAATGCTTCGATTCCCCATGTCTTAATTCCAGCCGAACCACAAGCCGCAGCAGCACTCCTCAAACGCATCTTTAACCAACAACAACTATCAGAACTCAAAGAGAAGATTAGTGTCTAGACGCCATTACTTGACACAATCTTCCAGGGATGGTCTGTGATACGATAAAGAATTGGTAATTTTCACCGAGCGTGATGAGCCAAGAACAGCAATCAATCCCTGGTTTTGTTTTGATTACATTCCTCAACACCCTACTTTCATTACTGCAACCCTTTTTGGTTCCCCTGTGCTTTGTTTTGGCTTGGGGGTTCACCATTCTGCTGATTTGGACGCTGCTCAGTGCAATTTATAGCGCTGTGAAACGAAGTGAAACCATGCACAAAATTCCCTGCGCGAATTGTCAATTTTTTACGAATGATCACCGACTGAAATGCACTATTCAACCGCTGATTGCCAACACAGAACAAGCCATTAATTGTCAAGATTATTCGCCGCGATCAGGTTTGAATTGAAAATAAGGATTTAGGAAAAGATGTTAGTGAGAAAACTCAACGAATGCGAAGAATTTACAGCGGGAGATGGCACAATTTTACGAGAATTGTTACATCCGGATAAGCAACCTTTAGAGCTACGATATAGTCTTGCTCATGCCATTGTACCGATTGGTCAAACTTCTATTCCCCACTCCTTAACCACCTCCGAAGTCTATTACATTATGCAAGGCAAAGGAGAAATGCATATTGATGACGAAACTCAAATGATTGAGCCAGGAGATGCCGTTTATATTCCTCCGAACACTCGTCAATATGTGCATAACTGCGGCGATGAACCATTAGTCTTTGTTTGTATGGTAGATCCAGCTTGGCGGGAAGAAGATGAAACCATCTATGATTCATAAGCGATCATTGGTGGAGAATTTTGATCGACAACCTCTTGATGGTTAATGTGACTTTTTGATTCAGGGTCACTGGTTAGAGTTATTGCTTCGGAGAAAAAACAACTTTAATATCTGCA
>CAZAYV010000177.1:0-7403 GCA_964489465.1 uncultured Dactylococcopsis sp. | reverse complement strand
TTATGTCGTGGAGTCCTTGTTTTCTCTCAGGTGTTTTTCCGGATTTGATATCAGAAGCTTGTCAGTTTCTGATACGCGAAAGAAGAATTTCCCATACCCGATACGCTTGGTATATTCGCCACTCTATAAATGTTGATGTCCCAAATAACCCAATATAAAACCCCAACAATCCCCAACCAATTGCTGCACTACAGTCCCTCGACGAGGAAATCCGCCAACAAATGTCACTAGTGCCAAACGATTCAAAACACCATTGACAGAGCCCATAGCCTAAAATTGCAAACAATACCGACAACGAAATATTCACCCCCCAACTTACTAAATTAAACAGTCGGCGGTTCTGCCACAGTTCTCCTAGCCAAGTCCACCATGTAATGGAAGGTAAGTGCCCTAATGGTAGTTCTCCTTTGAAATCCTCACTTCGTCCAATTCTTTGAATATTTTTCCAGCCGACGCGCTTAGTAAATTTTATCCACACCAACCATTTGTTCCAAAAACCTTCATTGTTTACACCCCAAGATTCCACTGCCCATCGTGCTGACTCCTCAGCTAAACCGACAACCGCTTAGTCAATCGAGCAACTGTTACACTAGGCATCGAACTGCTTTGCGATGAAAGGAGATCTGTAGGTATGTTTTCTCTAAGCGCATTGACCAATACGGACACTTCCTTGCGATATTGACCGCAGTAATCTCGCAGCAAAGCCTCGCAGCGTCGGGGATCGTCACATAAAGAACGACCGTATTGAATTATTATTTCCTTGAGTTTTTGTCGCGGTAAATCATTCATCATTGAATTACTCCTTGTCCTGAGCCAAAATTGATTTTTGTCCCAACTGCTAACTTCAGGTTGCGATCAGGCTCGATCCGTCTTTGAGTCCCATCAGGCAGGGTTGCCATCCAAACTTGAGTAGAGCAATTGTGCAATCCCAAAATATTCGGATCTTTAGGGTTGGAGTTGACTTCTGCTACCACGCCATCATTTCTCATTGCATTCAAGCCAGCAATGTCGCGTCCCCGAAGCTGTACCCCCTTATTCAAGGGAATCGAGCGATGCTTGAGCTTGAGAGAGAATGGAGCCCGAGGCTGAGGGGGCAACGGTTGATATTGAGTGGCAAAATTTTGGGAACGGGTTGGTGAAAGTTGACGAGCTTTAAGAATCGCAGCAATCAAGAAAGCAAACGCCAACATTCCTGCGATTGCTTGGAGTAGAGTATCTGCTAAGGGAGTTGGACCAAAAACGGATACCGAGTTCCAAACGGCATGGACAGTTGCTGCCGTAAGATAGCCGATCACTAGAAGTTGCCAGCGTTTACTAGGTTTCAAGACAGCTAAGCCAATGAAATAACCAAAATAACCGCTATAAGCCATGTGACCGGCGATCGATCCCAAAATTCGAGGGATTAACAATGCAAGCCCGAAGTATAACGCAGTTCCTTGGCCTTCTCTCTCCATAATTTGCTGCATATTCGGCAACACATAGCTAAAAAAAGTTTCCTGAAGCGTAAAACCCACTGCAGAAGCGGTCCCCAATAAAATTCCATCTAAAGGCTCCCACACCCCTATCCGCTCTCGCCAGGGCGATTTTAGCTTTGAACCAATGAACAGCAATGCAAAGATTGGCAGCGCTTTAGTCAGTTCTTCAAGCAAACCGGCTCCAAAAAACATTCTGACGAAGAAATCAATAGGGTTGACAGGTTGACCTTCTTCAAGCAGTTGCATTAATGGAAGGACATCGCCTGGCAGAACCTTGCGGAAAAAGAAAGCAAAAATTCCAAAAAGGGTGAAGTTAAATAAAATGGTAGCGATTACAACTCCGCCAATTAGCCACCAAGGTTTAGACTTTCCGCAAAGTTGGTAAACAATGAAGTATCCGGCAGCAGCTAAGAAAATCCCTAACAGGTACATAAACCGCAAAGGGTCAGTTGTAATAGCGTCAAACATGAGAACAACCAATACAACCATGATCGCGCCTGGTATCATCAACTTTCTCCAATGCACGTCTTTTCTCATGGAGAAAGCAGGAAACACTTGACTCATGTGGAGAGACTCGCTTGATTGAATATTCAAAGGTTGAGCCGTTGGGCGATGCGAGATTGGCTGACATTGGAAAATAAATTCGGGACCCTTTTTTCCAAAAGAAACGCGATCGCCGACTTGTAAGGTACGAGAACCATGCAATACCTGTCCATTGACGAAAGTTCCGCTCCCGCTTCCGACATTCCGAATTTCCCAAAGGGGCATATTATTGGAAGAGTGGGATGATAATGGTCGAATTTCCGCGTGCCGCTGCAAAACGCCACTGTAATAATTGGCATTGAGTGTAATCTGGCAACTCGGATCGGAGCCAATAAAGATAGATTGATCCCTTGAAAGAGGATAAGGGTTAAATCTAGTGCTGCTGCTTCCGCCAGAAGAAACTTGTTTCAAAAAAGCATTATAATGTGTCATAAAATTTTCCTTAAACAGTTTTGGATGTAGCTAAAAGTTGTGACGTTATTATTTTGAATTAAAAAATCTTGAATCTAAACAAGACTGTGATCAATTGGTATAGTCTCTAGACAACATATAATTACTAGAAAGAACCACAAGTAAAATCCTACTTCTCAATGGCGATGTTGCTGTAGCATTCTCTCTATATCCTCTTTCAATGAATCTCCACAATGTTCCCGGAGTAAATCATTTTGTTTATTTCTAATGTATAATGCTCGCTCAAGCTCCTGTTGTTGATCGTAAAAATGTGTGCCAACTCCAAACGTAGTAATTACTGAAAGCAATACTATACCAATGAGTCCAAAGTTTATCTTTTTGGTTTCCTCTATGATTTTATTTTTTTGTTCTAATTTGTTTCTTAAGTTTTTTAACTCTTGCGATTCTTCTTTTTTTTCTGTTCCGCTAGTAGCGAGTTTTTCTTGAAGCACTTCTACTTTTTGTTGCCAAGCCTCCAGTTCTTCTTCATACTGATGCAATTTTTTTTTGTATTCTTGATTTTCCGTGATGAGTGAATTGGAGTCTGTAGTTTGCCCGTTATTTTCCTCAAAACTGTTCTCTTGGGGAGAGGAAATGACTCCGAGTGCCAATGCCCATGAATTTACTGCCCAAGAAGCTGTTTCTCCCGATATCCCCAAATTCTCTTGTAAGTGCTTAGTTAAACGGGCAAGTAATAAATCAATAGGAACTGTATTGCTAGATTTCAAAAATTCTTGAGCCACTCCTTCTTTAAGAGCATTAACAAGGGCAAAAATTTCCCGCCTATCTTGACCGCAATAGTCTCTCAGCAGTGCTTCGCAGCGTCGCGGATCGTCGCCTAAATCGTAACCGTATTCTTGGATTAGTTGTTTCAGCTTATCTCTTGGTTTCTCTTTTAGCATTTCAGTTTCACTCCTTAATTTTTTTCCTTTTGGCTTTTATTTAATTCATCATGAAATTAGTCAATGTTTGTATTTTTATAGCTGAAGATAATCTCGAAGAAGGGACGGTGGAAGACTCAGAATCGGATTCCAAAACAGTACCCAGTGGTATCCCAAAAAATAGTCCTAGAAGTATTCCTAAAATGAAGGCAGCCCCAGACCAATCTTGGGCTTGATCGGTAGCGAGAAGAGAATCTTCGGAAATATTAGTGGTCTCTAATGGTTGACGCTTTAATTTTTCTAAGCGTTTTACTACTTGCTTATAATTAGATTGGTTACCTTGTTGCTGGAACAAGCGAGCAGCTTGAGTCAAGTCGGAAACTGCCCCCTCTAAATTTCTCTTGCTTTCGCGAGCAATTCCACGAGCTTTATAAGTTTTGGCATTCTTCGAGTCGAGTTTGAGAGCATCAGTATAGTCACTGATCGCGCTTTCTATATCTCCCTGCTGATGGTAAGCATTCCCCCGATTGTAATAGGCTTGGGCGTTATTGGAATCAAGTTGGATCACTTGCGTATAGTCAGCGATTGCGCCTTCTATATCTCCCTGCTGATGGTAAGCATTCCCGCGATTGTAATAGGCTTTAGCTAAATTGGGATTAATCGTGAGGGCTTCTGTAAAGTAATTGATCGCGCCTTCTAAATCTCCTTTTCGCTGGAGATCTACTCCAAGTTTGTTATAAGCATCAGCTTGGTTGGAATCCCTTGAAAAGGATTGAGTCCCCTTAGAGGTAGCCTCTTCCACATTGTCTTGTTGTCCCTCAACTGAATTGGATTCTTGTTGGATTGTTTCTTGCTGGTATGATACCTGCACTGATGAAAGTGAATTATTTCCCGTTTCTTCCTCCGAAATCACGCCCAACGCTACTGCCCAAGATTCCACTGCCCATCTCGCCGCTCCTTCTGCTAGATAAAGATTATTCTGTAGCTGTTTTGTGAGACGTGCTATCAGAATGTCTATTGGAACTGTATTTTGAGAAGATAGTAAATTAGCTGCAACCTTTTCCTTGAGGGCATTGACGAGAACTGAAATTTCTCCTCGATATTGACCGCAATAGTCGCGCAATAACGCCTCGCAGCGTTGTGGCTCATCGCAGATAGACCGACCGTATTGGAGAATAATTGCTCTCAGTTTTTGTCGCGGTAACTTATTCATATTCATTATCCAATTTCTCGTCAACAAAACTTAAGTTATGTGATGAAAACCCGATGTGATTTTGCTGACTCTCGGTTGTTATAAGCCTTAGAACAATTAGGATCAAATTTGAGAGCGTCGGTATAGTCAGTGATCGCGCCTTCGATGTCACCCTGCTGATAGCGTGTATGCCCACGGTTATGATACGCTTGGGTATAATTGGGTTTAATCTGAAGAGCTTTCGTATAGTCAGCGATCGCGCCTTGGAAATCTCCTTGCTCACAACGAACATTCGCTCGGTTATAATAGGCTTTAGCTAAATTGGGATTAATCGCGAGGGCTTTCGTATAGTCAGCGATCGCGCCTTGGAAATCTCCTTGCTGATAGCGGGCGTTCCCATGCTTGTTATAAGTTTCTGCCTCATCGGAATTGGATGAAGACGATTCAACTTCGATGTCTTCCTGTTGCTGGCAACCAATCGCGCTTTTGTTTTTGGAATCAGTTTTTTCTCGATGCGTTACTTGTTGAAAAATAACTGATTGCTCAATTCGTTTGATATCTTCGTCCTTCAGTTTCAGATATTGTTGATAGCGTTCAAGAACTTTTTGAACAGCATAGCTGAGAGGATATTCGATTTGAATTTCCCTAATAAATTTCTGCTCATATTGTCGCAGTCTAGTTTCATAATCTTCTGGTTCGCTGGTCTCTTGTGCTTTGACCTGCAATCGCTGGGAATCAGCCTCTTGTTTTTCACTAGAAACTGAGGGAATATATGTCTGCTCCTCTTGCTTTGAACTGGGAGAGGAAGTTGCTGTAGTTGAGTGACCAATGTTAGAGTCTTGATTGGTAGAAATTCCCAAAGCGAAAGCCCAAGCATCAATTGTCCACTGAGCAACATCGGGAGAAGTTCCCAGATGATCCTCCATTCGTCGCGCTAATCGTGCTGAGGTAACTGACCAAGAAATGCTATTGCTCGATTTTAGTAAGTCGGAGACTAGCCCCTCTCTCAGTGCGCCAATTAAAAGAAAAATCTCCTTTCGATACTGACCGCAGTAGTCTCTTAATAATGCCTCGCAGCGTCGGGGATCGTCACATAAATGAAGACCGTATTCGACAATTAATTCCTGAAGTTTTTGTCGCGGTAAATTGTTCATGTTTCAAAAACGACTCCATATTTTTTATTCAGAAAGACAACTAAGCTCCGGCAAGAGCAATGATTAGCCCAAGAGCAAAACTGATACCGAGTAAAATGAATCCTGCAACTGACCAGTTATATTGATGTTTCTTAAATTGTTCGATGCTGTCCCAATGCCGACTTTTCCAAGCCCACTCGTTCCCTTTGACCCCTAGGACGATGCACATTATGATTCCTACATAAGGAATAAAACAGAGTAATCCAATCCAAACTTGATGGCCGATACTCCAAAGTCCTCCTAAACAGAAAGCCCCCCAGTTCCAACCCTTGATTTCATTAGGTACTGGTACAGACTCGTCAAAAACATTGCCTGTCCCTGATGATTGAGGGCGAACAGGAGGAGAGGTTGTTTGAACAAATAACCCTCCTACTTCTGATGCAGTTATCCATTGATCTAATCCCTCATGCCAGAGTAAAGTAGATCTTCTGATTGTTCCTTTTTGAATGAGGTCTTATAGTTGTTGGTCTGAGATGGGACCATTCTGAACATTACCGTTGCAATAAAACCATTTCATTTTTGATCCCTCTGCATTTGAATTCCGTATTGGCGGTGGAACTTGATTAGCTGATTTTGAATTGGATTGTTGCTGGATCGGTTCTTGGCGATACTTAGATGGAACGGGCGGTGGTGAATTGCTTCGACGGGAAGGAGAGGACTGGCTTGAATTGGATTGTTGCTGGATCGGCTCTTGGCGATACTTAGATGGAACGGGCGGTGGTGAATTGCTTCGACGGGAAGGAGAGGACTGGCTTGAATTGGATTGTTGCTGGATCGGCTCTTGGCGATATTTGGGGTCAACCGGTGGCGGTGAATTGCTTACAATGTCCTGCTTAGAAATTACTTCCAGTGCTAAAGCCCAAGAGTTAACAACCCACTGAGCGACATCAGGAGAAGTTCCCAGGTCTTCTTGCATTCGCTTCACTAGCCGTGCTGAAGTAACCGACCAGGATAGACTGTTACTCGATTTCAATAAGTCGGAGACCAAGCCCTCTCTCAAGGCGCCGATTAACGGGACTTTGGAAAATTTCTCCTCTGTAATAGTCGACAATCCAGTCCAATCAGGAGATTAAGGTCGAAAGGGCAAAAATCGCTGAAACTCCTGTCTTAATGGGAAAGAGGTTAAATCGAGGTGAAAGCCTCTATTGAATTGCTTTTGAACGCGATCACGCCGGCAGTTTTGTCTAAGTCCCGTTAAAACGAAAATCTCCTTGCGATTCTGGCCGCAGTAATCCCGCAGTAAAGCCTCGCAACGCCTTGGGTCGTCGCAGAGAGAGTGACCATATTGAGCAATTAGTTCACAAAGTTTTTGTCTTGGAAACTCGTTCATGGCTCAGTTGGCTCACTTGTCTAGTTTTCTGCACTGTCAGCATTCGATTGAGCACTGGAGTCTTCTGTGCTATCAGTAGTAGATTCAGCAGTGTTGCTTGAAGTTTGAAGGTCTGCCAACTTTTTTTCGAGCTCTGTAATCCGCTCTTCTAAGTCCTCTTGTACTCCCTCTAATTTGTCGTCTATTTCTTGTTGCTGATTTTCTAGTTCAACTATGTTGCTGTCCTCATTCAGTTTCTGCTCTAACTCTTCTACTTTCCTGGTCAAAGCTCCCTGTTTTGAGGTAAGGATTCAGGTGAAGGGGTTGACAAACGAGGAGAAAAGAGTAAAGTAATCAGTC
>CAZAYV010000176.1:0-7413 GCA_964489465.1 uncultured Dactylococcopsis sp. | reverse complement strand
AGAAGAATTGAAACCTGTCTGAATGTGAGGAGTGAAGGTGAACCGTTTATTCTCAGTCGTGAGTTTCACTGCATTGGCAATCACTGCGACCTACGCGCAGCCTGTTTTAGCGCAAACCAGAGAAATTACCCAAGTGCAAGTAGAAGCTACTGCTGATGGGGGGTTGGCGATCACCCTTGGTGCGGGAGAATTTCAACTCTCTTCTGGGGAACAATCGCGCTTGAATGAAACTACGATCGTGATCGATTTTCCCAATACCCAACTTAACCTCGCAACAGGGGATCAGTTCATCCGCGATAATCCAACTCCTGACATCGCCACGATTAGGGTGTTTCCCTTGGACGATGAGACGGTGCGAGTGGAAGTGGTGGGTAACGATCAGCAACCTGATATCTTTTTAGAAGAAGTCCCCACTGGAATCACAGTTACCGTTTTGCCCCCGCCTATTGAATTGGTTGTCATCAGTGCGCGTCGTCCGACCCCAGTTGCAGAAACGCCAGCCAGCGTGGAAACAGTGACAGAAGAAGAACTCAATCAGCGACGGGCGTTAATTCGCACGACAGGAGACGCGATTCAAACCTTGCCAGGAGTAACCCTGAACCGTCTCGGACCGATTACGGCTTCAGCCAACATTCGCGGGATTACAGGAGAACGCATCGGCTTATTAGTTAATGGTAACCGTCAACCAAATCTGGAGTTTGGTCCCGATTTTGGTTCCATTGATCCCTTTCGCATTGAACGGATTGAAGTGTTAAAAGGTCCTGCTTCCTCTCTTTATGGGGCGGATGCCTTTGGTGGTGTGGTCAACGTGATTACAACCACCCCGCGACCTAATCGGGAATTTGGGGTGCGTTCCTATCTCTATGGAGGCGGTTTTGCCGAACTCAATGGCAACTTGGAAGTGGCGGGGTCAAACTATGTTCTAGGCTTAGCAGCGCGAACGGGAGGCGATGCGGAAGATGGGGATGGTAATGATATTCCGCTGGGGACTGATTATGAAGTCTTCAATGCTTATGCTGCGGGAGGGATTGATTTCAGCGATCGCGATCGTCTAGAGATTCGAGGAGAACTGTTCCGGCAAAATGACGCGGATTTAAGCGGTTTTACTGACCCTTTCACCCGCGCTGAAAGCGATTTTCGCAACACGGATCGCCTGTCGTTAACCTACACTCATGAAGGCGCGACAGAAGTGGAGTTAGAAGGGTATTATCTCCGCAGCGATCGCCGCTTTGATTCTACGCAAGAAATTACCAGACCCTTTCCGATCTCTACAGGCTTTGGACCGCCAACCTTCGTAACAGGCGTACAAATTAACGATAATCGACAAGATACCCTCACCGAAACCTTTGGCTTTTCGGCAAAAGGAACCAGCAATGTCGGTGAAGATTTTGTCATCACCTACGGCTATGATTTCAGTCGAGATGCCCAAACCTCCCAAACCGATACAGAGACAGATTTTGTTCTCTTCAATCCAACGGTTCCTTCTCCTCCCAGTGCATTTTCAGAAAGCGATCCCCCCCTTGCGACACGAACCTTTAACGGAGTTTTTCTACAATCAACATTTGATGCGACTGACGAATTAACCCTTGCGGGCGGGATTCGCTTTGATACTTTTGATACAGAAAGTGGCGGAGACGAAAGTGATGAAAGTGCCGTTACCTTTAATGCCGGTCTAGTCTATGAACTGACTGATGATTTAGCAGCCCGTGCTTATTTTGCCCAAGGATTTCGACCCCCTACCTTGCAAGACCTCTTTGCCGAAGACTCTTTTGCCCCGACTCGCGGGTTTGTGCGCTCTAATCCTGATTTAGACCCAGAACGAGCCAACAATTTCGATATCGGACTCAACTTTGATAATGACACCTTAAGCGGTGGCGTCACCTATTTTCGCAACGATATCAATAACTTTATCGGGGTTGCGCCTTTGACTCCTGCCGGATCGCCGGGTAGTCCCACCCTGCAAACAGCCAATAAAGACATTTTAATCCAAGGGGTAGAATTTAAGCTCGGCTATCAGTTTAGCTCACAATGGTCAATTGAAGGGAATCTCGCCATTGTTGACAGTGAAGATGATTCCGGTCAACCGTTGAGTCAGCTAGAAGATTTCCCAACAACCGCTTTAGTGCGTTTATTGTACGAAGAGGATCGCTTCAGTGGCTTTCTCCAAACCCGCATCTACGGTGACCAAGGAGAAGTATTAGTCAGTGACGGTGTCATTGGTGAAGGAACTGAGGGCGCAGTGGTGGTTGATCTGGGCTTAGGATATCAACTCACCCCCACACAAGAACTGACTCTGTCGGTGGAAAACCTCTTTGATACGAACTACTTTTATCCCACTTCCACCGCCGAAGCGCCAGGATTACGGGTTTTATTTGGCTTACGCAGTCAGTTTTAGGAGAAGTTTATGTCATCGCAAAACGGAAAACCCTGGAAATTAGGAGATTATGTCTTCGCTGCTTTTATGAGTATTGGCATCGCCATTGCTAGTATTGTCACCGTTCCTTTGGTGATTTCCATTCCGTTGCCGGGGATTCGCACCATTGTCTGGGCGCCGTTAGCGGGGATTTTTCTCACCTTGGCAATGGCAAGATTACAGCGCAGTGGTAGTGTTGCGTTAACCATTGGCACCCTTGCGGTGATTCTAAGTCGTGTTTCTCTGATTGTTACTGCCTTTCTGGGTGTGGCGATTTTAGTAACCGAGTTAGTCATGTTAGCGCGAGGGGGATATCGCAAAAAGCGCGATCGCCTGTTGGGAAATATTCTTTTTTTTAGCAGTGCGACTGTTGCGGGGGCGTTAATTGGCGCTTATGTGGCGGGAGAGGCGTTTGCTGCTTGGTTAAGTCAATCTTGGATTTTAGCCCCAATGACTGTTCTTTCTGGAGTGTCTGGTGCGGTTGGCTGGTGGTTGGGAGAAAAGGTGGTCACGCAATTACAAAAAGCAGGGAAAATTGTTAGTCATTAGTCATTGGTCATTGGTCATTGGTTATTGGTCATTGGTCATTGGTCATTGGTTATTGGTTATTGGTTATTGGTTATTGGTCATTCCTTATTCGTTACCAGATGACAAACAAAAAACCATGATAATTAATCAACTTTCTTCTCGTAAACGCAGCTTTTTAGTTCGGGTTAATCCGCTAGCTAAGATTGCAGCCAGTTTAGTTTTTACGAGTATTGCCTTTGCCTTACAAGAAATTCAAACTGCAGGCTTAGTGGCAAGTGTGTTTATTTTCCTGATGCTTTGGGAAGTTAAATTAACTCTGCGCTTGATTCTGATAACGATCGCGCTACTAATGATTTTTACTTTAATTGCAGTTGGTTTATCCCAAGGAGATTGGAATTTCGCGATCGCGAACACCTTCCGTCTTTTAGCGATTACTCTCCCCACACCATTACTTTCTGCAACCACACCGCCAGCATCTTTAGTCCGTGCTTTACAAGTGTTACGCCTTCCCAGTTTTTTAGTGTTAAGTGTGATGCTAACATGGCGTTTTTTGCCCTTGATGCAGCGAGAAACCACCCGCATTATTGAAGCGAATCAGTTGCGAGGAATTGATTTAAGTCGTCAGCCTCGTTATTTAGTTTCAGGATTATTTATTCCTTTAATTTTTCGCATTGTTTCTTATGCGGATGAGGTCGCGATCGGGCTGGAAACTCGGGCTTACGATCCCGACTCACCGCGCAGTATGAGTCAACCACTAACTTGGTCTTTTTCTGATACTCTATTTACCCTGAGTTGTTTCGGATTGTTGTGGGGAATATTTTATGTCTAACCCTTTGTTAACAATTAGTGATTTAACTTTTACCTACAGCAATCAATCTCACCCCACTTTGAATCATGTTAATCTCACGCTTCACCCAGGTGAAATTATACTCATTTCTGGTGCAACGGGTTGTGGAAAAAGTACTCTCCTCAATTGCTTAGCTGGTATTTCTCCCACTCATATTCAAGGGGAATTAACAGGAAATATTTTAGTAAAAGACCAAGTTTTAAATGAAGAATCAGTGCGCGATCGCGCTCGTTATTTTGGGATTTTGTTACAAAATGTGGAAACGCAAATCTTTACCGATACGGTTTGGGAAGAATTAGGATTTGGACTGGAAAACTTAAACATCAGCAGCGATCGCATTCCCTTAATTATCGATCATTCTTTAAGAGAATTTGGCTTGACTTCTAAAGCGCGATGGCAAATTGATCGTCTATCGGCAGGGCAAAAAAAACGCCTGGTTTTAGCGTGTCTTTTAATCATGGGACAATCGATTTTATTACTCGATGAACCCTTTGCTTATCTCGATAAAAGTAATTGTAACCAGTTACGCCAGCTGTTGCGCGATCACGCCACGCAAGGACAGGGAATTTTAATTGTTGAACATCGCTTTGATTTAGTGAGAGATTTATGTGATCGCGCTTATTATTTTGAGGAGGGCTGTTTAAAGAAAGGAACGCCTAATTCTTTTTCTCCTTTTTCCTCACAACTTCAGTTAGATTCAAACATCCGATTTCCGCAAGAAACCTTAGTCTTAGAAACGGATAATTTGAGTTGGGGAGGCTATTCTCCTTTCCCCAATTTAAAGCTGTACCAAGGAGAAATTATCTTATTACAAGGAGAAAACGGCTGTGGGAAAACAACGCTCTTAAAATTACTCTCAGGATTATTACAACCGCAAACAGGAAACTGGTGGCTGTTCGGGAAAAAAGCAACAGGTCGTCCAATTACTAATCTGGCAAGAACGGTCGGTTTCGTATTACAAAATCCCGAACATCAATTATTTGGAGAATCAGTGGAAGCAGAAGTGAAACAAGCTGGAATTAGCGAAACAATTTCTAATCGCTGGTTAGAACAATTAAACTTAGCTCAATTGCGCGATCGTCACCCACAATCCCTTTCTAGAGGACAAAAAAGACGCTTAACGTTAGCTGCAGTTTTAGCCCGACAACCAACCGTTTGTTTGCTTGATGAAATTACGGTAGGACAAGACCCACGATCATTGCAATTAATGTTAACAGGATTAGATTTATTTGCACAAGAAGGCGGGAGCGCGATCGTCACTTCTCATAACCCACAAGTCGCTCAATTATTACAGGCAAAAATTATTCAAATTGTTTAGTTCGATCACTAAGCGGTTAGACATAGAAAACTAATTTTTAATCTTTGACTACAATACAATTGCGACCGAAACGCTCAATTACTCCTTGTTGTTCTAACTTTCTTAAAAGGCGAGTGACCGTCACCCGGGAACTACCAATGGCATCGGCTAGTTCTTGATGGGTTAACTTGAAACCGATTTTCCACCCTTCTTTTACGGGTTGCCCAAACTTGCGGGCTAACCAAAATAAGAATAAACGTAACCGTTCTTGCAAGGGTTCACAGCGATGAATAAATAATAATTCTTCACTTTGCTGACAGCGTTGAGATAAACACTCTCCCCAACTCGACCACAGTGTCGCAGGAACTTGTTGTGCTTCTACAGGGGTGCAACATTCTACCTGATAGGGAGAAACCACTGATAAGGCTTGACCAACTAATTCTCCTTTGCCCCAATAGCCCAAAATAATGGTGTTTCCTTGCTCATTCCAAGTATAAGTTTTTACGACTCCGGTTTCAATCAGCCAAGCCCAATTTTGCCAAATCGGTAGATGCTGTCCTTGGCTGAAGCGTGCTTCTTTCGTGAAACTCAATGGTTTTGCAGGGAAAGGGTTTTGCTCTGCCTTCATCATCTTAATTAAGAATTTTTGTCAATTAATTATATTCTACACCTCAGATCAGAATAAGTTAAGCTCTTCTTAATCCGATCGCGCTCAAAAAGACACCGAACTGGGTGGCGACAATACTCGGACCCGAGGGCAAATCGAACAGCGCAGAGAGGATAATGCCCAATACTGCACAGAACACCCCGAAACTGGCAGAAAACAACACATAATGACTAAAACCGCGACTCAGTAAGCGTGCTGTACAAGCGGGAATCACCACAAACGCACTCACGAGTAAAACGCCTACTGCTTTGATAGAAACAGCGACGACTAAAGAGAGGAGAACAATAAATAAGGTACGATGAAGGGAAACGGAAATGCCCCGCGCGATCGCGAGGGGTTCATTTAAAGTCAGTAACAGTTGAGTCCGCAACGTCAAACCAATAAAACCAATACAGAGGAGTAAGAGGAAACCCCCTAACATTAAATCCCCTTCTCCCATAGCGAGAATATCCCCAAAGAGCAGACTATCAATGCTTCCTTTGTACTGGTCAACAAAACTGAGAATGATAATCGCTATTGCTAAGGAAGAGGAATAGACAATATTCAGTAACGCATCAGTCCAGAGTTCTGTCTGTTGTAAAAGGTAGGCGATACCAAAGGCAAAAACAACAGCAAAGGGTAACAAAACGAGAGAGGGATTCAACCCTAAAAGTAACCCCAAACTAATCCCTAAAAGTGCCGAGTGTCCTAAAGCATCACTAAAAAAGGATAACTGTCTTAAAATAGTGAAACTGCCGAGGATTCCTCCCATTAACCCTGTGAGAATCCCTCCGATTAAAGCCCTTTGCATGAAAGGAAATTCTAATAACCCCAAAGCGCGGGTGATTTCGGTTTCTAAAATCATTGCTTATACCATTTCTAAAAAATCAAGTTACAGTAGATCCCCCCTTCGCCCCCCATGAGTGCGGTAATCCCCCCTAGCCCCCCTTTGAAAGGGCAGGGTCGTTTCATTCTCCTGAAATCCTCTTCAGGTGGGGAGATGGGGAGATAGGGAGATAGGGAGATGGGAGCCGTTTACAGCCTGGTTTTGGCTAATTCTGGATGTTAAGAAAGGAGGAATTTTTATGGCTTTTTTCTTATGAACAAGTCAATTAATAAGAAATAAGCGCGATCGCACCTATCCACAGGGTTTTTACGCGATCGCTGCGAATTTTTACCCCGAGAATGAAACAGCCCTGCCAATGATCGGGGGGAACTGTTGGGGGGAATCGCAATGTAGCGCAAGTTGATTAAAATGGGATTATTCTCTGCAAGAATGTTGATAACGAACAAACTCTTCTCCATAAGCCAAAGCGAGATTTTCTGAAGATAGTGCCGATTCAGGAGCACCTTGACACAAGATTTTGCGATTAAAACAAATCACGCGATCGCAGTGTCGTCTCACCATCTCCAAATCATGAGAAATCTGTAAAATTGCCCAATCCTGTTCTTTTTTCAGTTCATACAGTAACTGGTAAAAGTCTGATTCACCGCGAAAATCCAAGCCTGCAGGGGCTTCATCCAAAATCAACAAGCGTCGTGGGCGTACCAAACAGTAAGCGAGTAAAACCCGCTTCGTTTCTCCTCCAGAAAGCTCACTAATCGGTTTATGGCGCAGAGAAAGTCCCTCAACTCGGCTTAAGGCTTCTTCCACAGCAAGGCGACATTGTTTTTGATGCGAC
>CAZAYV010000175.1:1955-7422 GCA_964489465.1 uncultured Dactylococcopsis sp. | reverse complement strand
GTACCGGTGAAAGTGCTGAGAACTTTGCCAAGATTCGTTCGGTGATTTCTACGGCGAGAAAACAAGGTCGAAATCTTCTGCAAGTTTTCACCCAAGTTTTGCGAGGTGAGGTAATTATTTTTTCTTAGATTCGACTACCTCGGTAGTTACGGTTCAGTACAAAATCTCATTGCCAGTGTAACACCCGTCTTTTTTGCAACCTTTGCCTGCCTGCTTTTTGTGGAGATTGGGTGGTATTTGTGGAGAGAGTATAAAAATATCATCAGCTTTACTCGCAATGATGGTGAGGAACCAGAATTTGGGACTTCGATAGAGTAAAGACTGTACTCAAGGCATCAGTTAGAATTTCTGGACAGATTTCGTTAAGAAAACACTGCCTAATAAATAGCGATCGCCCATCTTGTAAAGTGTGTCCCCTACTGTAACTCCTACTAACCCTCCGATAGTTTTTTAGGAACGCACCATACTCATGAATTTCTTAAAACAAGTGGTCGCAACCTAACAACGCCCATGCACACTGATCGCCGAAAGTGGATCGGTATAATGCAGAGGTTATCTGCGGCGGGTGATGGGCAACGTTAGTCACACCGAAGTCGTCCAGACAAAGCGCGATCGCAGAATTGAAAAGCGCGACTACCTTTGCTGTTAGTTTTCCCTCGTTGTCCAAGAGCGCGATCACACAACTTAAAGGCGCGAAGCCTACGGGCCCCGCTTCGACCTACATGGTTAGCAGATAATAGAGTTTGATGATTGTCGATGGCTAACAAAGCAGTGCAAATGACCTCGATGAGTCAATGCGAGAATGGGCATAAGAGTAATTAAAATATACAGATGAAATCAGAAATGGAGGTAAGTTCTAATGGCTGAGAATACTGTGAAAGTAAATATCTCATTTCAATCACTTAAGATAGCTATCTCATCCTTAGGGATTGCTGAAAAGCATCAGCTTTGGGAACTTCTGGAAGCTGAGTTATTCCAAAATGATGAAGATTCTCCAGAAGACCTTGCTGAGATTCAAGCTGCCCGTGCAGATTACAACGCAGGCGATTACATGACCTTTGATGAATACAGGGTACAACGCACAGAGCGGTCAGCATGACCTACATCATCATTACGCCCAAAGCTGTGAAAAAACAGCTAGATGCTTTGCCTGATGACGTTTACGAGCGTATTGCTGGTAAAATCCAGCAACTCGCCGAAGACCCACGTCCTGCTGGAGCGATCAAGATGAAAGGTTCTGACAATGAGTACCGTATTCGTATTGGTGCTTATCGTGTTCGTTACGAAATCGACGATAAAGAGTTGCTAATTCTCCTCTTGCAATGCAAACACCGAAAAGACATTTACAGAAAGTAAGGCTTCTCTATATTGCTTTTGACGTTGAACCAGTTTATCAAACCGTACAAGTGCATCTTTTGATTGCTCAATTGTCCCGCGTAAGCAAAAAGCAATTCAGTCAGTCCAACTGCCTTTGGTGCTAACTTGATATAAGAGTTCAATGAATTTAAATTCGTAGCATATTTTTGAAATTCGCAAAATCTAATTTCAACTTTAAATTAAAAATAAACCTAATTTCTCTCAATACAAAGGTTTCAGGATTTTACGATTTTACTTAGCCTCCATCCAGTTTTTCCCCACATTCATTTCCACTTCTAGGGGAATACTTAAAGCAACGGCATTTTCCATGGTTGCTTGAATCTGTGGGCGCAGTTCTTCCCACTCCTGGGGAGGAATCTCAAAAACTAACTCATCATGAACCTGAAGTAATAAACGGCTTTGGTAGGGTTTTAAGAGTTCATTGAGTTTGACCATGGCAATCTTGATAATATCCGCACTTGACCCCTGAATCGGTGCATTAGCAGCTGCACGGAGGGTTTCGCTTTCATCTTTGCCCACTTTTATTTCGTTTAAATCAATGGTATCCGGATCGCTTCCTTTGAGTTTATCCAGAGGCGAACCCGTAAAGTAAAAATAGCGCCTACGTCCCAATAATGTTTCCACATAACCTTGCGCGATCGCGCGTTTTTTCTGATTTTCTAAATATGCAAACACCAGGGGATAACGGGCTTGATATTTTTCAATAAATTCTTTCCCCCGTTGATTACTGACAGCCGCTTCTCTGGCAAACCGTTGCGCCCCCATCCCATAAATTACACCAAAGTTAATGGTTTTTCCGAGGCGTCTTTCCTCATCAGTAACGTCTTCTTTTTCAAACAGTAATTGTGCCGTAAGCCGGTGGACATCTTTTCCGGTTTGATAAGCATCAAGTAAGATCGGTTCTTGACTCAAATGCGTGAGAATTCTCAGTTCAATTTGTGAATAGTCCGCAGAGACGAGTAACCAATCATCTTCCGGGAGAAACGCCCGACGAATTTGACGAGAAAACTCAGTCCGAATGGGAATATTTTGTAGGTTGGGATTCGAGGAAGAAAGTCTTCCGGTTGTTGTAATGGCTTGATTAAAATCAGTGTAGATGCGTTGGGTTTCTGGATTCACTAAACTGGGAAGGGCATCGACATAAGTTGATTTTAATTTGGCAAGGGTACGGTGCTCTAATATTAGATCAATAATGGGATGATCGCCCTGTAATTTTTCTAGAATCGCATGATTGGTAGAATAACCGGTTTTTGTTTTTCGAGACTTCTTCGTGCTTAATTGCAGTTTCTCAAATAAAATTTCACTTAACTGCTTGGGGGAATTCAAATTAAAAGTTTCTCCCGCTAAATCATAGGCTTCGGTTTCAATGCGTTCTAACTTATTTCCTAATTCTTGAGACAGGGTTTCGAGGTAAGCGGTATCGATTCGGATTCCCCAATATTCCATGTCCGCTAAAACCGGTTCTAAGGGGAGTTCAATCTCTCGAAATAACTGGTCTAATTTCGGAATTACTTTTAATTCGGCTGCTAATAACTGCGTCAGTTGGTAAGTGACATAGGCATCCATCCCACAATATTCAGCAACCGTTGCCACATCTAAATCAGCAATTGAACCCTCTTTAGGAATCGCTAATTCTTGATAACTTTGCGTCGATAAATCCGGTAAATATCGGGCGGCTAAATCACTTAAATTATGATTGCGTTCCGGATGTAAAACATAACTGGCTAACATCGTATCGAAAACCACGCCTGCTAAGTTGATTCCGAAATGACGCAACATCAAGCGATCAAATTTGACATTTTGTAGCGTCTTGGGATAGTCTTCGCTTTCTAAAATAGGAGATAAAGCGGCCGTAATCTCTGCTGCGTCTAAAGCGGTTCCTTGCTTATGATTAATCGGAATATAAGCGGTTTCATTAACCGCATTTCCCCAACAACAACCAATACCCACCAGTTCTGCATTACGCGGTTTTAAAGCGGTGGTTTCAGTATCCCAACTGACAGGAAAAGCAGCATCTTGATGTTGTCCTAAGATAGCAATTAACTTGTCCAGTTTTTCTCGCGTATCAATAATTTCCGGTTGGACGGTTACTAAGTTTTCTTGTTGCTGTTTTGTCTCTTCTGGGCTGAAAAACAAGAGACTTTCATCTTCTATTTCTTCTTCTGCGTCACTTTCTAGACTGCTATTTCCCCCCAGTTGCTGTTGGAGATAATCGAGTTGCTTTAAAAATTGTTTGAGTTCAAGTTTTGCCAGTATAGGTTTTAATTCTGCGACGTTAATTCCTTTCAGTTTAAACTGATCAAAACGAATCTCTAAAGGCACATCATCTTTAATTGTCGCCAGATAACGGGAATGTTCTGCATCTTCTTTTCCCGTAGTTAATCGCTTTTGCATTGCCCCTTTAATCTCAGCAATATGCTCATAAATTTGATCGAGGGTTCCATATTGCTGGAGGAGTTTAACAGCAGTTTTTTCCCCAATGCCATTCACCCCTGGAATATTATCCGATTTATCTCCACAAAGGGCTTTATAATCAATCACTTGCTGCGGTTGAATGCCTAGGGTTTCTTCCACGTCTGTGCTGTGATATTCACGGATCGTTTTTGCTCCTTTTAAGACCGATTTATCTAAATAAAGAACGCTAATTTGTTGCGTTTCATCAATGAGTTGAAATAAATCGCGATCGCCGCTTATAATTTTAGTAATGTATCCTTGCTCCTTTCCTTGCCTAGCTAGGGTTCCCAACACATCATCGGCTTCGTACCCTTGCGCGGTTACCACTGGCAAGTTTAGAGCAGCGAGAATTTCTTGTAAATTGGCTAAATCAGGGATAAAGTCATCTGGTGTCTCAGCGCGATCGGCTTTATAGGTGGCATCCGCTTCATGGCGAAAAGTGGGTAATCCTAAATCAAACGCGATCGCGACCGCTTCTGGTTTTTCCGCTTCTAACACCAGCAGCAAAGATTTAAGAAAGCCGAAACAGATACTCGTCGGTGTGCCATCTGATGCTTTTAATCCCCCATCTCGACTTTTCGCAAAGGCGTAATAGGCACGAAACGCCAGCGAGTGACCATCAACTAATAACAAGACAGGGGCAGCATCAGACATGAAAAATTAACAATTAATAATATACAATTAACAATTGATTGAGGAGTTGAATTTAGTTAATCATTCACTCCATTTTGGTCAAGAATTGCTCCTATTCCATTCCCTAGTCTAAACCGAGATTAAGGGCGAATCGAAGCGAAGAGACAGACCAACTATTCATTGTACATTATTCATTATTTGGTTCTAACCAAACAATATGACGTTGATTGGGTTTAATTTGATTGGTTTGTTCCTGCATGATGATCTCGCTTTGATGGGGATCAAAATTACGGGTAAATTCACGGTTTAAGTCATTCACCCGAGCTTGCGTTTGCGCCACTTCTTCTTGCACTTCTTCGAGGCGCAAACGTTGAGTTTGGTAATTCGGAACCAGTTTACTAATCGCAGTCGTTGCAGCAGCGATCATGACAAGATTCACTACAATCTTTGTACTAATTTCGAGGGTTAAACCGCGATGACGCGGTAACTGACGACGCTTTGCCTTTTTTCGAGAAGAGGGGGCTTTTTTAGAACGATTTTTTGAACGATTAGAAACGTCTTTGGGAACGGGAGGAGTAGGAGTGACTTGTACAGCAGACATAATACGATAAAGAAAGTAACTTTTTAGCCCTATGCTACCCGTTTTCTTTCATCAGCGATCATAATTGACGATCAAAAATCCGCCCACAGAAAGATGATGTGGGCGGAATCACAGATAATCAGTAGATTTAGCCAACCATCATGTTATTTGTAAAGTTCTGTTGCTAAGCGAAAGGCAAGTACACCGGGAACTAAAGCAACAACTAAAGCAATTAAGACTTGGGTATCTGATAATGGCATGATTGATAATCTCCTCTCAATAGAGAATACTCTCTCACTACTGTGCAGTATTTTGGGCAAAAAACGAGATGAATTGTTACAAATTGCTATAAATTTAAAGCGGTAGTAAGGGTGCAATATTTGGATCAATGATTTTGCGCCCTAAGCCGGGGAATTCAATGGC
>CAZAYV010000175.1:0-1855 GCA_964489465.1 uncultured Dactylococcopsis sp. | reverse complement strand
CCCACTAGGAAAACCACAGGGAATTCTAACCCTTTTGCTGAATGGAGGGTCATTAAAGAAACTTTTTCTTCTCCTTCATTCAAGTTATCTAAATCAGATGCTAAAGACGCATTGGCGAGAAAGCCTTCTAAACTACTATCCTCGTTTTCTTCGGCAAACTGCATCATCGCACTGTCTAACTCTTTCAAGTTTTCCAGTCGAGTCTCTGCTTCTTCTGTTCCTTGGTTTTGTAAATCTTGTCGATAGTTGGAAGCCTCTAATATTCCATCTAAAAGTTCTGCTGCGGGAAGGTGTTCTACGCTCCCTTGATAAGATTTGATTAGTTGCGCAAATTCATTGACATTTTTTGCGGCGCGTCCAGCTAAGGTATTGACAGAGGTTTCATCGTTAATAATTTCCCATAAGGGAACATTGAGTTCTTGCGAGGCGCTAATGAGTTGATCCAGGGTTTTTTGTCCAATGCCGCGCCGTGGTGTGTTAATAATGCGCAGTAAGCTAACGGTATCATTAGGATTGGTGAGCAATCGTAAGTAAGCCAGTGCATCCTTAATTTCTTTGCGATCATAGAACTTTAAGCCACCGACAATATGGTAGGGAATATCAGCGCGGAGGGCTTCTTCTAACACGCGAGATTGGGCATTCGTCCGATATAAAATGGCAAAACTCCCCCATCCCAATTCGGGATTTTCGCGCGTTAAATTCAGGATTTGATTGCGAATGAAGCGGGCTTCTTCAATTTCATTTTCCGCTTTATAACAATAAATTTCTTCTCCATACCCGCGTGTCGGTTTGAGAACTTTATCAATGCGTTCGCTATTCTTTTCAATGAGAATATTCGCTGCTTCTAAAATATTTTCACGCGATCGATAATTCTCTTCTAACTTCACCATGGTGCGGGTATCATCATCGGGCAAACCATCGCCAAAATCTTCTTGAAATTCCAGTAAGATGGTAAAGTCTGCCATGCGGAAGGAATAGATGGATTGATCGGCATCGCCAACGACAAAAATTGACCGATTATTCCAACTCATTTCCTGTTTCTTCGGTTCCCCATTCGTGGTTAAAAGATTAATAATTTGATATTGAATGCGGTTGGTATCTTGATATTCATCCACTAAAATATGTTGAAATTGTTGATGCCAGTATCCTAAAACTGATTCATTTTGAGAGAAAAGTCGCGTGGGAATTAAGATTAAATCATCAAAATCGAGGGCATTGTTGGCAGCCAGTTGCCCTTGATACGCTTGATAAACTTCCGAAATTACTCTGCCTCGATAATTCGGCTGTTGCGCCAGCACATCTTCAGGATACAAGCCTTGGTTTTTGGCATTACTAATACTGTAGCGAAGAGAGCGCGGATTAAATTTTTTATCGTCTAAATCAAGTTGCTTCGTAACAATATTTTTTACTAAACTTTGGGCATCCGATTCATCATAAATCGTAAAATTTTTCGTCCATTGATAGCCTTTAGGATCTTGGTATTTATTAATATCGTCCCTTAAAATGCGAGCAAACAAACTGTGAAACGTGCCAATCCACAAGTGTTTGGTAATATCTTTATAAACGCGAGATCGCAGCTTCACTTGTTGATGTTCCGGCAGTAATTCTAAGCGTTGTCCTTCTCTTTCTTGGGCTAAGCGTTGGGCAAAAATGAGCTCTATCCGCTCTTTCATTTCTTTAGCCGCTTTGTTCGTAAAAGTAACTGCTAAAATATTTTCTGGGTTAACCCGGTGATTTAAAATTAAATGGGCAATTCGATACGTCAGCGCCCGAGTTTTCCCAGATCCTGCCCCAGCAACGACTAATAAAGGACCACAAAAATGCTGAACGGCTTGACGCTGCGACGCATTGAGTG
>CAZAYV010000174.1:0-7554 GCA_964489465.1 uncultured Dactylococcopsis sp. | reverse complement strand
CAAGGGAGTCAAACCTTGATCACTCCTGATTTCTGGATTTATCCAGCAAGCCCTACTTAGTGAAGAGACACAATGTGTGACATTAAAATTAGTTTAATCCTATACAAAATATTGTTTTTTTGTGATTTTAATCAATTTAATTAAGTTAACATTATTATGAGTAACTAATCAAAAAAAATGCTTAAAAATTCATTAAGATAATCTAAGTTTTTTAAATATATATTATAAATATCAGGTTTTCCTGAAAAAGTAACAGTGAATACTATTTAAAATTAAAGTAATGATAATATTCGCCAGTTCAGCCATGGATAATTCTCTAATTTCCGCTCAAGAAATCCCAATTTTAATTATTGGTTATGGCAGTATCGAACAAGGAGATGCTTACGCTGGCTCGATGGTCGCAAAAGTGATCCAAGATTTAAAGCTGGAAAAAGTGAAAGCGCTCAGCGTTGATATGCTAACCCCAGCTTTAGCACCACTGATCTTAAAAGCAAAAACAGTTATTTTTGTTGGTTCTTATTATGTTTATGAACATATGAATCCAGAAATAATAATTAAGCATTTTTTACCACGAAACCTTACTGCTGACTTTGATACGGGTTATGATTGCTCTCCGCAAAATTTATTGGCTTTTGTAGAATCAGTGTATCATAAACTGCCTGAAGCTTATTGGATCTTGATTCCAGCCACTACTTATCGATTTCAAAATCATTTTTCTGCAACGACGAAAGCGGCAATGGAAGAGACGTTAAGATACTTTAGCCTTGAAGCCGATTTAAATCGATTTCTCGCTCAATCATCCTCAAATGAGTATGCTGTTTCCACCTAAGAAGATTTGAATTTAGTTAAGAATTCTCACCGAAACACTTGCCTGCGCGGCAAATAGATCGAGCAACGTCTAAACCGGACAGAAAAGCACTTTCGGCACTGGAGGCTAACTCATATGCGGCAATGGAAGAGACGTTAAGATACTTTAGCCTTGAAGCCGATTTAAATCGATTTCTCGCTCAATCATCCTCAAATGAGTATGCTGTTTCCACCTAAGAAGATTTGAATTTAGTTAAGAATTCTCACCGAAACACTTGCCTGCGCGGCAAATAGATCGAGCAACGTCTAAACCGGACAGAAAAGCACTTTCGGCACTGGAGGCTAACTCATATTTTGAAGCAAACGCATCTCCTGCCAAATAGAGAGAAGGAAGCGAAGCTTGGATGAATTCCGGTGGTGAAAGAAAGGGGGCATCGAACTGAGCCAGGGGAGTGCTGTATCGCCAAAAATGCACTTGCTCATCGAGAATATGGGCTTTGCCTAAATGTTCTCGCGCTGCGGCGATGAGTTCTTGAGCGCCTAAATGTCGACGTTCATTATCTTGACACTCCTGGCTAAACTCAGCCGTGCCTTGTAAAGTGACAGTATAGTATTCAGAAGCAAGAGTTTTTTGAGAGTTACAAATCATCGAGTCTAGTTTTTCTCCTTGAATCTGATAATAACTCCCTTGCTCAAAAGGAAGGGGGGCAGAAACAAGCAGTAATACCACTAAACACATCCGATAAGAAATCTGATTCAATCTTGTCAAGGAAGTGTCGAGTTGAGGCAAATGAGAGCGTTGTAAAAGCTGTAGGCTTTGAGGTAAGGGTGCAGTGAGGATTAGCAACTCACTATTATACGTGCTGCCATCCTCTGCCGTCACTGTCCAACCGGCAGCATCACCATTCAAGTTCACCACCTTTGTGCTAGTCTGAACATCAAGATTGGAAGCCAGATGTTTGGCAATCTTCCGGATCCCGTTAACCCCCCAATATTGTTTAACGTCAGTCGCACCAGACCAGAGTTCAATGAGTTCTAGCTTCTGCCATTGGTCAAGCCAGGACTGAAATTCTGGGCTTTTTGCGCTCAGAAATTGGACACCATAGTCACAGATTAAGCTTTCTGGGGAAGAAGAAGCTTGCTCTGAGGTTTGATCAGATTTCCCTTTTGTAGACGAGGGAGGATTCATCCGACGGGTTGCCAAACGTCCGCCAATGCCTCTGCCTTTATCCAACACTTTGACCGTAAACCCCTGTGATTGCAGGTGAGTTGCTGCCACTAAACCCGTCAATCCCCCTCCAATGACCAAACAGTCCTTTCTCAAGTTGTTCTGCATGACACTCTTCTTCTCCGTGACGGATTAAGTAAGCCCAGTTCCTAATCGCCCTAAAACTCTAATTGTAAATCAGACATCAGTTGAGCAATGGTTTGTGGATTACCCTTACGATAATAGCCCCCGTTCAGTTCTGCCATTTGTTGAAGCACATCGGGATTAAATTCCCCTTCCTTGCCATAACCCACAGTAAAGAAGGCAATCCGACGATCCGAGGAGAAATTATTTTGTTCTAATTGTTGAGTAAGGTTTTGGAGAGAAACTTGTGAGTTGGAATCTTCACCATCAGTCAAAATTAAGACAGCATTAATGGCCTCTTCCCGATAGTTTGTCTCTAACCAATTACGAGCTTGTAACGCCGCATCATATAACCGGGTTCCGCCATCGGCGCGGAGGTTAGCAATAAACTGCATTCCCCGTTGTCGTCCTTCAGCACTCCCATCTACTAGCACCGGTTCCTGAATTCTAGAGTCAAAATCAATTAAAGTAATTTTTTCTTTGGGACCTAGGTTTTCGATATAGGTGCGTAACGTGCTTTGTACCGCGGGTAATTTTGACCCAGCCATTGACCCGGAAGAATCAACGACGACCACCACTTGCGACGGCTTTTTCGCGTAGTTTTGCCACGAAGTCAGCATCGCCTCTACCACTTCTGGAGAAGGCGGGCGTAAAGAATTGTAGGTGGCATCAGGATCAACGCCGTATTGCTGAGAAAATTTATTTCCTAACGCGACTCCCGGTACCCCTGGACGTAATCCAAGATCAGTCGCGATCACCTGAATCTCCTCAGAACGGAGAAACTCAATCACTTGCTCAGCGGCTGCTTGTTCTTGGTCATTGACCCAGGGCGCTTGCGGCAGAATGGCGCGTAAGTTGGAGGTAAACGTCGCTTTTGGATATACCGCTTCATAGCGGGTGGTATTGTTCGGGTTACTATTGGCTTCAATGACCAGAGATTCATAAACCGAAGCAATAGAAGCCCAAAACACGCCATTGGCAACCATATCTTTGGCTAAACTGCCGGTGGAGGTGCCATAACGGGTAATTTTGCTTTCAATTTCTCGCACTTGATCTTGATAGGTTTGGACATCAGCAACGGTCATTTGTTCGGGGGCTTTCCCAGAAACGCTGGCAAATTCGGCAACCAGAGTTTGTAAACCGGAATTAGAACGAGTCGGGGCAGTATGAACAAAGTTAATGGGTAAAGAGGGGCTATTTGACCCCAATTGCTGATGATTATCAAATTTGACAAGGGTTTGGAATAAGTCTTCTTGTTGGCGTAAGTCGGCGGCTAACTCCGCTGTTGTCATAAACACCATGGGGCTGTTGGCAAGCAATGGTGCATCCGGAATATTCGGAATATAATTTTGTCCGGGAAAAATTTGTTCAACCCGATACCGCAACTGAGCATGATAGATTTCTCCATCAACGGAAATTAACGTGGGAAACTGAGGATCGGATGGGGAGAGACTCCCTGCATTGAGCTGTTGGGTAAGTGTCACAACTTCAGAAACAACATCGCCGCTACCTTTGGTGTCACAAGTCAAATAAAAGCGCTCACCAGTTTCGAGTTGGGGGTTTTGTTGATTCAACCGTTCTGCTGCGCGATCGCAGAACATTTTTAAATTACTGCCCGCCAGAAATTTCACTTCAAACCCTTGCTGATTACCATTATTAGTGCTTGGCGCATTATTCAGCTGACAGCCGGTGAAGAGAAAGGTACTCCCCATTGTTATTAACACAGTAAAATTTCGGATAAGATCACTCATAATTTCAAACTTGTTCCGAGAAGATTGAGACATTTCAATCATACTGCCATTCATATTGAGTGGGAAGGATGAGGTGAGTCATTAAGGAATCCAACAGCCTTGAAGCGGTTGGCGTGTCAATATGATATAAATGATACAAATCGCTTTCAGCGCCATCTGAGCCATGTACCCAGATCAAGATGAAGTTCGTCGCTTAATCGACTTAATGCCGGCTTCGGGACGGATGTATACAAAAATTATTCCCAAGCCCCAGCAATCGCGCCTCATTGAAACGCCTTTCCCCTTCCCTTGGCAGCAAGGCGCGCGACCGATTTATATTAATTTTGACCTGTGGACCGATCTCTCGCGAGGAGAACGAGATCTGGCATTATTACGTGCTGTTTGTTGGCTAACCGGAGTTAAATGGTTTAAACCGGATTTGTATCAAGGGGTTGTTGTTGCCGGATTGATCGGCGCTGGCGTAGAAGCGGGGCAAGGGGATGCGATTGGTCTGTTGGTCAGTGGCAGTTTAGCGGTCTTAGCAGGAAGCCAAATTTGGCGCAAAACGCGCAGTGTGCAAACGGAATTAGATGCTGATGAAGCAGCCATCCGAGTAGCGCAACGGCGAGGCTATGATGCAGAGGAAGCGGCCCAAGCCTTGTTAAGCAGTATCGAAAAAATTGCCGAAATTGAAGCGAGAAGTAGTCTTAGTTTTGCTGAGTTGGTGCGAATGCAAAATTTACGAAAATTAGCGGGTCGTTCTGCAGTGGGTGTGCCAGAAGGTGTCAAAAAAGAATTCTAATCGCTAGAATCAGAACCAATGATCTGTAATGCCAAGGTGTTTCTCGAAACAGTTTGACGCGACTCAACAAACAACCAAAACTTAGTGTGATTTCTACAGAACTGGACTCCCTTCTGAAGCAAGCGCAGGAGCAAAAACAACTGTCTCCTGAAGCGGGTAAATTATTACTGACTCAGACCGATCTTGCTGCCCGACAAACCATTCAAGAAACAGCAGACTGGCTTCGTCAACAACAAGTTGGAGAAACTGTCACCTATGTTGTGAATCGCAATATTAATTTTACGAATATTTGCGAGCAACATTGTAGTTTTTGTGCCTTCCGGCGCGATGAAGGTACAGACGGTGCCTATTGGCTCAACTTTGAGGAAATCTTGGGCAAGTGTGCCAATGCGGTAGAACGAGGCGCAACGGAAATTTGTATGCAAGGGGGATTAAACCCGAGTGCTCAGATTAACGGTTCAGCTTTAGCTTATTATCAGGAGCTAGTGAAAACCATGAAAAGGGGGTTTCGGGATCTCCACATTCATGCGTTTTCTCCCCAAGAGGTGCAATTTATCGCCCGACAAGATGGCATCAGTTATGAAACCGTCATCGGGGAATTAAAAGCGGCCGGTGTGGGTTCAATGCCGGGAACAGCAGCGGAAATCCTTGACGATCGCGCTCGCAAGATCATTTGCCCAGAAAAAATTAACACTCAAACGTGGTTAGAGATTGTCAGCACAGCCCACCGCATGGGAATGCCAACCACTAGCACGATGTTATCGGGACATATTGAAACGCCCCAACAACAAATTCACCATTTAGAACAGCTGCGATCGCTGCAAGAAATCGCGATTACCAACAATTATCCCGCTCGTATTAGCGAGTTTATTCTCCTGCCGTTTGTGGGACAAGACGCCCCGAAACCGCTACGCCAGAGAGTGGGACGAGATCAGCCAATTTTAGAAGATGCCTTATTACTGACCGCAGTGGCTAGAATTTACCTCGGACAATGGATTCCCAATCATCAACCGAGTTGGGTGAAACTTGGATTGGCGGGAGCAACCCAAGCCCTCAATTGCGGTTGTAATGATATCGGCGGGACGTTAATGGAAGAGCATATTACAACTATGGCGGGGGCGCAGGGCGGCACTTGCTTAGAAGTGGCTGATCTACAACGCGCGATCGCTGCGGTTAATCGTCCCTACCAAGAACGAAACACGCTGTATCAACCCCTTGCTGAGCCGGTTACATCTTAAACCTTATCCTCATTGCTACTTAATCTTTAAACCATGTATAACAATAACAATCACGACAACTCCCGCTATAGCCATAATGGTTCGCGCCCGTCCATGCAATCGCCATTTAGTGAAGATAATGATCACGGCTTTCCCTCTCCGTTATCTGAAGACAATTTAGACCAGCATTCTGATCGAAACTCACAACCGTTAAGTCCACAGGGCAAGGAAAACTTACGGTTATTACAGCGGTTTTACATTACACTCATCGTGACTGGGGTTGTCATTGGCGGGATTTTAACCTTGGGAATCGCAAGCTTGATGCATCAATGGGATATGATTGATCCGCCGACCGAACAACAATTCAAGAATTAGTGATTCGTTACGGCTCAATCTGGGGAGAAAAAAAGAATGATCAAAAAAGTCTTATTTTTCCGGGGACTGATCACAAGCTTCGGTGTCAGTCTGTCTTTGATAGCCCTCACTCCCAGTTGGGCACAACCCCCTTTCCAAAACCCCTTACAAGTTGAAACATTTGCGGATCCCCTCCTCCCCAAAATCCCCGTTATTCGCCCTTTAAGTCCCTTAGAACAACTTCGCTTAAAAGAACCCTTAGATCGGCTGAATCAACAAGCACAACAACTGTATCAAGTAGGAAAGGTAGAAGAAGCGTTTCAAGTTTGGTATCGAGAACTCCGGTTGCGCCAGAAACTAGATCCCATTGAGGAAGTGGAAGCTTTGGGGCGAGTGGGGGAGATCGCTTGGCAAGAAAATCGTTCCTTGGACTTTCGCAATATTGAGGAACGCTTAAGAGTGATTGAAAAAACGGCGCGAGCAGATAATAATCGCGATTTGCTAGCAGCCCTTGCCGAAAATTATGAGCAGATGCGAGAACTCGATGGCGCGATCGCGCTGTATGAAATGTTGGTAGAAGACCGGGAAAATCCCACTCCTTTACTGGAAAAAATTGCCCAACTGCACGCCGAACAATTTCATTACCAAGACGCTGCTAGGACTTATGAAACACTTTTAGGCCAAGCCGAAGCCCAAGGCAATACGCAAACGGTCATTGATTACTTAGAGCAACTCAAGCTTTGGTACGAACAAGCGGACAATCCAGAAGCGGGAATTGAAACCAAGCAGCGTTTGATCAAGATTTACCAAGAGCAAAACAATCTAGACGCCTTACCGACTTTAATGGTTGCTTTAGCCGACGATTACCAAAAACTGGAACAGTTTGCTCAAGCCAGCCGAACTTATCAAGACGCCTTTAAGCTGGCGCGTTCCCAACGAAAATACGCGATCACGGCAATTGCCTTAGAAAACTTAGCTCAACTTTATCGCAATGATCGTTCTCTCGACACCACTCTCGATATTTATGAGCAACTAATCGTGATCCAAGAACAGTCCTATGATTACTATGGCTTAATGGTTACCTACGACAAAATCGGCGAGATTTATCAGCAGCAAAATCATCAAAAGCAAGCCCGGATTGCCTATGAAAAAGCCCTAGAGTTTGCCCAATCTCTAAGCTATCAAGAAGACTATTTCCAAAATAAGATTCAGAATCTACAATCTTAAAAAAACAGGTCATAGCAATTCTTATTCTCATGAAGGACATCCTTTATTCCCAAGGGGCTGTCTTCG
>CAZAYV010000173.1:0-7556 GCA_964489465.1 uncultured Dactylococcopsis sp. | reverse complement strand
ATCTTTAACCGCCGTTCACCATCGTAAAGTTGGCAATCATTACTAATCTCTCTCGCCCCTCACCCAATAGGGGGGTTAACTATATCAGGAAATACAAACTACGGGAGGCATCATCATGAATCATCTATTTTACGAGTTCCCAAGAAACGAGACTGAATTTTCGCGCGTTCCCTCCCGAAAAGGTGTCATTATTGGTGCAGGGCAAGTGGGAATGGCTTGTGCCTATTCGCTTCTTATCCAAAATACCTTGGATGAAATGGTGATTATTGATATCAATCAAGAAAAACTGAAAGGGGAAGTGATGGACTTAACTCATGGCTTACCCTTTGTCGAACCCACGCAGGTTTATGCAGGAACTGTTGAAAATGCAGTCAATGCCGATATTATCATTATCACTGCTGGGGCAAAACAGAAACCGGGACAAAGTCGTCTTGACTTGGTGTCTCGTAATGTCGAAATTTTCCGGAGTCTCATTCCCGATCTAGTTCGTTATGCGCCACAGGCGATTATCCTGATTGTGACGAATCCTGTGGATGTGATGACCTATGTCTCGCAAAAATTCTCTGGTTTACCCCCATCGCAAGTTTTAGGATCAGGAACCGTTTTAGATACCGCTCGCTTTCGTTCTCTCCTTGCCCAAAAATTTGAACTTGATCCCCGTAGCGTCCATGCTTACATTATTGGTGAACATGGGGATAGTGAAGTCCCGGTTTGGAGTGCTCTGAATATCTCTGGAATGCCTATTCTGGAAGGAGAAACCCCTCCGGAGAAATTGGCTCACGTTTTTGAAGAAGTTAAAAATGCCGCTTACGAGATTATTCAACGGAAAGGGGCAACGAGTTACGCCATTGGTTTAGGGGTGACTCAAATTGTACAAGCGATTTTGCGCAATCAAAATCGAATTTTAACCGTGAGTACCCTGATTGAAGATTTTGTTGGCATCAAAGATGTTTGTTTGAGTTTACCGGCAGTTACCAATGCTCAGGGAGTGAGTCGGATTGTTAATTTACCCCTATCCGATCAAGAACGGGACCAATTACAAGAGTCAGCACAAGTCTTGCGCAAAACGATTGATCAACTCACTCTTTAAAGAGTCTGGGAGAAATGTGGTATCAATAAATCGCTGATTTTCGTCAACTGAAGGAAATGAGCACAGTCTTTCTCGAGACTGGCTTCTATCTCAATCTAGTGCATCTGAATTTTAGTTCTTACACACGACTTGGAAGGTTATTGAATTAAAAGAGGATTGGCTTGAGTAAAAATTACTATGATGGCATCATGACCTCCAAAACTTGTTCAGTAGATTTTCCTTGAGTGAATAAACTGTAGGCGAATTTAAGGAAATTATGCAAAGCTTCATTTTCTAAAACTGAGATTTGCGGAGAATAGTGTTTGCTTAATTGTTCAACTGCTAGCATGAGCGGTAGGGTTCGAGACAAAATTGTGCTAGGGAGGAGTTGTGAGTTTCTTGAAGGGTCATGAGATCTGAGCAGAGAGGGTTAGTTGCATTATCCTCCAATCTGGAACTCCTAGCCAGTTAAAATTAAGGATAAACTTCAAATAGCGGAAATTTTAAAGACTAACCAATGAGTGAGTGCAAATCTTCCTGGCAAGTCGACTTCTACCGGGTTCCCCAAAGCAATTCTCAAAAGCAAGCGGTGTGGGAACTGGTGGTTTGTGATGAAGTTGAGAAAACTGTCAAAACGGACTCTTGTCCGCAAGCAGAAGCAACGGTGGATTGGTTAGTCACTCATTTAAACAACATTGCGCAAGGTTCATTACCGGAGAAAATAAAAGTTTTTCGTCCCGAATCATTACAATTATTACAGTTAGCGGGAGATCAACTCGGGGTCACTGTCGAAGGAACACGGCGCACCCCCTTTCTCAAGCAAGTGTTGCGCGATCGCGGTGGGGAAGCAAGAGTAAAAGTGGACTCTCCGCCCCCGCAACCATTACCGGAAGAAATTTGGGGGGAACAATGGCAATTTGCCAGTCTCAATGCCGACGAAATTGAATATCGCATGCCAGAACGTCCGATTCCGTTTCGGGAAATTCCCCCAGAATTGAGTCCGTTTCAGCTTAATCTCGGCTCAACCACCTTAGTGCCCGGAATAATTATCTATGGCGGGCGACAGTCTTGGCAACTAGCGCAATGGTTTGCCCAAACCCAACCCATGGCCATTCAATATATCCCCACTGCGGTTGGTGAATCAGGCGGATTAATCTTAGAAGGAGGGTTGCGCGATCGCTGGGTAATTATTACCTTTGAAGATTCTGAAGTGGCCGAAGCTGCAGAAAAATTTCAGCAACGGAAGCAAGACAGCAACGGCTTGCACTTTCTTCTCATCCAACCCGATGATTCAGGAATGACCAATACCGGTTTCTGGTTATTAGCCGATTCCCCTTAAATTTTGGTCAGACACCACGGTAAGATTAAACCCTTGGTAGGGATAGTTCTCTATCCTGCTTGAACAATACTTGTCATATTTTCAGGAGAAAGCCCTTGGATTTAGCCAAAATTCCCGCGCAACCCAAACCCGGTTTAGTCAATATTCTGATTGAAATTCCCGGCGGTAGTAAAAATAAATACGAATTTGACAAAGACTTAAATGCCTTCGCCCTGGATCGCGTTCTTTATTCTTCCGTTCAATATCCCTATGATTACGGATTTATTCCCAATACCTTAGCGGATGATGGCGACCCCCTGGATGGCATTGTCATTATAGATCAACCCACCTTCCCCGGTTGTGTGATTACAGCGCGTCCCATTGGAATGTTAGAAATGATTGATGACGGCGATCGCGATGAAAAACTCCTTTGTATTCCTGATCAAGATCCCCGTTTCAAAGAAGTTTCTTCTCTAAAACAAATTGCCTCCCATCGTTTAGATGAGATTTCCGAATTCTTTGCCACTTACAAACGCTTAGAAAAGAAAGAAACCGAAATCTTAGGCTGGAAGGATGTTGATAGCGTCAATGCCTTAGTTGAACAATGCGTAAAAGCGGTTAGTCGTTAAACAAAAACAATGCTTACTTCCTGATGGTGGAGGTGAGCATTGTTTAATTCTCTGGCTCTCAGTTGTTACTGACAGTGAAGAGATTATCAAGCAAATGGGTCGCCTGGGATTCGAACCCAGAACTAATCGGTTAAAAGCCGAGTACTCTACCGTTGAGTTAGCGACCCGTTGCAGGCGTTTTCTGCGCACATTAAATAATACTAACACGATAAAAATGGACATGGCAAGTCTTTAAATCGAAAAAAACAGGTGACAACCGTGGAGTGACTCAACGTTGCTCAGCTAATTACAATTTTTTAGCTTTCAATGTCACCTGACTCATTTCTGAAATAACAAAGTCAGAGTTCTCGTGACTCATTATTGACAATAGTTCCAGTTTTTCTATTCCAGAGGACAGGAACACTAACTCGACCTGTTTAGCGAAGATCAGCTTTATATCAACTTCTTGCCAGTAATGAGCACCATGAATGGGATAATTAATTTTCCAATTCCCAGATCAGTTTTGAAGTGCTAATATTCTTGCTGAGTCGTCGCACTACGTGAAGTCTTGTCATCGTGATTTTGCTTACTGTTTTCTAGTAATTTATACTGCTCGAGAAAACTGAAATCTTCAGACTTCATAAGAGTTTGGAGATGAGAAACCTTATTTAAAAGCTGAATCTCTGAAGCCAGTTCCTGTTCTAAGATAGCGATATAACGGGCTCGCTTCTCGGCACTTGCCTCTTTTTTGAGTAACTGAACAGCTAAGTTAAGCTTGCTGAAATTCCCTCGCAAATCTTCAATAAAATTGCTAATGATTTCTTCTTCCACTTGTTTTCGGTTTTCTACCTGTTGATTTTTATGTTTTAAATGCTTCACTTCTTCATAACAGGAATTGAGTTGAGCCAGAAAAAAGGTCTGCTTCTGCAAACGGCTACGAACAGCTCCAATCAGTTCCTCTTTTGTAAAAGGTTTCACCAAATAATCATCCATACCTAGCTTTCCAGCTTGCCAACGCGATGAGTAATTGGATCGAGCGGTTAAAAAAATAAAAGGAATTGAACTGGTCTCCGAGATTTGTCTTAATTTTTCTAAGACTTGATCCCCCCCTAAGTCAGGCATTACAATATCACAAATAATGAGGTGAGGTTGTTCTCGGATTGCTAATTGCACTCCTTGCTTGCCATTAATTGCTTGTATAACCTCAAACTGTTCATTGGTCAGCAGCTCAACAATTTTTTGTCGGATGAAATCTTTGTCATCAATTACTAAAATTTTATACGTCATAAACCATTTATGAGAGATTTAAATTTCAAGGTTTCAAAAATGTGTAAAATTAGGGAGAGAGGAGAATCAAGGCTAAGAGTAGACAATAGCTAAAGTAACAGAAAGCTACCCCCTAGTCTGTGTCATTAATGATTTGTAACTTAGCAACACATTCGTTCTGAGAATCAGAGGAGATAACTGTCGAGTACCTGAAACTTCACTAATAATTTGGTTCTCTTTATTGAAATTCTAGCGATTTATAAGGAGAATTAACAAGAAATATTTACTCATTAACTGTCCTGTGTCAATCCCTTGATCCACTATGCTATTCTCACTTACAGAAAACTGCTTGATATTCGGCATCTGACCTCATTCAATCGTCTTAACATTCAGAATCGTGTAACCAACAATGAGCCCCAAATGAGCCCAACCGAAAATCAGAATCAATCCCTCCCCAATGAAGATAGTTTTGAAAAAGACGCTAAATTAGCTTTAGGCGATTTAATGACAGATGCGGAAGAGGTTCCCACATTGGCTCTTGCTATGCAACTAGACCGGTTAGAGCAAGCGGGGGGCACTGATATTGGTCGTCGTCGTCATAATGAAGATTATTATGGGATTTATACACAAATTCGTCAGGAAGAGTCACCGCAAGGGGGAACAACACAAGTTAGAGGATTATATATTGTCTGCGATGGGATGGGAGGACATTCTGCGGGAGAGGTGGCGAGTACCATGGCAGTGGAAATCCTCCAACGCTATTTTGAAAAGCATTGGCAAGACGAACTTCCTAATGAAGAGACGATTCGGGAAGGGATTTTATTAGCAAATGAGAAAATTTATGAAGTGAACCAGGAAAAAGCGCGGTCAGGGTCAGGGCGTATGGGAACAACATTAGTTATGGCGCTTGTTCAAGATACGCAACTGGTCATTGTCCACGTGGGAGATTCTCGCGCTTATCAAATGAATCGCTATGGCAATCTTTTACAGTTAACGGTGGATCATGAGGTAGGTCAAGAGGAGATTGCAAAGGGAGTTGCCCCAGAAGATGCTTATAATCTGACTAATGCGTATCAATTGACCCAAGCCTTAGGACCCCGCAAGAATAGCAAAGTGGAACCCGATATCCAATTTTTGGAAGTCCAGGAAGATAGTTTATTAATTTTATGTAGTGATGGTCTATCAGATGGGGATTTCTTAGAAGAACACGGGAAAAATTGTTTGATGCCTTTATTGCAATCAAAGGTAAATTTAGAACAAGGCGTGTTAGATCTCATTCATTTTGCCAAGATCCAAGAGGGTCATGACAATATAACAGCGGTCGTTGTAAACTTTAAACTTCGTCCTTGTGCATGAGGGAAGAGATAATGAAGCGTGAAGCCTATCCTCGTTTAGCTCTCACGTTGGGAGATCCGGCAGGAATTGGACCGGAAATTGTTTTAAAAGCCTTGGCTGATCCGGCTTTGACCGAACAATGTCAGGTCATAGTAGTGGGGACGCGATCGCTGCTGGAAAGAACCGCACAACAACTACGCCACCAGCAAGATTTAGCCTCTGTTGATGAAATTGCCCTGTTAGACGTTCCTCTGTCTCGTAGCACAACCGAACAAATTGAAGTGGGTTTAGGGAATGCCGCCAGCGGGATAGCCAGTTTTGCTTACCTCAATACTGCAATTCAAGAAACACTGAAGGGAAACTTTGATGGCATTGTCACCTCGCCAATCGCGAAATCCGCTTGGAAGTTAGCCGGACACCATTATCCGGGACAAACGGAAGTATTGGCGCAAGCAGCAAACGTCGAACAGTTTGGCATGTTATTTGTGGCGCAATCTCCCCATACCGGTTGGACGTTACGCACCCTTCTGGCAACGACTCATATTCCCCTCCAGGCAGTTCCCCAAACCTTAACGCCAGCGTTGATGACGCAAAAGCTTGACCTATTGATTCGGACGCTCAAACAAGACTTTGCCATTGCCCAACCACAAATCGCGATCGCGGGTTTAAATCCCCACAGTGGAGAAGCGGGACACTTGGGAACAGAGGAACAACAGTGGTTATCCCCCTGGCTGGAAAAAGCCCGTGCGACGAATCCGGATGTGGAATTAGTGGGATTGGTTCCTCCTGATACCTTGTGGGTAAAGCCCGGATATGCCTGGTTTCAAGATGGAAGTGTGAGTGCTGCGGATGCTTATCTTGCCCTTTATCATGATCAAGGTTTAATTCCAGTCAAGTTAATGGCATTTGACGAAGCCATTAATACCACGATTGGCTTACCGTTTATTCGTACTTCTCCTGATCATGGTACTGCGTTTGACATTGCCGGAAAAGGAGTGGCAAGTTGTCAGAGTTTGAAAGCTGCTATTGATTTGGCTTCTGAGTTATCGGGGCGTCACCCTAGTCATTCGTGAGTTTTAAAATAATGGGTTGAGGTGAGACAGTGGAGATAAGGAAGTAGCTCTTGATCGATTATTGATGCTATATCCATTTGTTTTAAGCAATGGAGGATTCGAGGTAGATCATCTGCTCTCTCTGAGTGCGTTTTCGCCGTTCAATAGTGCATAAACTAACAACAACCAACATACTAAATTAATCAAATCAACTAGTCACACTGAAAATTGCAAGGGATGAAATACGTATTGGAAATGTTGATGTTTTCAAGGAGAATCTCAACGGCAATAATTTGAATTGATATATCTTTCGCCTTAATGTGATTAAAATTACTATTGGCAAAACTGTTTTACCGGTCTTGAAGTCCGAAACAGAAGCCAGTCTAGTAGCTTTTTGCATTGACAACGAAGAGCTGATCATTGTACAGCGACTTGATTTAAATTTCATATAACCCAAAGCCAAATACTTTGAGTCACCTTTTTCTTGAATAAAGATAACAATTAAATTGTTAAATAAATCTTATTCTAGATTTTACTTGAAAAATCAGTAGATATACTAATAGAATATTATTAAATTTATATCAAACTGAAGCTCAGCTAGTGATCATATTTAAGTGTAATCAATACTACTAAAAAGACAGAAAGTGTAATCAAATATACGGATTTAATTTTATGACCCCTGAAACCCTTATTGTTTTCACTCTATTAAGATTATGTCTAATAATTTTTTTTGCGGCAGATTAGGTAAGCGCTACTCCACAGCAGGACTCCAAGTAACATTCATCCAGTCAATAAAAATGACTCATAGCACAAAATTAAAGATAAAGTCACATGAAGAAAACTGCTTTTCCACCTTACCTTGTGTAAACAGTAAAACTAAACGAATGATCGATATTCTGGGTGCTCTG
>CAZAYV010000172.1:0-7725 GCA_964489465.1 uncultured Dactylococcopsis sp. | reverse complement strand
TTTCTGTTCTTTTATTTCAATTTGCTTTTCTCCGCGCGCTGTCGTTTTTTATGGCTCATTCTCAATTGTTCAGGTCAAAGTAAACATGTTAGATCAAGAGGGAATAAAAAACTATGTGACATTATATGGAGAGATTCTAAATCGACATCGAATCACTGCTTCTGATGAAGACCTAAATAAAATTTATAAATTAATATTGCTAATCTTTAAACTTGATGATTTGTATGATTCTGCCAATAACGTACCTGATCAAATTGAGTTAAATAAAATCAGAAAAGAGATGATTGCACTAATGCCTGATTTTCATCCAATTGCCATGAATGCAATTCAAGTTGTCTTCACTGCAATGCATGATGAAGTTCATTCAGATTTAAGTCAATCTCTAAATTATTACTTAAATATTTGTGGCAAAAGTATTGGTGCTCAGCTTATTACTAGTTATTTAGCCAGTAAAGAAGGGATTGATTGGAAGATTTGGTTTTCCAATCTGATGGTTGAATTTAATAATGAAATTAATGATATTATTAGACTGGCTAATGATTATTTAGATATAACAGTTGATGTAAAACGAATGTCAGAAGAGGTATCTCAAATCAAGGCTACACATTTTTTCTCCAGTAAATTAGAATTCAAAAACTATTTATGCTATAGATATTTCTATCATAAAATTCGCTATTATTTTTATTTAGCTCGTTTTAAATATTTGAATATTTCTTCCCAGTGGAGAGATGATTTAGTGGCTATCAACTGTGCCGAATCAGTACTAGATTTTGCAGTCAAAGCTTATATGACTGACAAGAAATCAGGTCGAGAACCAGAACATTAGAACTCACGGTTCGCTTAATAAGTTTGGGTTTTGGGATAAGAAGATTCCTCTTGAAAAACCGCTTCTAATTGCTCTGGATCGTTTGATGGCGGTTCAGAACTGAATAGATCATGCAAGAGAGTGTAGAAACAGGGAATGATAAACAAAGTGAGGAACGTGGCTAGGGATAACCCGGAAAAGACCACGACACCCAGCGGTTGTAAAAACTCTGACCCTTGTCCAATCCCCAATGCTAACGGAAACATCCCTAAAACCGTCGTAATGGTGGTCATTAAAATCGGACGTAAGCGTTGGGGGGCAGCTTGTAAGATGGCTTGGCGACGACTAACATTTTGCTGCGTGTAAATTTGGTTGGCAAACTCCACCATGACGATCGCGTTATTCACGACAATCCCCACCAGTAAGACAGCCCCCACTAAAACCGTTGCCCCGACAGGCGTATTCGTGACATAAAGCCCCACAATCCCACCGGCGAGGGCAAGGGGCACCGTTAACATAATCACCAGCGGGTCAATGAGGGAGTTATACTGCACTGCCATCACTACAAACACCATGAAGGCAGCGAGTCCGCCTAAGAGTTTCAGAGCATTTTGCAATTCCGTGTTGGTTTCTTCAGCAGAACTGGGGGCAATGGTGACGCCTTCGGGGAGATCGAGTTGTTGGAAGACCGATTTGGTTTGCGCGATCGCGCGATCTAAGGTTGCCCCTTCTACTAAATCGCCTTCGAGAATATAAACTTGGCGCTGATTCAGTCGTTGAATTTCGGCGGGGGCAAGCCCAAACTCAATATCGGCAATATCGCTGAGTTTTAAAGCTTGATTCTCTCCGACTAATAGGGGCACTTGTTCCAATTCTGAAATTGAGGTTAATGTGGCATCTGGTAGTTGTACGCGAATATCCACCAGGCGATCGCCGCGTTGCAGTTGAGTGGGAACAGCCCCATCAATCGCCGTTTGGATCGCTTCCCCAATTTCATTGACGGTTAAGCCAAATTCTTCTGCCCGTTGCCAGTCGGGTTGAATGCGTACTTCGGGCTGTGGCGGTTCAGGATCAGGACGAAAACTTGCCAGTGGCACATTTTCATCCAGGGCGGCGAGCACCTGTTCTCCTGCTTGTTGTAAAGCGGTTGAATCATTGCCTTGTAAAATGACATTCAAATCCCCACGAGTCGGCGAATTATTAAAACTAATCCCTCGAACATCTTGCGGTCGCATAAAAATGCGGGTATCGACTAAATTGAGTTGATCCAGTTTCGGTTGTACCCTGGCGATATAGGATTGCACATCGACCCCTGATTCTAATTCAATGGTGCTGGATCCCCCTAAAACATCTGGGGAAGTGCTGGTTCCAAATAAGTAACCACCTGCGGTCGTAAAGGTACTTTTCGTTCCCGGTTGTTCTAACAAGGTTTGATCAATCAACCGCATTACTTGCCGGTTTTCGGTCAAACTGGTTCCCGTCGGAAACTGCACATACATTTGCGCTTGTCCAGTATTAATTTCGGGTAAAATTTCTTGGGGTAATTGTCCGGCTAGCCAGAAACTCCCGCCTCCTAAAACGAGAAAGGCACCACTAATGACCATAAGCCGGTACCGTAGCACTTGTTTTAAGCCTTGTTGATACCGGCGAGTTGCGGCTTGGAACTGTTCGTTAAAGCGACGCAAAAACCAAAAATGGGATAAACCACTACTGCGGGGAATGGCTAAAAGTCGCGATGCCAACATGGGAACAACAGTTAGGGCAATTAACATCGAAGACGCCACCGCAAAACTAATCGTCAGAATTAACTCACTAAACAACAGCGAGAAAAAGCCACCAATCAGTAAAAAAGGCACCACTGAGACTAAGTTGGTACTCGTTGCTGCCAGTAAAGCCGATTCAATACTGCGACTGCTATTCTCTGCTTGTTCGATAATATAGCTGTTACTCGGTCGTTCTTCCGCAACCGGATAGCCGGGAGTCATCCCTACCCCTTCGGCGATGGTTTCCAGCATTACGATCGCGTTATCCACCACAATGCCTACCCCTAGTGCCAGTCCCCCTAAACTAAAGACATTGAGGGAAATATCAGACCCGCGCATGAACAAAACGGCGGTAAAAGTTGCTAGCGGAATCCCGACAATAATAATAAAGGTTTGGCGCAGCGACCCTAAAAATAACAATACGGCTACCGCTGCCAAAGTTGCCCCGGTTAACCCAGCAACGGCAACATTTTGAATGGAATTGCGAATAAAAATAGATTCATCTTGGGTTGTGACCAACGTCATCTCTTCCGGAATTGTTCCCACTGCCTTGAGTTGGTTAATGCGCTGCTTGACTTGATCGACGACTTGTATGGTGTTGGCTGTGGGCTGTTTTTGCACACTGACTTTGACCGCTGGGTCGCCATTGAGGGTAACAAACACGCGCTGTTCGGCAGTCCCATCAATGACCGTGGCAAACTCGGTGAGGGGAATATCGGCATCGCCTACTGCAAATGATAAATTGCGAATCTCCTCAGCATTATCAAACTTTCCGATTGTCCGCGTCAGCGGTTCGGTGTCTTCTCCTGATAAGCGTCCAGTTGCCACATCCACATTGCGATCGCGCAATTCATCTAAAACATCCGTTAACCCTAAGCCCAGCGCCTGCAAGCGAATCGGATCAATTTCGATGCGGACTTCTTCGGTCACCCCACCCGAGACATTCACCGACGCCACACCGGGGACAATACTTAACTCTCGCGCTAACTCTTCATCGGCAAAGACTCGCAAGTCCACATCTTGCAGAGACTGCGATTGCAAACCAAATTCATAAACAGGCAATTGCGAGGGTTCAAACTTAAAAATGCGCGGATCTTCCACAATATCCGGCAGTCGTCCTTGAACTCGATTAAACGCTGCGGTGGTTTCGTTCAATGCCTGATCCACATCATCTCCGGCTTCAAAGTACAAGTCAACCTCGACTTCCCCTTCTTCGGTTTCTGAGTACAGTTGGACAACCCCTTCTGTAGCGCGCAGGGCTTCTTCTAAGGGTTTAGTCACTTCTTCCACAGCAACGGTCGGTGAGACGCCAGGGGCACTTAACTCCACGCGAATGCGGGGATAGGTAATGGACGGGAGTAAGTTGACTGGAATTTGCAGGAGAAAAATGGTTCCCACAACTAACACAGCAACAGTAATGGCAAGGGTGCCAATATGTCTTCGGATCGCGATCGCGCTAATACTAAATCCAGTCATGAGTTATATTCGTTATTAGAAGAAGTAAAGATAATCAAAAGGTTGGGAGAATATTATGAGGATTGTACAAACTACAGGCAAAATAGAAAAAGGAGAATTAAGAGCAATTGCACCAGAAGATTTAAGTGATGGAGACGTTGATATTGTTATTGTTGCTAGAAATGAGCCTAATTCATTAGAAACAATCCGAAAATTGGCTAAAGATAAAGGTTATGATTCTCGTGAGAAAATTCTTGATTTAATTCATCAAGTCAAACTAGAAAAATTAGAAGAAAAAGGAAGAACCCAGTGAGTTCCGATCTTCAGCGTTTGTGCCTTGATACAAATATTTATATCATCGGGACTCAAGAAATTAACTCTCCAGAAGCAAAAATTTTAAGAGCAATCGGTTACTACGATGACATAGTAATTCAAATCGGAGCAGAAATTATTTTATCAGATGAAATCATTGATCAAGTTAGGCGCGTCGGTAAATATTTGTGGAATAAAGATAAAGCTGGTTTTGTAATTGGCTTGATTTGGTCACGGCTAAATATCCATTATGTCAGTTATAGTCAGGAATGGAATCAAGAATTAGAAAAGGTTATGATAGATGGAGAAATTCCTAATGAAGATATAGAGGTTTATTTAACAGCCAAATTAGGAAACTCCGATTGTTTTGTTTCTTCTAATCGAGAATTAATCAAAGCAATTGCTACATTTGAATGTCTGACTCCAAGGGAATTTATCAATAAGTATTTAAAAGCAGAATAGAATCGTAAAATTGGGTTAACTTGTTTTTGAGTAATCATCCTTTCTACTTGCCTAATTACGCTAATACTAAATCCAGTCATAAGTTTTTGGGTGATTATTGAGTATTGGCTGAGGAAAGGGCACTCAATTGCACTGCTTCCCCAGATTTAAGCGGACGACTACTACGAACAATGTAAGCTGTTTCTGGCGCTAATCCCGAGAGAATTTCTACTTCGTTGTTAGCGCGATCGCCGATTTGCACAGTTTGCGCTTCTACGATTGGCGGTTCCATTGTTCGATTCAAGGTAAATACCGTTGCTGTATTATTTTCCGTTTCCTCTTGTAATGCCGTTTCAGGAATCACCACTTGTTCGCTGCCTTGGGGCGGGAAAGACACTCTAGCAAGCAAACCACTGCCAATGCGTCCTTCTGGGTTGGGTAGTGTTACTTCTACCGGTACTTGCCGTGTTTCCTGGTTGGCAGCCGGAGAAATGCGGGTGACCGTTCCCTGATAAGACTCATTGGGAAAGGCATCCAGTTTCACCTGCACCGATTGTCCTTGACGAATTTTCCCTAACGCCAGTTCAGACACTAAAACTCTTACTTTCACTGTTTGAAAATCGCCAATTGTGAGCACTTCATCTCCCGGTTGAATTAAGTTTCCCGGATCAGTAACTCGCTCTAAAACGACGCCTGCAATAGGAGATTTCAGCGTACTGTAAGAGAGACGCTCTTGGGCTTGGTCAATAATGGAACGTTGCACCCGCACTTGTTCTTGTGCCGTTGCCACTGCATCTTGTTCAATCTGGATTTGTTCTCGCGCGGCACGGACTTGTTTTTGAGCAACCGTTGCTTCTGTTTGCGCCACTTCTGCCTCTTGCTTGGCAATTGCCCCTTGTTCGGCAAGATTTTTTAAGCGTTGAGCATCGGCTTGGGCTTGTTCGGCTTCAGCTTGGGCTTGTTCGAGTTGAATTTGGGCATTTTTAACTTGATTGCGCGCTTGCTTCACTTCCGCAAGACGGCTTGCTAGTTCGGCTTCGGCTTCTGCGATGTTGGTTTGGAGAAGATTATCATTCAGTTGGGCTAAAACCTGTCCCTTGTCCACCCTATCCCCAACATCAACCGTTAACTCTTGCAGCCGTCCTTCTGCTTGTGACCGTAAGGACACTACTTGCTGCGGAGCTGTATCTCCTTTTACGATTAAGGCAGAGTTGAGAGATTTGACTTGCGCGATCGCGCTTTGAACATTAGGTAGTGAAGTTTCCTCACTGCTATTTTCCGGTTGGGCTTGTGCCGACGAATCCAACCGCTCTCCGCATCCGATCAAACCAGGAATGAGCACACTACTGAGTAACAGTATTCCTAGAAAGGGCTTACTTTTTTTAGCAATTAGAATCGAGACATTTTGAACAGTCATTCTAATAATTAATTTTTATAATTTGCTTGTTAGTTTAGGAATAAATCATTTCTCTCGCCCCTTCCCTAAGGTAGATCGTCAATTTAATAATCTCTTTCCGGGAATGAAAAGAAATCGGTAAGGGAGCAAATCTTGCCAACTTTCTTACTATCTTGTATGACAAGAAAGCCAAACGTTAATTCATTCGCTTAGACGTTAATAACTAGTATAAATTGCTTCTCAGGATATGGCAATTTTACGGGTTTAACATCGTTTTTTTAGGACTATCTTTCTGGGTGAATAAAGAGAGTAAATATTAGAGCTTCTTTTCAAAAAATGACTCCTTGTTAGTGGTTGCAACGGCTTCAAAAACAGTAAATTGAAGAAATAGAGTGAGGTTTGGGAATGATTGAAATTAAACCAGCGATTAACTGGGAAGCCCTAGCAGTTGCTTACGAACAGCGCCACCGTCAGCAGCAAGTTAGGGAAGGTAGAGGACAGTATCAGTTTCGACGCGATGGGGCACCTTCTCTTCCTTCTACTTTAGTTTTAAGAAACTATCAAACCCAAGCTGTGGTCAGTTGGTTTCGTCAGCGGGGACGAGGAATGCTGAAAATGGCAACGGGGAGTGGTAAAACGATTACGGCTCTTGCCATTACCACCGAACTCTATGAGAAGATTAGCTTACAAGTTTTATTAGTGGTGTGTCCCTATCGTCATCTGGTCACGCAATGGGCACGGGAATGTCAACAGTTTAATTTGCAACCGGTTTTAGCGTTTGAAAGTGTTGAACAGTGGCAACGGGACTTATCCAATCAGCTTTATCATCTTAATAAGGGAACGCAGGCGTTTTTAACAATTATTACGACGAACGCCACGCTGATGACAGAAGGCTTTCAATCTCAACTTAATTATTTGCCGGAAAAAACTTTAATTGTTGGTGATGAAGCACATCATTTAGGAGCACCCCGCTTACTCGCCAGTTTACCTTCCCAGATTGGCTTACGCTTGGGATTATCGGCCACGCCAGAGCGGTATTTTGATGAAACGGGAACGGATGCTGTGTTTGAGTACTTCGGCAAGACCTTAACTCCACAGTTTACCCTTGCCGACGCGATCGCGCAAGGTGCCTTAGTTCCCTATGCTTACCATCCGCTATTTGTGGAATTAACGGCAGCAGAAGCCCTCGCTTATGCGAAATTAACCCAACGCATTGGCTGGGCATTAGCTGACAATCCGAATCTCCAAACCAATGAAACACTCACGTCACTATTGATGCAGCGATCGCGCTTAGTGGGAACTGCCGAAAATAAACTGCCCACTCTCGCCCGTTTAATGTCCACCCGCTTAAACACCAGCCACACCCTATTCTATTGCGGAGAGGGCACGATGGAAACAGTTTCTCATGGCATTCATCGCCAGGTCGCTGCTGTAACCCGTTTACTTGGCAATGAACTAGGCTTTCGGGTGCATCGCTATACGGCCCAAACTCCGATGAAAGAACGAGAAAAGTTGCGTTTCCAGCTTGAACAAGGCGAACTACAAGGCTTAGT
>CAZAYV010000171.1:0-7820 GCA_964489465.1 uncultured Dactylococcopsis sp. | reverse complement strand
CTAGTGGGCGATCAATTTTGTCTTGAGGGATGAGTGTGCTGATCTTGTCCCCCTTGTCTTCCTTGTCTTCCTTGTCTTCCTTGTCTTCCTTGTCTCCCCTGTCTCCCCTGTCCCACCTCTACCCATCATTTCAAAACTGACAGATTCCTACAAGGGGACGCCGATTCGTGCCTTGAGCAAACGCAATTTGATCCAGCGACAACCGCACTGCTGGTTCTTTCCGGATCAATTTTCGGGCGAAGGTGCTTTTCCCCGCACCGGCGTTTCCAAGCAATATCATTCTCATCGGATGGCAGAAGGGGCAGTCTGATAGAATCTCGTTAGTGAGCATATTGATCTCCTCCTAGTTTAGGTTTTCAATTCCGTATTAGCATCATGGTCAGGCACACGTTGCTCCACATTTCGTAAGACTGGGAAAGCATAGCCGCCAATTCCGATCAGTAAAAAGGACATGGCTGCACGGCTATAGATGACGGCCATTCCCGCACCGGAACCGGTGCCGAAAATTCCGCCTAGAATTGGGGTTAGACTACCCCCCGAACTCATTGCTGGCTCTAGAACATAATCTGTCAAGGGGCCCGCGATCGCGCTGGTAAGCAGGGAAACGGCAAGAAGCGACATCTGGCGAGCCGCCAACACTCGTCCTTGCATTTCGGGAGCCACCTTCGCTAACCAAATGGCATTACTGGCACTGCCTTTCAACGGAAAGTTCAGAGACGAGCAAAACTGGGCAGGAATCCAAACTAACGGCATCTGTCCTAAACCAAAGATGGTTTTGCTCATTCCTGCTCCGATCATGCCTAGTAAAACGCAATGAATGCGACGTTTGAAGCCCCCTAAATGCTGACCGAGATCATGCCTGTCACGCCACCCATTCCAGCTGCTGAGGCAATGCTACCTAAATGATAAACGTACCCATGAAGCAATGAATTAGCGGTAAAATAGAGAACTGTTAAGTAAAAAAATGTCCTAAATTGTAAGTCTGAACTTGCCTTAGAAATGAAAACGCTTTTTTAATATTCATCCCGAGAAAGTTATGAATCAAATCATCAGCCCGATCCGATGGACCATCCATGACTTAGACGCACTGCCAGAAAACGAAGGGATTCGCCGGGAAATTATTGATGGAGAATTATTTGTGACTCGTGCGCCCCATTGGAAACACCAAAATATCATTACCAACATCAATGCTGCCCTTCATAATTGGTCAAAGACATACTCTGGTTTTGTCATCCCTTCCCCCGGGATTATCCCTTCAAAAGAAGATAGCGTAATCCCTGATTTGGTTTGGGTGAGTAATGACCGATTAGCAGCAATTGAAGACGAAGCGGGGCACTTCACGGGGTTCCCGGAACTGGTGGTGGAGGTGCTCTCGGCAGGAGAACGCAATATTTACCGCGACAAGCAAGCCAAATTAAAACTCTATTCCCAAGGGGAGGTTCAAGAATATTGGATCGTTGACCGCTTTCGCCAACAATTAGAAGTTTATCGCCAGCAGAAGGGACAATTGGTGTTAGTGGAAACGCTAACTGCAACTGATACCTTAACTTCTCCTTTATTTCCGAATTTTTCTCTGTCTGTCTCCCAAATTTTTGCTTGAGTTTAAAAAAAAGGATGCCTCTTTGAACTGAACATCCACTGGGAACTAGCATTGGCGTGATCGCTGTTAAGCACCGAAGTGCAGACAAAGTTGACGAAAATGATCGCCGCGCTGTTCAAAGTTGTCATACTGATCAAAGCTGGCGCAAGCAGGTGAAAGGAGAACCACCGAGCCTTCTTGCTTTTTCACCCGATTGATCGCTTCAATGACTGCATTTTCCATCGTTTCTACCACTTGATAAGCCGAATAGCCCATTGCTTCTAAACGTTGGGCAAATTGATCGCCTGCTTCGCCAATCAATAAAACGAGACTGGCTTTTTCTTTGATCAAGTGAAACCAATCTTCATCATTGCCGGTTTTGGCTTGTCCCCCTGCAATTAAAATAACTGGACTGGGAACAGAGGACAAGCCCACTGTTGCTGCTTCGTAGTTAGTCGCTTTACTATCATTGATGAAAGAGACGCCTTCAATTTCACAAATCGGTTCGAGGCGATGGGGAACCCCCTGAAAATTAATAATACTGTGCGCGATCGCGCTTTGATCCACATTCGCTAAACGGGCGGTGCCAATGGCAAGCAAGAGGTTTTGTAAATTATGTTCCCCTGCCATAGGAAAATCTTTAACATTCAAGATTTTTTCGCCAAAAGCAATAATGTCATCCCCTTCAATATAAATGCCATGACTGGGCTTTCCCAGCAGTTGACTTTTCCCGTGAATACTCGTCCAATGAACAGCAGACCAGTCTTCCTTTGCTAAACGACGCAGGTGGGGATCATCCCCATTGAGAACTTTTAAATGGGCGCGATCGAGCAAAGACTTTTTAATCGCAAAATAATTTTCGAGGGTGTAGTGACGTTCTAGATGATCCGGACTAAAGGTTGTCCAAACGCCAATTTCTGGCGCAAGTTTTTGCGAGGATTCAATTTGATAACTACTAATTTCTGCAATAATCCAATCCCAAGCCGTGTTTTTTAAGCCCAATTCACAAGCAGCATTCCCAATATTGCCACAAGCTGGGGCATTTAAACCTGCTCCTTGAAATAAAGCAGAACACAGTGCTGTCGTTGTTGTTTTGCCGTTTGTGCCTGTAATCCCGACCCAAGGCGTATCCGATAAACTGCGCCAAGCCAGTTCAATTTCCCCATACATGGGGATTTCATATTCGCGAGCGCGCACTAAAGTTGGAATATCCCAAGGAACACCCGGGCTAACGATGATTAAATCAGCCGTTTTAAGCGCGTCTAGGGTGGGGGTGTCTTGTAGTTTAACGGTAATTGCTTCCTGAGCCAGGTCACGTTGACGGGCTTGTAAGAAGTCGGACATTCCGCGATCGCTGATAACCACTTCCCAGCCTTGCTTTTTTAATAAACGAGCAGCAGCCACTCCCGAGCGTCCGAGTCCAATTACGTATGCTTTCATGCTTTAGTTCTTGGTTTTTGGTGATTTACCAGATTATAAAAGATATCCCTTCTCTTCCAAAGCTGGAAAAGAAGGGAAAGGGGTCACAATCTCAGGGATTTATGGTTTTGAGTGTCCTGCTGTCAGGGTTGATTCACTTACCCTACAGGCTGCAGTTGCTTTTTCTTAGCGGCTTCTGTGAGACGGATCTTGCCTTCGTTATCCACATCAACGTAAGCCGTATCACCTTCACTGAGATCTCCCGACAGAATCGCTTGGGCAAGGTTATCTTCTAACAGACGCATCAGGACCCGCCGTAAAGGACGCGCACCATAGCTGACATCATATCCTTCGTCAATCACGCGGTCTTTGAAGCGATCGCTGACTTCTAATTCCACCCCTTGCTGATCTTTGAGGCGACCGCCAATTTCTTTCAGGAGTAAGTCGGCAATTTCGCCCACTTCTTCTTTTTGCAGTTGACGGAAGACAATCACTTCATCCACCCGATTGAGAAACTCGGGACGGAAGTAGTTTTTCATCTCTTCTTGGACACGATTACGGATGCGAGTATATTCGCCATCGCCTTCGGTGTCTAATTCAAAGCCGAGTCCACCCCCACCTTTTTCAATGACTTGGGAACCAATATTGGAAGTCATGATAATCAAGGTGTTTTTGAAGTCAACCTTGCGTCCTTTAGAATCGGTGAGATGACCCTCATCCAGAATCTGCAACAAGGAATTAAACACATCGGGGTGGGCTTTTTCAATTTCATCTAAGAGGACAACGGTATACGGACGACGGCGCACTTGTTCGGTGAGATGTCCCCCTTCGTCATAGCCCACAAATCCCGGTGGCGAACCGATTAACTTGGACACACTTTGGGGATCCATATATTCGGACATATCGAGACGGATCATCGCCTCTTCATCCCCAAACATATATTGCGCCAGTGCCTTGGTCAACTCGGTTTTACCCACACCAGTGGGACCAGAGAAGATAAAGCTCGCGATCGGGCGATCCACATCTTTCATGCCCACACGGGCGCGACGAATGGCGCGAGAAACGGCACTAACCGCTTCACTTTGACCGATAATCCGTTCGTGAAGGGTATCTTCCAGATGTAATAAGAGTTCGGATTCGGCTTGAGTCATTTTGTTGACCGGAACGCCCGTCCAAGAGGAGACAATGCTGGCAACTTCTTCTAAGCCAACGACTGGGGTTTCTGCCGGCGTTGCTGTTGCTTCTTCTTCTCCCTCAGCGGATTTCTCTGCCATGGACTGACTCAAGTGCAAGCGCGAACCGGCTTCATCGATAATATCAATCGCTTTGTCGGGTAAATGCCGATCGCTGATATACCGATCTGATAGTTTTGCCGCAGCTTCCAAGGCTTCCAGGGAGATTTTAACCTTGTGATACTCTTCGTAAGGGCTGCGAATGCCCTCTAAAATTTCGATGGTTTGTTCCACAGAAGGTTCATCAACCATCACCGGCTGGAAGCGTCGTTCTAAGGCAGCATCTTGCTCGATGTACTGCCGATATTCATCAAGGGTGGTGGTCCCCACACATTGCAGTTCTCCACGGGCTAAGGCAGGCTTGAGGAGGTTAGCGGCATCCATACCGCCTTCCATCGCACCGCCGCCGATGAGGGTATGAATTTCATCAATGACGAGGATGATATTTCCTGCATCTTGCACCTCTTTCACAATACCTTTCAGGCGCTCTTCAAATTCTCCACGGAAACGGGTTCCCGCGACAAGTAAGCCCATATCAAGGCTGTACACTTGTTTATCTTGCAGTGCTTCGGGCACATCTTGCCGGACAATGCGTTGTGCTAAGCCTTCCGCGATCGCGGTTTTTCCCACCCCCGGTTCACCCACCAAGACAGGATTATTCTTGGTCCGACGACCTAAGATCTGGATGGTCCGTTCCACTTCTTGGTCACGACCAATAATGGGGTCAATTTCGTTATTTTGAGCTTTTTCCGTCAGGTTAATCGCAAAGGATTTTAAGCTATTATCTCCTTGCCGCTGCGGGTTAAAGCCAAAGCGGGATTGACGGCGCTCTCCCATACTGGCGGTTGCCGGTGCAGACGGTTCTTCATCGCCAGTACTGGGATTATTCAACGCGTCTTCTAGGCGTGAAGCGACTTGTTGGGGATCTGCCCCTAACTGACTTAAGACTTTAGTCGCGACACCTTCTTCCTTGGTCATCGCCAGTAAAATATGTTCAGGTAAAATTGTCTGATGAGATTGCTGACGGGCAACTTCCAAGGCTTGTTCAAAAATCCGCTTGGCTCTTGGGGTAAACGGAATATTCGCCGGAACATTGTCTGTTCCTGACCCAACTAAGCCTTCCACAACTTGACGCGCATCTTTAAGTTGCACACCCAATTGATTTAAGATATTGGCAGCATCACTACTCCCTTCGGCAATGATCCCTAACAGCACTTGTTCACTTCCTACCAGATTTTGCTTCATCCGGCGTGCCTCTTCCTGAGCCAGAACAACTGCTTTGATTGCTTTATCTGTAAAATATTCAAACATAGTTCCTATCGTCGATAGACTGCTTTCTTAACTTTTCTTATCTTCTATTTGGTTCTACTGTACCCTTCATTGTTAAGCATTCACAATGGGAATAGCCGTAACCCTAGGGGGGAATTTTACGATTTAGCAAGTTTTTTTCCGATTCTCCTCTTTTTGTAGTAATCATTTCAAGATTTTTGCTTTAAGGTAGCAATTGTATCTGTAAGCGGGACAACAATTTGAGGAATGAAAGGGACACTGAAACCAAACTGCACGATCGCGGTCGTGGGCGATATTCATGATCAATGGGAATTCAAGGATAATGATTGTTTAGAAGCGTTGGGGGTCGATTTAGCGCTATTTGTCGGCGATTTTGGCAATGAAGCAGTGGAAATTGTGAAACGAGTCTCAGCATTAAAGTTACCAAAAGCAGTCATTTTAGGCAATCATGATGCCCATTACAGTGCTTCAAAACGCGGGCGTAAAAAGTGTCCTTATGATCTGACCCAGGAAGATCGGGTTCAACAGCAACTCGATCTCCTCGGAGAAAGTCATGTGGGCTACAGTAAACAAGATTTTCACTCGCTACATCTGTCCGTGGTGGGAAGTCGTCCCTTTAGTTGGGGGGGACCGCAATGGCGTAACCAAGCGTTTTATCAACAACGGTACGGCGTGAATGGATTTGAAGAATCCACGGCTCAAATCATGAAGGCGGTACAAGCAACAGCTCATCACACAACGATTTTCCTCGCCCACAATGGTCCGCAAGGATTAGGCGATCAACCTCATGATGCCTGTGGTCGCGACTGGAAAAAGGGGGGCGGGGATTATGGAGATCAGGATTTAACTCGCGCGATCGCGCAAACCCGTCAGTTGGAAAAAAAAATTCCCCTGGTGGCGTTTGGTCATATGCACCATCGACTGCGCCATACCCAGGATTATCAGCGAACGGCAGTGGTTACGGATCAACAGGGAACCGTTTATTTTAATGCTGCTTGTGTCCCGCGCTTGGTTAAAACCGAAACCCAATCCTTACGCAAATTCTTTTTAGTTTCTCTGACGCCAAGGGGAGTACGCCAAATTCGCCTCGTTGAGATGGGACCTGATTTTTCTATTCTTCAAGAAGAAATTTTTTATCAGGCAGTGGAAGCCATTCCAGAGAAACTGCTATCATAGATTCTGAGTTTTGGAGAGGTGGCAGAGTGGTCGATTGCGGCCGACTTGAAATCGGCTGAGCCGAGAGGCTCCGGGAGTTCGAATCTCCCCCTCTCCGTACTGAAGTAATCGTTACTCGTCAAAATTGCTGGTTTCTACCGAGAGAAAGGTGCAGCACGTAACCCAAAAATGATAAGAAAAGGCTGTTAGCAAAAAACAAGGATTGCAATATGGCAACATTAACAGTCTGGAAGTTTGATACGGCAGAAGGGGCCGATCAAGCGGTTGAAAAACTTAAAGGTTTACAAAGACAAGCACTGGTTGAAATTTTAGATGCTGCAACCGTCTCTTGGCCAGAAGGACGCAACAAGCCAAAAACCACCCAAGCCTTCAACCTCGTGGGTGCCGGTGTCTTGGGTGGCACTTTCTGGGGTTTGTTGTTTGGTTTAATTTTCTTTGTTCCGTTTCTAGGTGCTGCCATTGGTGCTGCCACGGGTGCGTTATCAGGCTATTTTAGCGATTATGGAATTGATGACAATTTTATCAAGCAAATCCGAAATGAAGTTTCGGAAGGGACCTCTGCCTTATTTGTCCTGACGGGACAAGTGACTGTCGATAAGGTTCGAGAAGCGTTTCAAGACCAACTGACTCATGTTGAGCTGTTACAGTCCAATTTAAGTCAGGAACAAGAAGCGCAACTGCGTAAAGATTTCGGCGGCGAATAGTTTTTTGTCACTTTTGGCAGCGTTGATCGCAACTGCATTAGTTTATTACTACTCTAGTGCAGTTTTATCCTTAATTCTTAGGCAAATCAAGCGGTTGACCCGAGCGATCGTAAATCAGGATATCCCAATTGCCATCAGGATTGGCTTCAAAGGCAATGATTGAGCCATCAGCACTAATGGTGGGGCGACGCACTTGGGCTGATAAGTTACCGGTCAGATTACGCAGCGATCGCGTTTCCCGATTATAGAGATAAATATCCGAGCGTCCCTCGCGAGTTTTCGTAAATGCAATTAAACGCCCATCTTCAGAGACCGTCGGGTCAAACGCCATCTCATCTAAGGCATTCAATCCCGGCAGGGAAATGAGTGCGCGATCGCGCCGATTATAAAGATAAACATCTTGAGACCCGTTGCGATCCG
>CAZAYV010000170.1:0-7924 GCA_964489465.1 uncultured Dactylococcopsis sp. | reverse complement strand
ATCAGAGGTTACAAGCAATGGATAATCCCAATCGTTTACCATTGGACAATTCTGTTCCTTCAGTTTCTCGACGACAGCTACTCAACTTTTTTACGGGTGCAGTTGTAGCGAGTACCGCTGGGGCTGCCCTTTATCCGGTGCTCAAATCCTTTAGTCCTCCTTCAGTAGGAAATGGAAATAAGGGCATCATCGCTAAAGACAAAATGGGGCATCCCATACCAGCCAGTCAGATTTCAAGCCAACCGGTGGGAACCCGCGCCCTGGTTGCTGGATTAGCTGGAGAACCCACCTATTTAACTGTGCAAGACAATCAAACCCTTGGCGATAGGGGAATTGTTGATAATTGTACGCACTTGGGTTGTACATTTCCCTGGAATAAAAATGCCCAACAGTTCCAATGCCCTTGTCATGGTTCTCGCTTCGCCCCAGATGGTTCTGTAGAAAGGGGTCCAGCGGATCGTCCTTTGAAGTTAGTTCATGTTGCGGTTAAAGATGACCAGATTTGGATTTTCCCTTGGACAGAAACTGATCCCCGTACCGGAGAAACCCCTTGGTGGGTTTAGTTTAATGATTCTGTTCTGCTTCAGGCAACACGCAGGAGTTCAGTGAGAATAGCTTCTACCGGGCGCGGTTCCCAATTTAATTCTTTTCTGGCTTTGCTGGCATCAACGCGCACACAGCGGTCATAAATATAATGAACTCGTTCTCGACTCAGGGGCGGTTGCCAATTCAGGAAATGGCCAATGGGGGTGAGAAGACTACCTAACAAACGAATTAACCATTGGGGTGCTTCTTTGGGTGTGGCAATCCCGGTTTTTTCACTCAGGAAGTCGAACATTTCGCCAATGGTCAGTTCACCAGCAGAGATAATGTAGTGTTCTCCAGAATGTCCAATCGCAGCCGCGTTGAGCATTGCGGTTACGAGATCATCCACGTGAACAATGCCAGTGGGTCGATCGCGCCCTGGCCAAAATTTTAAGTTCCCACTGCGAAAAAGCTTGACAATCTGACCGAAGTGAGGATCATCACCCCCAAAAATGCCTGAGGGTAAAACACTGACCACCGGTAAGCCTTGTTCTGCCATTTGATCGACAATTTGCTGTGCTTCATATTTTGTCCAATCATACGCCGAAGAGAAGCCCGTTTGTTGCCGAGTAAACGTTTCATCAACCACTTGCCCTTGCGTATCCCCCAGAACGCCAATGGTGCTGCAATAGACAATTTTTGAGACTTCTTGGGCTTGTGCCGTTTCCATCACCGCTTGCGTGCCTTCAATATTCACACGTGCCATGGCTTGGGCATTGACCACGCCTAATTCCACATAAGCCGCCACATGAAACACCACATCTACCCCGAACATTGCTTTTTCTAAAATTGCGCGATCGCAGATGTCTCCTTTAACGAGTCTCACCTGTGAATCTGCCAGTCGGGATAAATCACTGGTGGGACGCACCAAGCCCACCACTTCATCACCCCTTTTCTCTAAGGCCCGTACCAGGTGAGAACCAGTAAATCCATTTGCCCCTGTTACTAACGCTTTCATAGTTCTTTTTCGTACATCCGATACGTTTTATAAATTTTGGCGCCGGTTTCTTCAATTAAACGGCGGGAGGGCAAATTATCCGCATATACCCAAGAAAGTTCCGCACTTTTGTAGGACTTTTTGTTTTGAAACGCCGCCTCAATCAAGGCCAGAGGCACCAACTTCCGGCGGTATTCCGGGAGGCAACAAATCACAATTACGCGCCCAGAGTGGATTTGCCGGCGATACCAGAGAAACTTAAGAATGCCCCACCAGTTCAGTTTGCCATTCACGTGTTTGAGCGCAATGTTATAGTCAGGTAGTCCCATAAAAAAGCCGATCATTTCACCATTATCCTCAGCAATGGGAAAAACGTCGGGATCGACTAAATCTTGCAGCGATCGCGCTTGCGCCATAAATTCTTCTTCCGTGCGCGGCGTCGAACTCCAACTGTCTTCAAACAAGCGCGTAAACAGCTCATAAATCTTAGCAATATCGGCTTGAAACCCTTCGCCCTTGGTCTGTAAGGGACGAAACTTAATTCCCGAACGACAGGCAATGCGGTAGGCTCTCTCAAATTTATCACCTAGCCCTTCCTCCAGAGAAAGGTGATACGCATAAGCTTCTTTGGCAAGGGTTCCACCGTGGGCTAGAAACAAATCTTCATAGTAAGGCGGGTTATAGGGCATCATAATTTGGGGAGGAGACTCAAAGCCATCCACTAGCCATAAGCAATTATTATGAGTGGATAAATCAATGGGACCGCGCATTTGGGTCATCCCCTGTTCTCGCAACCAAGTTTCTGCCGCCTGAAATAAAGCGGTGGCAACCCCTTGGTCTTCAATGCACTCAAAGAAACCAAAAAATCCAATATTTTCTCCTTCTTTGGCAATTAAACGCTCATTAACTGCTGCCACAATCCGTCCCACAGGAACCTGATCGGCATTAAGAGCGATAAACGGTTGAAAGCGACCATATTGGTGAAAGGGATTTTGAGGGGAAAGTTCTTTTTTTGTTTCACTTTTAAGCGGAGGAACCCAATTTGGATCGGTTTGATAAATCCGCCACGGTAGGTTTAAAAATTCTTCTTTTTCAGCGGGAGTTGTTACCGCTTGCACCGTAATACTTGTTTGGGAAGTAACCACAGCAATTCATTCAGGAGAATACAACGGAGTAGAGGAGGTGAGGAGAAATAAAAGGGTAAGAATTAAGCACTAATGACCGGTTGGTAAACCAGATCGCGGGTTTCTACCATTGCTGAAACCAACTGGTCCATTTCTGCTTCCGTATGCAGGGCATTGGCAGTAATGCGGAGTCGGGGTTTGGCAATAAACCAAATCGGAGAAACCCAAATCTTATGATCGGCCAAGAGGGTGCGTCCAAAGTGCTTAGGATTAATTTCCGGCGGCAAGAGGACAGGAATCACATTCGTTTCGCCAATGGCTTCAAATCCGGCTTCTTTCAAGCGCGATCGCAGATAGTGGGTATTGTATTGTAATTTTTGTACCAGTTGTGGATTACTACGCACTTGACGGATACTTTCTAGGGCAGCAGCAGTGGTCGGTGGCGGTAGTGAAATTGTCCCAATGGAGGTTGGCGACACATTTAATAAGGGGATTAACTCCGGAACATGAGAACTAATCGCAGCCCCGGCTGAGGCAGCAAATTTAGAAAAGGTCGTCATTACTAAAGGGATGACTCCTCGCGCGATCGCGTCTTGGGGCGTCATTTGGAAATGCTCAAATATTCCATGCCCAGTTGCGCCAATTGCCCCACTCCCATGGGCTTCATCTAAAAATAAAACACTGCCTTCATAATCAGATAGCACTTCAATCATTTCCGGTAAGGGGGCAATATCCCCATCCATCGAAAAAACCGTATCAGTCACCACGAGAATCCGATCATCGGGACGAGCATATCGTTTTAACTTCCGGGCGAGATCTTGAGTATCACAATGTCGATACGCTTTGACACGGACTTTTGGGCTATGGCCAAACACTTTTCCAGAGCGTGTATTAGCGTTAACAACTGCTGACACAATACAACCATGATTGAGCACATCAGTCATAATCAGGGTTTCTCTCGTATGCTCAAATCCGGGAACAGGAATAGCAAGATGACAAAAGGCATCGGCTAATGCTTGCGTTGCCATCCAAGCATTTAAGAACAACTGGGTATGAGGTAACCCTTTAAATGCGGAAATTTCCTCTTCGAGTTCCCGATGTAAATCAATGCGCCCACTCAGAACAGAACAGGAACTATTGGAAGTTCCATAATGATGAATTGCATTGATCGCTGCTTCTTTGACCGCCGAATTTTGGACTAAGCCTAAGACATCATTGGTACAGAAAGTCAGAACAGTTTGTCGCGTGCCGTCTTTTGGGTGCTCAATCTCGACAAAGTTTCCTTGTTTACTATGGCAGATGTATTCATCGGGAGCAAGCCCACTCTGGTACCAGCGCTGGACGTATTCTTTAACAGTTTGCACGAGTTCACTCCTCTCTCCTTGGTTTAAATAGCGACTACGCTTTGAGTCAGTTGATTGAAGGGTATATTCCTAGCCAGATTGTAGCAGGGGAGGTAAATGACCTCCATTGCTTGTAAATCTTCTTTCTTTTGATAGTTTTCTCATTTCTCAATTATTGCTTCAATCGCCACTGTTACGCTACTCAATCAGTTTAAAAAAAATATGGTAAATTATCTCATCACAGGAGCCAATCGTGGCATTGGCCTAGAATACTGCAAGCAGCTAAAAGCCAAAGGAGAAACAGTGATTGCAGTTTGTCGCGAACCGAGTGAAGAATTGAAAAGTTTGGGGGTACAAATTGCATCGGGAATTGATGTTACCTCGGATGATTCGGTTACAGAACTTGCCAAACGCCTCCAAGGAACAACCATTGATGTCTTAATTAATAATGCCGGAATTATCGAAGCGAATTCCCTAGATGATTTGGACTTTGAGAGTTTAGAACGCCAATTCCGGGTCAATGCAGTGGCACCATTGCGGGTCACGAAAGCCCTTTTACCGATGATTCCTCAAGGCGGGAAAGTGATTTTAATGACCAGTCGCATGGGGTCAATTGAAGATAATACGTCTGGTGGTTTCTATGGTTATCGGATGTCAAAAACAGCGCTGAGTATGGCTGGAAAATCCCTCGCAGAAGACTTAAAATTGCGCAAAATTGCTGTGGGGATTCTCCATCCCGGAATGGTGAAAACCCGCATGACTGGTTTCTCTGGTATTACAACTACCGAATCAGTGGAAGGCTTATTAAAACGGATCGAAGAACTCAATTTAGAAAATTCTGGGACGTTTTGGCACGCGAAAGGAGAAGTGCTGCCTTGGTAATTCGTTATTAGTCATTTGTCATTGGTCATTAGTTATTAACTGACAGAGGACAAATGACTAAGAAAAAACAACTGATTACTGCTAGAATGGCATCACATTTTCTACTAAAATCTTTGTGCCAATTCCCATTAAGATTAAACCACCAATAATTTCAACTTTGCCTTGGCAAAAATGACCGAAACGATGACCCATCAAAACGCCAAAAAAGCAAAGAATAAATGTCACTAAGCCAATAATAGTTACCGTTAAAGGTAAGGACATCTTAATTACCGATAAACCAATGCCAGCCGCTAACGCATCAATACTCGTCGCGATCGCGAGTCCCAATAAAGTGGAATTATCCAACGGATTAAAGGGTTCTTCTTGCTCATCTTTTAAAGCTTCGTAGATCATGTTGCTCCCTAACCAGCCTAATAACAGGAAAGCAATCCAATGCGCGATCGCGCTGACAAACTCGCGAAATCCTAACCCCATCATCCAGCCTAAAACGGGCATTAACGTTTGAAAGACACCAAAGAATAAGGCAATCTTCAACGCTTTATTAATTTTAATTCGTTTAATTAATAAGCCACTGGTTAGCGAAACAGCCAGTGCATCTGCTGCTAAACCAACGCCCATTAAGCTAATTGTTCCCAACTGCATATTTTGCTTTTATTAATCGGCAATTTATCTAAGTCAAGTTCATCTTAGCTTTTTATTTCTTTGAATTTGTTCATAATTCGTTCATATTCACTTGATACTTTTTTCATAGTTTGCTATTGCACACCTGATGATGTTGCTACCATTTAATATCAAATTGGTAAATTTGCTACATACAGATCCCGTTAGTGAAGAGAATGGAATTTAATGTTGGATCCTACTTTGACTGGTAAGCATTGAAAAATGATCCACTCACGATATGATGGAATTAATCACCGTAATTCCGAGCGAGTTATCGGTGATCCAAAAATGTGCAGCGATCGAGCAAGAAGCAGTAATGGTAGCATCTAAAGCAAAGAAAGCCTCTAAACCCTCGAAATTAGAAGGAATTAAAGAAAATAGCAATTTCTTACGGGAACCCCTCGCCACAGAACTGTTAGAAGACACCACTCACTTCAGTCAAGATGCGGTTCAAATCTTGAAATTTCATGGGTCTTACCAGCAAGACAACCGCGATAATCGCCAGAAAGGGCAAGAAAAAGACTATCAGTTCATGCTGCGGACACGGAACCCAGGAGGCTTCATTCCGCCAGAACTCTATTTAACCCTTGATGACCTTGCCACTGAATACGGGAACCAAACTCTCCGCGTGACCACCCGTCAAGGTTTCCAGCTTCACGGCATTCTCAAGAAAAACCTGAAAGAAACCATTAGCCGCATTGTCCGCAATCTGGGGTCAACCCTCGGAGCCTGTGGTGACTTAAATCGTAACGTAATGGCTCCGCCAGCTCCCTTTAAAGATCGTAAAGAATACCAATATGCTTGGCAGTATGCGGATAATATTGCCGATCTCCTGCGTCCGCAAACGGAAGCCTATTATGAAATTTGGCTCGATGGGGAAAAATTCCTCAGTGTCGAAGAAGCGCCGGAAGTGCAAGCGGCGCGAGAACGTAATGGCAACGGCACGATTTTCCACGAAGGGGAAGAACCGATTTATGGGAAACATTATATGCCCCGCAAGTTTAAGTGCTGTGTGACCGTACCGGGGGATAACTCGATTGATGTTTATACCCATGATGTCAGTTTGATTGTAATAACTGACGAACAAGGAGAACTCCAAGGGTTTAATGTTCTCGCCGGTGGGGGAATGGGACGCACCCATAATAAAGAAGAAACCTTTGCCCGGATGTCAGATCCCATTTGTTATGTGGATAAAGCGGATGTGTATGATCTGCTAAAAGCAATTGTTGCCACCCAAAGAGATTACGGCGATCGCGTGCAGCGTCGTCATGCCAGAATGAAGTATCTCCTCTATGATTGGGGCGTAGAAAAGTTCCGATCCAAGTTAGAAGAATATTATGGGAAACCCCTGCAACCGTATCAAGATTTACCCCCCTTTGAGTATAAAGATTTTCTCGGTTGGCATGAACAGGGAGATGGCAAACTCTTCTTTGGTTTATCCGTGGAAAATGGTCGCGTCAAAGATGAAGGCAAATTCCGCTTAAAAGCTGCCCTGCGCAAAGTAGTGGAACAATATCAAGTTCCCATGCGCTTAACGGCAAACCATGACGTGATTCTGTATGAGATTCAGCCGGAAGATCAAAGCGCGATCGAAAAAATCCTCACGGATCATGGCTTAATTACCGATCCAAAAGATTTGGATCATCTCCTCCGCTATTCTATGGCGTGTCCCGCCCTCCCCACTTGTGGCTTAGCGATTACTGAATCGGAACGAGCCTTACCGAGTATTTTAGACCGGGTTCGTAATGTCTTGAAAAAACTGGGAATGGCAGAACAAGACCTTGTTGTCCGGATGACCGGATGTCCCAATGGTTGCGCCCGCCCTTATATGGCAGAATTAGGCTTTGTTGGGAGTGCCCCGAAAGCCTATCAACTCTGGTTAGGGGGGACACCGAATCAAACGGCACTTGCTCGTCCTTATATGGAACGGATGCCCATTGATGAGTTAGAAAGCTATATTGAGCCGATGTTGGCGTTTTACAAAGACAAACGTCAGAAAGAAGAAAGTTTTGGCGAGTTTTGCAATCGGGTTGGCTTTGAAGCCATTGAACACTATGTCAATCGCTATGAGTTCAAACCGATCAAAACGCCTAGTGCGGGCGGAAAAGGTCGCCGTCATCGCATCAGCGTTTATGAAGGACTCCACGAACGCCTGAAAGCAGCGGCGGAAAAACGAGGAACGAGCATGACGCAGCTCGTATCAGAGGCACTAGAAAAATATCTGGATGAGTAGTGAGGGTTGGCTGAAAAAGTTCATGGATCAGTGAGGTTAGGGACTAGGGAATAGCCTTCTCCCTCCCCTCCCACCTCTACTCATCATTTCAAAACTGACGGATTCCTAGTGGGCGATCAATTTTGTCTTGAGGGATGAGTGTGCTGATCTTGTCCCCCTT
>CAZAYV010000169.1:0-8041 GCA_964489465.1 uncultured Dactylococcopsis sp. | reverse complement strand
GGGAATTGTTCCATTTTTTAGGGTTAATCTTAATTCTCCTGCTTTGATACCAAACTTAATCCGACCAGCTGGCGATTGTTCCCATTGCTCATTAAAACTTAGGGTTAAATTTAACTCGATGGCTTCTAGAACCGATTGCTGTTGCAACAACCATTGTCTTGATTTGACGGTTTTTCCCACTAACTTCATATACAGACAATCAGGGCATTTATTTTCCGGTTCCGCTTGAGCCGATTCTGATTGAGGAGAAAAGGACATCACTACTCCATTTCAAAAACTTCATGAAAACACTGTGCGTCAAATTACAATAGTATTCTACTATATCAAATGACTTGACCTGACCAAGATTGTTGCTTCGTTAATATATTAAAAGTTAACTGGCTACGCGATCGCGCATTCTTCAAAGGAAAAACATGGCAAAAACGCTGAGTAATAAGGTTGCACTGGTTACGGGGGCAACTCGCGGTATCGGGAAAGGCATCGCCATTGGATTAGGGGAAGCGGGCGCAACCGTTTATATTACCGGTCGTACCCTTAACACCACGGCTGATCAATCGGGAAGTCTCACAGAAACGCAGTCTGCGGTAGAAGATGCCGGCGGAACTTGTATTCCGGTACAAGTGGATCACGGTGATGATAACCAAGTCAGACAGCTATTTGAACGAATTGAACGGGAGCAAAAGGGGCAGCTTGACCTCTTAGTCAATAACGTGTTTGCCGGGGTCAAAGCCCTAGCGCAAGCCTCAGGAGAACCCTTTTGGAAAAACGATCCGAGTCTGTGGGATGCAGTGGCGAATGTGGGGTTGCGGAGTCATTATGTGGCGAGTCTTTATGCAGCACGGTTAATGAGTCAACGGAAACAGGGGTTAATTTGCACGATTTCCTCTTGGGGGGGCATGTCTTACATTTTTGGTGCTGCCTATGGAGTGGGAAAAGCCGCTTGCGATCGCCTAGCAGCCGATCTGGCAGTAGAACTCAAATCAGAAAATATTACCTCGGTTGCCATTTGGCCCGGAATTGTCGGAACTGAACTATTTAGCCAGTTTGCCGAACAAATGCAGGGAGAAGACAACCTGGATCCCCAACAGTCTGTCTTGCGCGATCGCTATAATTGGGAAACCCCCTTACTGACAGGACGAGTCATTGCTGCTTTGGCGTCGGACCCCAATCCCATACGTTGGACTGGGAAAGTGCAGATTGTTGCTGAGCTGGCGCAACGCTATAAAATCAAAGATCAAGATGGAACGCTTCCTGCATCCTTACGCTCTCTCAAATTTGTGCTCCCCTCTGCTGTCCCTGCTTTGAGACAATATTCTTGGCTGATTCCTGATTTGAAAGTGCCTTGGTTTATTTTGCTATTAGGCGTTTTGCCCTCACCGAAGATTTAGAATATGACAGAATTAAAAAATAGCGCGATCGCGCTGACTGGTGCGGCCGGCGGCTTTGGTCAAGAATTTACCCGCCAACTTTTGCAAGCGGGCAGTCATCTAATTTTGACTGATCTCGACGAAGGAATCTTGCAAGAACAAGTGATCGCCATCCAAAATGAAATTAAAACGGGTAAAGTAATCGCCTGTTTTGGGTTAGATTTATCAACCTCTGAGGGAGCGCAAACTTTCTATAAAGCCGTCAAAGCCTTGAATATTCCCGTTGATCTTCTCATTAATAACGCCGGAATTGGCTTATATGGCCGCATGGATGAAGTTCCGTCTCAAACCTGGGAACAGTTAATGCAAGTCAACCTACTCGCACCAATGCGCTTAACTTCTCTGTTTATGGCAGATATGATTGCCCGTCAACGAGGGCATATTGTCAATATTTCATCTCTTGCCGGACACATTGCCCCCGCTGGAATGGCGCATTACAGTGCCAGTAAATTTGGTTTACGGGGCTTCACCGAAGGACTTTTTCATGAAGTTAAACACTACAACTTGAAAGTGACAGGAGTTTATCCCTTTTTTAGCCGTACTCCTCTTTTACAATCGGCAAAATACGGCACTCTTGCCCAAGAAACAACGGGTATTCCTGATGAGATGGCAACTGATCCGGCACAAGTCATTGCAGCAACCATCAAAGCCATTAAACGCAATCAACTGCATGTTTTTCCGGATCGAACGGCAAAAGTTCTATCTTTACTGAAACGTTATGTTCCTAGTTTAGTGGATTGGGGCAGCGAACAATTTAAGCCGAAAAAATAACAATGAATAGCACCACACACAAGCAATTAATCATCGGCGCTGGCTTTGTTGGCTTAGGGATTGCTCAAGCCCTCAAAGCAGCGGATATTCCTTACGATCAAGTTGATGCCAGTGATGATATTGGCGGAAATTGGTATCACGGCGTTTATGAAACCGCTCATATTATTTCCTCGAAAAAAGTCACCCAATTTTCCCATTTCCCGATGCCAAAACATTATCCCGACTTTCCCAGTGCGCAACAGATGCGGGATTATTTACATACTTTTGCTGACCATTTCCAGTTACGACCGAATATTGAACTGAATCAGAAAGTCATTGATGTGCGACCCATTGAAGATAATCTTTGGCAAGTGACCTTTGCCAATCAAGAACAACGGCTCTATAAAGGGGTTATCTTATGTAACGGTCATCATTGGTGTCGGCGTTTTCCTGAGTTCCAGGGAGAGTTTCAAGGGGAAATTATTCATTCCAAAGATTATAAACGACCGGACCAACTTCGTGGAAAGCGGGTTTTAGTGATTGGTGGTGGTAATTCCGGTTGTGATTTAGCAGCAGAAGCGGCGCGAGTGGGGGCAAAAAGTGTTCTCAGTTTGCGCGAGTCGGTGTGGTTTATTCCTAAAACATTTGCTGGTAAGCCAGTGGTAGATTTAATTCGAGGCTGGATGCCGGAGTGGCTACAACGGTTGATGGCTTATGGCATTATTCGCATCACCTTTGGGAAACATGAAGATTATGGCATGGCAAACCCCCAACATCGCATCTTTGAGAAGCATCCCACTCTCAATAGCGAAGTCCCCTATTACATCAAACATGGTCGGATTACTCCTAAGCCAGAAGTCCAGGAGTTAGACGGTGACCAGGTTGAATTTGTTGATGGAACCCGGGAAGCCTTTGATGTAATTGTTTGTGCTACGGGTTACTATGTTGCCTATCCTTTTTTGCCTGAAGAATTGCAACGAGTGAGAGGCGCTATGGTTGAATGCTATGGCGGTTCTTTTCTCGCCGATTATAAAGGATTAGCTTATGTGGGCTGGGGACAGGCCAGAGGCGGCGTTGGTTCTCTTATAGCAGCCTATGGTCCCCTCTTTGCGCGTTGTTTGCAACTTCAAGACGAGATTAATGTTCCGATTGGTCGTGTTTTTCAGGAAATGGGACAATCGTTACCCAAAACTCATCTTTCTGATCCTCAGCAAGTGTTTCGACAATTAAAGTTACTCAAGCTTGGCTTCAATTTAGTTGAGAAGAAAGCGCATCAGGTTGACAAATTTAATCCCAACTTTTGTAATTGCTCTCTGCAAGCGTAATGCCTACCTAATCAGGTTCATATTACTGATATTTGGTTATCTTAGTGGGTTTATAGTTTAATTTTGGTTACACATACTCCCCCTAGCAAAGGAGGCGGCTGCATTTTTTTATATCTTTTCTCAATGATGAATATAGAGTACTGTGATGCGATCGCGCCCAAAGCAAGATATCATCTATATTATCGTTCCCTGTTTCCAGGAACTGTTACCTAACTCACTGCTCCTTCCCGCAATGGTAATCAGAGATACTTGTTGAGAGTTCTGGGCGAACATTACGTAAAAGTTGAATGAATACTAACGAAACTTATCTGAATCACCCTACTTTTGGCTTACTCTATCGAGTTTGCCTGGTTGAGCCAAATCGAGAGATCTTTACTACGCTTTATGCCCAACGTCTCTTTTTTCTGGTAACAGTAAATGAGCAAGGGTTAGCTTTTGAGCCCAAAAGTCGATCACAAGCCCGTTTACTCATCGAAAATCGGTTACGGAAATTGCGACGCCTAGGGGCAAAAGAAGACTATTCTGCCTTAAGTGAGACTTATAAACGTATTTTTCAATGACTCTCAATCTAACGAAACGCATTCAAGAACTTCGTGAAATCATCCCTCCACAGGTCAGATTAATTGCAGTCACCAAAACGGTTTCCGTTGAGAAGATACGAGAAGCGTATGCTGCAGGGATTCGAGATTTTGGTGAAAATAAAATTCAAGAAGCCCTAAGCAAACAAGAAGAATTACAAGATTTAAACGATATTTGTTGGCACTTCATTGGTCATCTCCAAACCAACAAAGCAAAACTGGCTTTAACGCATTTCCATTGGATCCATACCTGTGATCGCCTAAAAATTGCTCAACGTCTTGATCGCCTCACTGCAGAATTAGACATTACCCCTCCTAACCTTCTCCTGCAAGTGAAGCCACTGCCTGACCCTAACAAATATGGCTGGACCATTCCGGAATTATTAGCCACCCTTGCCACTCTTGATCAATATCAAAACTTAAAAATTCAGGGATTGATGACAATTCTCCCTTTCAATCAGTCTCCGTCAGCCGTGCAGGCTGGGTTTGAAAAAGTGCGTGATTTAGCCCGGGAGATTGAGCAGAAAAATTACTCTCATCTTGCGATGAAAGAACTTTCTATGGGCATGTCAGCGGATTACCAGCTGGCGATTGAAGCGGGAGCAACCATGATTCGTTTAGGGCGTACAATTTTTGGTGAACGCCCTGTTTAACAAAACGCAATACAAAAGATTTTTCAAATTTAAAAATTAAGAGTAAAATTAGCGTGAACTTTGTAATAAAAGTTAGAGTTAACAGTGGTGTTAGAAGCAAGTCTGAGGATTAGTTTCATCAGACCAGTTAACATCTACCGTAAATCATCCTCTATTATCCCTCCAGGACAAAAAATATTTGAGATCACTCTCTCAACTTAGATAAACCTGGATTTTGGGTCAAAGAAATAGATATAAGAGGTTCCGTATTTATCCTCTATTCAGAATCACAAAAGAGGGTTAACATTAATCAATGGCATGACTTTGTGAGGAATAAAAACTATGAGTAGCGTATTGAACAAATTTAAAGACTTTATTGGTATTAATGAACCTGATGATCTTGATGATGATTATATTGATGAGGAAGACTTAGATGATTCCCCTTATTCAGCTCAATCAAGCGTAACTGCTAGTTCTGAAAGTGAACCTCGGGCTCGGTATCAAAGACGACCCAAGTTTACAACGGATGGACCAGAGGCAAAAAACACTTCTTCAAAAAGTAATGTAATCGGTATGCCTGTTGCAAATAATGGACCCAACGAAATCGTTATGCTTGAACCTCAATCCTTTGAGAAAATGGCAGAGGTCATTCAAGTGCTACGAGAACGGAAAACCGTGATTCTTAATTTAAATATGATGGAACCGGATGATGCCCAGCGCGCTGTCGATTTTGTTGCCGGCGGCACTTATGCCATTGATGGTCATCAAGAACGGGTTGGAGAAAGCATTTTTCTCTTTACACCGAGTTGCGTCCAAGTGAGCAGTCGCTCCCATACGACCCAAGGAACCACAGGTTCCCAAACGGGGACCCAAGCCAATGTCCATCCCATGCCTCCCACAGGGAATTGGCAAAAACCAGAAAACCCGATCGCGCAATAGGATAAAATTAAACCGCATAGTAACGACAATCGAGTTCGTCAATAATAGTGTCTATACGGTTTGGAATGATCGGTGGCGGGGTGATGGGTGAAGCGATCCTCTCCCGCCTTATTGCCCAAGAAATCTATCCTCCAGAAACGGTTTTGGTGAGTGACCCTTCACCCCAAAGACGAGAGGAGTTAGCCCAGCGCTATCACGTTGCAGTGACAGAAAGTAATCGCCAGGTGATGCAGTCCACCTCAGAAGTCTTATTACTGGCGGTGAAACCCCAAGTTTTACCTCGCATTGAATCGGATTGGGATGGTGCGAAGGAAAATCTTGAACATTTACCTTTATTAATTTCGATTTTGGCAGGGATTCCCATTTTGCGCCTCAAAGCTGGGTTAGATCCTCTGCCGGTGGTGCGAGTCATGCCTAACACTAATGCCACCGTAGGAGCGAGTATGAGCGCGATCGCGACTGGGTCTGGCTTGCGACCGGAACAACTGACTCGGGCTAAAACCATTCTCGGCGCGATCGGAGAAGTGGTGGAAGTCCCTGAAGCTGCGATGGATGCAGTGACAGGGGTTGCGGGTTCCGGTCCCGCTTATGTGGCTCTCCTCATTGAATCCTTAGCTGATGGTGGCGTCGCTGCTGGCTTACCTCGTTCAACCGCATTACAGCTCGCGATTCAAACAGTTTTAGGAACAGCGACACTCTTACAAGAAGAACAACTCCATCCTGCCCAACTCAAAGATCGGGTAACAAGCCCTGGCGGAACCACCATTGCTGCAGTGACTGAGTTAGAATCTGCCGGTTTCCGATCAGCAGTGATAAAAGCAGTACAAGCTGCAACAGCGCGATCTAAGGAATTGGGAAACGGTTGATTATTTGCACTGACCAGCAACCAAAGAACAAAGGACGAGTGACCAATGACTAATGACTAAGCCCACTACTCAAAATCGTTATGACTATGATATAGTTGTAACAGTTAGTAAACTTTGTTACTAAGGAGTATTTCCCATGACAGAAGGATGCCTCAGAGTCGGACAACAAGCCCCTGATTTTTCTGCAACTGCCGTTGAAAACCAAGAATTTAAAACACTTAGCCTGTCTGATTTTCGTGGACAGTATGTTGTCTTATTCTTCTATCCCTTAGACTTCACCTTCGTTTGCCCCACTGAAATTACCTCCTTCAGCGATCGCGCTCAAGAATTCAAAGACATCAATACCCAAATTTTAGGGGTTTCCGTCGATAGCGAATTTTCTCACCTCGCATGGATTCAAACGGATCGTAAAAATGGCGGTGTCGGAGACCTCAATATTCCCTTAGTCTCCGATATTAAAAAAGAAATTAGCAGTGCTTATAACGTCCTCGATCCCGATGCTGGTGTTGCTCTTAGAGGACTCTTTATTATCGATAAAGAAGGAACAATCCAGCACGCTACTGTTAATAATCTTGCCTTCGGACGTAACGTTGATGAAGTGTTACGGACTCTGCAAGCCATCCAGTATGTCCAAGCTAACCCCGACGAAGTCTGTCCCGAAGGCTGGAAACCTGGCGAAAAAACCATGAATCCCGATCCAGTCAAATCCAAAGTTTACTTCGCTTCTGTTTAAGCAACTCTTGCTCCTATCCTCCAAGGATGGGAGCAATTTTAGTCTTTGATTGCTTTTCCTAAATCCCTGTGTTAATCTGGTAAAAGTCTGGGCGGTTAGCTCAGCGGTAGAGCGCCTGCCTTACAAGCAGGATGCCATTGGTTCAAATCCAATACCGCCCATTAGTGTACATTCGCTAATTATTTGTTATCGTTATGCTTGGAAGAAGAAATTGGCCACTATGGCCAACTTTACCTTCCAATCTTTTTATTTTCAAGTTGACTTAGAGCTGTATTAGTTCCAGTTATTAGTGCTGTCAAATTGGGTGGGAGCAAAGACAAAGGCTAACTATTAAGGGCCCGGGTGCAACCAATCTCCTCACCGGAATGTGGGATACGAAGGTTGATCGCGTTCCCATTTAAGCTTTAACGGGAAAGGTCAGCACCCAAGTTTTAGGCACGGGGAATTTCCAAGAATGCAACCTCAGTGAAGCGTTTAGCGAGGTTGCTGCCTGGAGTCAAACGATGCTGAGTCACAGTAGAGACATTTTATTGATCTGGCCATGATCCGTCTTATAGTGAGACGGTTGGCATAATTTTTTACGGTTCAAAACTTTTCAAACATCCTCTAAGTTCTCATAAAAGCAATGGAGTTCAGTCATTATTTGAAGCATTCCAGTTTCTCATGACAGGACTGAGAAAAGTTTTCTGCAGCATCAAGGCCAGCGTCATAGATTCCAAGAGCAATCAAAATTAACATGAATAGCGGGAGTGTACAGCTTAGCAAGGGTAGGATATTACAGGGTTTTAGGT
>CAZAYV010000168.1:0-8073 GCA_964489465.1 uncultured Dactylococcopsis sp. | reverse complement strand
CGACCGCCGGAATTAGGGAGTACTGGGTCAGAGATTTACAACATGAACAATTAAACGTGTTTCGTGCCCCCACTGCTGGCGATTATACGTCTGAAATGACCTTGACCACGGGCAAAATTAGTCCCATTGCCTTTCCTGATGTCATTGTTTCTGTTGAACGCTTATTCTATTAGCTGTACTCCCCACTCTTAACTCTACTGATAAAATGCCTTTCCCATCAAAGAATTTTCCTGGCAATCTCCCTCTTGATGGCTATCGAAGGGGCATAAGATAGAAATAGTCAATTAGAAATCTAGGAGCAAGGGCGATGAGTCTAACTATTGCCAAGTGGACCCTTGACGAATATCAACGCATGATTGAAGTCGGCTTGCTCGATGAGCGCCGGGTTGAACTTTTAAACGGAGAAATTGTTGAAATGTCCCCAGAGGGCGAGCCTCATGCTTATTATTGCACTGCAACCAAAGATTATTTAACACAACTCTTAGGAAATCAAGCAACGATTCGAGAAGGAAAACCCATTACTATTATCAATAGTGATTCTGAACCCGAACCGGATTTAGCGATTGTTGAACCTCTAGGACGAGAATACTTGCAACATCATCCCTATCCAGAAAATATCTTTTGGTTGATTGAGTTTTCTAACACCAGCTTGGAGAAAGACCTCACGACTAAACGGAAAACGTATGCGACCGCCGGAATTAGGGAGTACTGGGTCAGAGATTTACAACATGAACAATTAAAAGTGTTTCGTGAACCGACAGCTGGGGATTATACGGTTGAGATGATTTTAACCACAGGAATAATTCATCCGGTTGCGTTTCCTGAAGTAGAGATTTCAGTCCAACGGTTATTCGATTAACTGTAAAACCCCTAACCCTAACTCTTCTGGTGAGAGGGCTTTCGCTTCAAACAGTGCCATCATATCTCGGAGTTGGGGTTGTCCGCTCGAAGCCCCTTTCAAGCCTCTCGCAATAATTAAACCGCAATAGCCTTTGGTTTGTTGACACCGTTTTTCCCACTGTTGACGGGCATTGAAATGAGTCGGATCATTTTCATCAAATTCTCCAAATAAGTAGAGTTCACCGTTACCGGTTTGCACAATTCCCAAATCATAGACACTATCCGTTATTGGATCTTCTCCTGCATTAAAGCCAATCCCAAGCAGTCCGCCAGAATGCTGAATCTGATCAATCATTGCTTTCGCTTTAGGGCGAGAGGTTTGAATGAGAATAATCGGCATTCCTTCCCCTTTTTCCGAGATGCCGAGAGATTGGTAAAGCTGTTTTTCATTGTTTCGCATCTGCGCAATCATGTCCCAAGACACCATACCAATACTGAGAAACGAGTCTTTAGGAACTAAATCTTCTTTAACAGGGGAAGAAAATTGCGCTTCTTCGGTGGGATTGAAGGCTTCGGTTTCCTCTGCATCGAGTAAATCAATCAATTCCGTTTCCAAATCGGGGTTGGTCGCAACGGTAACAGTAACCGATTTCGGATTTTTAAGATTGCTCGGAAGTTGAATTTGATATTGACTCTCAATTTTACGTGCAAATTCAGTTTCAAGTTCAGATTGATGGTTTTTGAGGAATCGCTGCAAAGCTTTCAGCGCAATATATACAACAGCAGCTTCATCTTCTCCGAAGTAAGGACGTAAACCTTCATAGGGATTAACGCTGCCAAAATGAGGCTCGGGTTGGATTGTGCTGAGATCTTCAGTGACTTCTGCTTCTTCTGGCAGGTCGTAGTTGAGAAACCAACAATCTTGTTGGAGAAAGGCAGTTTCGAGATCTTCCATCGACTCTCCTTGGAACATTTGCGACCGAAAGGTTTTTAGAGAGTCAAAAGAACGATAAAGCAAGATGCCGTATTCAGCGCTTAACATCCCCATTACAGAGACATAAAGTGGGTCAATCTCCCAGTTGGGAAAGGCAATGATGATGATTTCGCTATCATCTAAAAAGTCCCAAGGGGGATGCTGCCAAATTTCTTGAGCCGTTTTGAGGAGTGGTTGCTCGTAAGCTTGTGGAAGGAGGGGTGGGCGGTCGTCGTTGGTTTCCGCTAAGCCTTGAAAGAGCGCTTCAATCAGGGGCAGTTCAGCGTGGTAATCAATTTTGATATCTAATTCTTGTAAAACACCGCGCAGAAAGAACTGAATTTCGTGATCGCGCACGACAATTTTTTGCGGTCGACACGCTTTGCCATACCCTTGCGGGACTTCCATGGCTCGTAATAACGTGCGCACTATGGCTTCCATGCCCACATGAGGGGATACCATTTCCATCCCGCGCACCATGCCTTCTGCACTGTCGAGCCAAATCACACAGTCTTTATGCTCAAAATCGTCCTTTTCCTCTGCATTTAATGAATGCAAGTTTCTCCGATCTCCCTCCCAAACCGTATTCGTCTGAGGGAGTTTGAGTAAACGGCGAATCGTTGTCAAGTGCAGAGTAGCCATAGCAAGAGCAGGTTGGACTGTGTTTATTCTATCACTGTCCTCGGTAGGCTTACTGCTGATTCACCAACAAGACAACTGCATAACTGGCAATGGCTTCTTCTCGTCCCACAGCATCCATTTTTTCATTGGTTGTGGCTTTGATGCTCACTTGGTCGAGATGAATGGCGAGTGTTTGGGCAACGCGATCGCGCATTGCTTTCAAATAAGGTTTGAGCTTGGGTTGTTCTGCAACAACAACTGCATCAATATTACCCACTGACCAGCCGTGTGCGGAAATCAGTCCTTTCACTTCTTTCAGTAACTCCATACTATCTGCATTGGCCCATTTTGGGTCAGAGGGGGGGAAATAGTGACCAATATCGCCTAAACTTAACGCCCCTAACATCGCATCCATAATGGCATGAGTCAGAACATCGGCATCACTATGTCCGACCAACCCTAAATAATGGTTAATTTTGACTCCACCAATCACTAAAGAATGATCTTTACCCAGTTGATGAATATCATAACCGTTGCCAACTCGAATGTTCATTTTGGTTTTTCCTCTCACTGCTTCTTCCTAATTATCTTCATTGTCGAGTGATCAGAAAAAATTTTGCCACAACGTTTGACAAACCCCAAAATAATCGCTAGTATAGTATTCGCGCTACAGGGGACTGTAGTTCAACCGGTTAGAGCACTGCCCTGTCACGGCAGAAGTTGCGGGTTCGAATCCCGTCAGTCCCGTTGGTTATTGCCTTCTCGATTCTGATTGAACTCCCGGCTTTGATGGAGTTCAGAAATGAGTGGTACCTATCTAATGAATCGCAATGTGTGAGGGAGAAGTTGTCGACCCCCAATCTTTCTCCTCAACTCCCTCACGTTTTCATCTATTTCAAGCGACCGGAGCGCCAAATACTCAGCAATAACCAAAACCCAATAAAACTGGCTGCAGCAAACAAGATATTGCTGATCAGTGATAACTGAGGGGTTTGCGCATTAGAAGAAATAATGGCTGCGCCCATAATTAAAGAACCAACAATAATACTAAAAGAAAGGCGGTTGGCTGAATCATCTAAACTTCTACGTAAAGGAACTAATTCTCGAATATTCAAGTTCCAATTCAGAGTTTCTGAAGTCACCCGATCTAACAATAATTCAAACTGACGGGGGCCTTGTAAAGACAAACTTTTTAAGTCAAGAGTGGTTCTTAATAAGGTGGGAATCGGATTATTGCCTAAAATTTGGTGGCGGAATAAATCCGTCATTAAAGGTCGGATTTCGTAGAGTAAGTTGACCTCGGGATTAAATCCTCTTGCGACCCCTTCTAAGTTCGCTAAACTTTTGGCATACAAACCCATATTGCTAGGAAGTTTAACGTTATTATTCCGCGATACTTCTAAAATTTCGTAAAAAACTTCACTAAAATTAATTTGTGAAATACTAAGGTTGTAATATTTACGCAACATTCGATCATAATCATTTTCTAGGTTGATTAATTGGACAGAATCAGCGCTTTCAGATAATTCTAGGGTGAGTTGACTGCAGCGTTGGGCATCAATATCCACAATGGCTAACAACATCTCGGTTAAAATTTGTTGGGTGCGCGGATCCAGTCTGCCAATCATTCCACAATCAATTAAGGCCAGTCGCCCATCATCGAGATAGAAAATATTTCCCGGATGGGGATCAGCGTGAAAGAAACCATCAATATAAATTTGTTGGAAAAAGACACGAAAAAGTAGTGTTGTTAATTCCTGACGGCGTTTTTCTTCTTGAACTTTTGGCAATTCAGCTTTTAAGATGGGAGCACCATCAAGCCACTGCATAACCAGTAATTTTTCTGTAGTAATATCCCAATGAATTGCAGGAACAACGACCTCTTTCGGATCAAACCAATTGCTATTTTCCAAATTACGGCGCAGTTGATCGGTATAAGTGGCTTCTTTGGTAAAATCGAGTTCGGCACGGAGGGCATTGGTGAATTCTTCCGCTAGAGCAACCACATCGTAGTCTTCCCCAAAGTCGGTACGAGCGACTAATTCTGCAATTCCTTTGATCAAAGAAATATCTTGTTCAACAACCTTATCAATTCCCGGACGTTGCACTTTGACAGCGACTTCCTGACCATTGGCGAGAGTTCCACGATGGGTTTGCGCGATCGAGCCGGCAGCAACCGGTTCTTGATTAAATTCTGAAAAAACCTGATCCACTGGTGCTTTGAGTTGTTCCCGCAGCAGGGCTTCAATGTTGGTCCAGGCTACAGGCGGAACATTCGCTTGGAGAGCGGTGAGAGCTTCGATATAATCAGGAGGAATGATGTCAGGACGAGTACTGAGCAGTTGCCCAAATTTAACGTAAACCGGTCCTAAATCGACTAATATATTCCGCAGCACTGTTGGTGTTGGCAGTTCAGGGGCTTCAGCTTTCCCAACTGTAAGGAGGCGACGCATATAGTCCCAACCATTGCGGAAAACGACTTCTAAAATTTCTCGTTGACGACTGGTGTTTTGGGTAAGGAAGACCACAGGTTATCTCTCGTGCGATATTCAACAATGTTACTCCCCCACTTATAACAGTTTGTCAAAGCGATTGTCCGCTTGGAGTTGTTTCAGCAGTTTTTTGATATCTTGGGTGCGGTCTTTTCTGACCACTAAAGTGACCCCGCGATCGCGCACAATCACTACATTTTCTAACCCCAAAGTAACCACCACTTCCTCTGGATCTGAGCTATAAACAATACTTCCTTTGGTGTCTAGCCCGACATGGGTTCCCATCTCAACATTTTCCTGATCCCCTTGAAACAACCGTTCCAGTGCATTCCAATCTCCTAAGTCATCCCAACTAAATTCACTAGGGAGAACATACGCCAGTTGTGTTTTTTCCATTAAGGCATAGTCAATGCTATTTTTCGGGAGATCAGCATAAGCGGCTTTTCCCTTTTGCTGTAAGGGCGTCAGAATCTCCGGCGCTTGTTGCGCTAACTCTTGTAAAACGACCCCAGCACGAAAAATAAACATCCCACTATTCCAGCTAAAACGTTGGGTGGCGATAAAAGACTCCGCAGTTTCATAATCTGGTTTTTCGGTAAAGCGAGTGACAGTATAGGCGGATAAGCCTTGATATTGACCAAGCTTTTTCCCCTGTTCAATATAGCCATAACCGGTGGAAGGATAGCTGGGTTGCATCCCAAGGGTCACAATTGCTTTTTCTGCCTTGGCTAATGCCACTCCTGCTGTGATCGTTTGTTGAAACTTAGCCGGATCTCCCACCCAATGATCCGCAGGGAAAAAACCAATCACTGCCTCTTCTCCATATCGTTTGGCTATTTCTAAGGTAGCCCACGCCACCGCCGGTGCTGTATCTCTACCTTGCGGTTCCACTAAGCAATTTTCTACGGGAAGATTTGGCAGTTGTTCTTGTACCCCTGAGGCTAACATTTCCGATGTAATCACCCAAACTTTTTCCCATCCGGAGGTTAGCGGTAACAGTCGGTTGGCTGTTGCTTGGAGAAGAGTCTGACCACTGCCATCAAGGGATAAAAATTGTTTTGGACGTTCTCGGCGACTGACTGGCCAAAAGCGTTCACCTTTACCGCCTGCGAGAATTACAGGAATCATTGAAGTTGCCATTAGTTGATGCTGCTGCTGTATTGAGTCTCCATTAATCTTAAGAGATAATATTAAGTTAGAGAGCGAAAATGGTCAAAACAAAACAAGACAGGAAAAAGCAGTTATTGATGGCGAATAAGCCGTCGTTGATTATTGAAAAGATTATGATCCAAAAAATGCTCAAGCGAATTCTTTATTTAGCAATTGCGATCCTCTTAGCGGGAATTTGGATATTACTGGATGCCAAACCAGCAATGGCACAAGATAACAGCGTTAATTATACCCATACTGTGGTTTCAGAACGAGATTTTTCTGATAAAAATTTAATTGGGGCTGTTTTTGCTGCTGCACAAATGCGTCGAACCAACTTTAGTGGTTCTAATTTGGAAAATGCCATGTTCACGAAAGGAACCTTAACTAATGCTGATTTATCTGATACGAATTTAAGTGGTGCGTTAATGGACCGAGTGGTGTTAGATGGTGCCGATTTAACGAATGCGGTGTTAATTGGAGCGGTCATGACTCGCAGTAGTTTTGAAAATACAAAAATTACAGGTGCGGATTTTACCGATGCCATTATCAATCGGTATCAAATTAAATTATTGTGTGAAAAAGCAGAAGGTGTGAATCCCACAACTGGCGTTGCGACTCGAGAGAGTTTAGGCTGTCGCTAATCAGGGGCGAACTGTATCAACAAAGTATCCGTGGGACTCCCCCACCTCGGAACAGGTGGGGGAGGAAAGCGGGGTAATTTGAGACCTCGACGGTCGAAAATTAACAAACACGTTACAATGTATTTGTTCACCTTTTGACGGTTAGTATGACTGAAACCCAAACCATAACAGTAGCTTGTAAATTAAAGGTAAACAAAGAAATCGCCAAAGAGATTGACGATACTTTGTTGGCTTTTAGTTCTGCTTGCGACTGGGTTAATCAGAACACACCTCCTAAAATGACCAATAAGACGGCGATGCAGTCTTTGGTTTATCAGGAAGTACGAACTCGGTTTGGGTTGTCGGCTAATTTAGCTATTCAGGCAATTAGGAGAGTATGTGCTAATCGGAAAACAGCTAAGCAAAAAAATAAACCCGTTAAAGCGTTTTCTCCCACATCAGCAAGTTATGATGCAAGGATTTTTAGTTTCAGGGAAAAAGATTGGACGGTTTCCATAAAGCTAATAAATAGTCGCCCTCGCTTAGCGGTGTTAATTGGAAACTACCAGCGACACTTGTTAAAAGGAAGTAAGCCTACTTCGGCGACTTTGGTTAAGCGAAAAGATGGGAATTATTACGTCCATATTCAGATTGAGAATGAAACTCCAGATCCGACCGAAACTGATCAGGTTTTAGGTGTAGATTTGGGAAGAACAGATATTGCAACTACATCACAGGGAGAGTCATGGTCTGGGAAACAGATTACGGATAAGCGAAACCATTATTCCAAGATGAGAGCAGTTCTCCAACGAAAAGCGGTGAAAGGCACAAGAAGTTCTCGGCGAAGATGTCGCCAACTTCAGAAACGGTTGTCAGGCAAGGAGAAACGTTTTCAGAAATGGATAAATCACAATATCAGTCGTTTGTTGGTTAATAATGCTGTAACCAATAATTTAGTAATTGCGCTAGAAGATTTAACTGGGATTAGAGAGCGGACAAATAAAAACCCAAGAAGCAAAAAGGATAAGCGACTCGGGAATAATTGGGCATTCTACCAGTTAAGGCAATTCATCTCTTATAAGTGTGTTTTAGAGGGGGTAAAGCTGGTTTTTGTTAATCCAGCCTACACGTCTAAAACCTGCTCTAATTGTCACCATATTGGGGACAGGAAGGGAAAGAGATTTTCCTGTGAACACTGTGGAAATAAGATGGACGCTGACATAAACGGCGCGAAAAATATAGAAGCATTGGGGGCTGTTGTAAACCAGCCTGGAGGCACGGGATTGTTTTGTAGGTTAAGTGTGAACAAGAAGTACGTTCAGCTTAACTTATTTGGCTAGATCAGAAGAGCACACGTCTGAACTCCAGTCACACT
>CAZAYV010000167.1:0-8083 GCA_964489465.1 uncultured Dactylococcopsis sp. | reverse complement strand
AGTCAAACCTTGATCACTCCTGATTTCTGGATTTATCCAGCAAGCCCTAATTAGACCGTAGTCCCTGGCAGACCGACATTACTGGGCTGTTTATCCGTAAGTTTTTAGGTCAGCGACGGTAAAGTCGACGGAATCGAAAACCTTTGTCTCTTCTGAAACTGATACGGTGCCATTAACGCTCCCCAAATTGGCTTTTGCGTTTCTGGATCAATTCCCTTGTCATAGCTCAAAAATTCCTGGACCGTCACAGTAAACCCTAACTGAATTTGACATAACTTTCCTTGCACATAAAATTGACAGACTGAATTGGGAACAGGTTGCGCCGAAAACTGATTCGCTGTAGCTGTTACTGGTAGAATACAACCCGGCAACTTTTCTAGATCTGCCAATGTCAGGACATTTAGCTTCTCAGGGGTGATTCCTGCACCGCGCCACTTTAAATGATTTTTGAAGGCGTAATATTGCACCGTCATCGGTTCAGTAGCTGTTGCGGGTTGAATGACTAAAACTCGTTGACGATAGGCTTGTTCTAGCTTCAAAGCAGGGGCTTGTTCGGCAAATAGGGCATAATTTCCAGCAATGGCAAATGGGAGGGGACGATGCCATAATTTGAGATTCACAAACCAAGCTGGCTGCGACCGGGCTTGGCTTTCATTGCTAAATTCTCCTGCTAAGCATTGGGCAAGTTTGAATTCCATTTTATTAAAACTGTATTATTTACTACAGATTCCATTGATATCAGTTATAGATCGTAAAGCGCCGATTGTTCTCAGCATTACCAATAAAATAAAAAACGAAGTCGTGTTTTCTGAGGCGAATGGACTATCAACAAATTCAGTCCGTATTAGAGACAATGATGCGCCGCTGTGAACAAGCGCAAACCCCTCTTTCTCATCAACAAGCAGAAATCCTCCACGAAGTTCTCATTGAAATGCTGGCTTCCTCAACAACTGAATTGCCGGATGATGCTAATCCTCTTGATGAACTCACTCCAGAACAACGGGATGCCCTTTTAGAATTTATTGTGGAACAGGGAGAACAGCCTTGGAAAGCACGCATTCTTAATGATTGGTTACAAGGACGCGATTCGGGAAATGTCCAATTTTTACGAGAAGATTATGGTCCCCAGTGGCTCAATCGGGTACAACCCTATCATGTGGCTCAATATTTAGAACAAAGCGATCGCGCTGAAGACATCCAATTAAAAGTCGGCGATCGCGTCGAAGTCTCTAACTTAATTTGGGAATGGGTACAAGATGATGATCCCGAACAACAAGACTGGTATCCTTGCACTGTAGTCAATCTTTCCGAAGGAGAATACAACGGTCATCGCTACCAAAACTGTACGATTCGCTTCGATAATGGTGCAGAATGGGAACTTCCAGGGATTTATCAATGGAATCGTTATTACTGGCGTCTGGCCCAAAATAGCTAGGTCGGTAAAAAAAAGTGCTTGTAGAGGACGCACAATGGTAAAGTTTGATTACATAATGTAAACGGATATTTCATCAGGAGTATCGATAATGATGATGAAAGCACAAGATATTATGACCCAAGATGTGGTCAAAATTAAAGGTTCCGCCCCAATTGCGGAAGCGGTTCAACTCATGCGCGAGAAGCAAATTCGTTGTTTAATTGTTGACCGCCGTCGTGAGGAGGATGCCTATGGCATTATTACCGAAACGGATATTGTGAATAAAGTAACGGCTTATGGCAAAGATCCGCAACAGGTGAAAGTGTTTGAAGTAATGACAAAACCTTGTGTTGTCATTAATCCTGAACTGGGTGTGGAATATGTTGCCCGTTTATTTGCACAAACCAAAATTCATCATGCCCCTGTCATTCGCGGTGAATTATTAGGCTTAGTTTCTACCTCTGATATTCTCCATAAAGGCGACTTTGTAGAAAACCCAAAAGAGAAGTTCTTAGAAAAAGAAATTCAAGAAGCGATTCTGAAAGCCCGGCAAGTGTGTGCGGAAAAAGGTCCAACCTCAAAAGACTGTGCTGTGGCTTGGGATATTGTAGAAGAATTACAAGCCGAAGCGGCTCATCAAAAAGCGGAAAAACCACCAAAAACTGCTTTTCAAGAATATCTTGAAGAAAATCCTGAGGCAGCCGAAGCCAGAATGTATGAAGTTTGACATCCTCCCCCCGCTAGATTGCGCTAGCAATTAGCGGGGGATTCCTATCTTCACAGACAGGGTTTCCTGCTTCATCCACACGACTTACCTTAAGACTGTCTCCAGTTTCAAGGCAGTGGTCGTCGTGTCCACAGGCTTGCATTCCCGTGTGTCCCACGGTACGGAGTCCTAACTCCAAAATGTTGATTGCTGCGTTCTGGTCACGGTCTAATTGACACCCACACTGGCAGACATGAGTTCTCTGGCTCAGAGTTTTCTTAACCACCGAGCCACAGGAGCTACATTTCTGCGAAGTATAGTGGGGCGGAACTGCTACTGTGACCACACCAAACACTTTGCCAAAATACTCAATCCATTGCCGAAACTGATACCAAGCAGCATCAGAAATGGATTTAGCTAGGCAATGATTTCTGACTAAATTGGAAACTTTCCAATCCTCATACGCCACCACGTCTGCCGACATGACTACGCACCGAGCTAGTTTCACCGCCCAGTCTTTACGTTGGCGTTGGACTTTTAGGTGTCTGCGACCCAGACGATTTCTTGCTTTGGCTCGATTCTTAGAATCTTTTTGCTTCTTAGATAATCGTCTCTGTTCCCGCTTTAGTTGCGTCTCAGAGTGTCTCAGGTATTGCGGGTAGTCAACTTGATTGCCGTCGGAATCAGTGTAGAAATGGGAAATTCCCACATCTAAACCAACTGTATGATTAGTTGGTTTTTTAGGATTGATTCGCTCTTGGTCAACGACAAACTGGCAATAATACCCATCAGTACGACGGACAATTCTAACTCTCTTGATTTTGGAAGGTTGATAATCATTTAGGTCGCGACCTCCCCGCATTTTGAAAGTTCCCGCTTGAAAGCCATCAGTGAAAGTGATTTGGTCTTTCGTTTTCGATAATTTATACCCGCTAGTCTTATACTCTGCGGATAAGCGGGTCTGATAAGGCTTGTACTTGGGATATCCTTTCTTGCCTGCTTTCCCAGACTTACAATTGTCGTAGAATCGAGCAATTGCGGCCCAAGTTCGTTCTGCCATTGCCTGACGAGCCTGAGAATTGAGCTTTTTTGCCCAAGGAAACGATTCAGCGAGAGTTTTACAGTAGCGATAAAGGTCGTTTCTCGACTTAGCCTGTTTGTCTTCCCAGAGACGCAAGCATTTATTACGAATAAACAGAGCCGTTCTTAGGACTTCGTCTAAGATGGCAAATTGTTCTTCAGTTCCGTACAGCTTCGTCTCGAATCCTAACATTTATCATATTTAACTCATGCTAAAATTATAACCCATTGGTTGACTATAAGGTTGCCTTGCCGGGCTTTTGATAATTTGGCAACAATTCATGAGGGGCTGTCGTCTGGGGTCTCCCCAGACGTTTATACGCCCCGTCACGTCGCTAACCTTCGGTATAGCGAGAGCCTTCTTGTTACATCAAGGTAACCTGATTGAGTCCCCTTCGATGTTTTTGACGAAATGTTGAAGGGGGATTTCATCGGCTGAGTGTTTTAAACACGGTTCGCCATCACTCCCCACAAAATTAAGCAGCCAAAGATCAGACGATAGCCCACAAAAACCCAAGTATTTTGTTGTTGTAGATAACGAATTAACCCCACCACTGAAAGATAAGAGAAAATAAATGTGGTGACAGTACCGATTAAGATCGGTAAGGTTTCCGCATTATTCCAGCCTTGTCCGAAGACATCGATTAATTCCACCCCTCCGGCCAGAACAATTGTCGGAATGCCCATTAACAAGGCAAAACGAGCGGCTGTAGGACGGTCTAAGCCCATAAACAAACCAGCGGTAATGGTAATCCCCGATCGCGAGGTGCCTGGAATCAAAGCTAAGGCTTGCGCGATCCCCATCAGAATGGCATCTTGGGGTTTGAGGTCTTTTTCGGCGCGATCGCGCTTTCCCACCCAGTCTCCAATGCCAAGGAGTAAGCCAATACCAATGGAAGTCATGCTAATGGTCGTCATACTCCGCAGCGGCGAGTCATCGTTGACAAAGAGTTTCCAAAAGATCCCACAAACCAGAATTGGCAAAGTTCCCAATAAAATAGCAACGGTCAAGCGCAAATCCGAATTGTAGTAATTTCGTTCCCGGATTCCTTTGGCACTTCCTTGCAGCAGTTGCTTTAAATCCCTACGGAAATACCAAATAATTGCCGCAATACTCCCCAAGTGAATCACTGCAGAAAAGGTAATCCCCGGATCGCCCCAACCTAATGCTACAGGAACGACCTTTAAATGAGCACTACTACTAATCGGTAAAAATTCGGTAATGCCTTGCACAATCCCCAAAATTACTGCCTGAAAGGCATTCATCGTTGTTTCTTCAGCCACAGCAGCGGTTTGTGCAGAAGCCGAGGGAAAAATCAAACAGAGGAGGAATCCGAGACCAACCGGAAACAATCGGGAAAAGACTTTGGGAGATAGGTTTCGCATTTTGATACTAAAATTTAGGAACTGCTTTATTAGTCACTGGTTACTAATCGTTGGTTACTGTTAATGCCATTACCGATTATTTATCATCCTGATTATGTCACACCCTTACCCCCAGGACATCGTTTCCCGATGTCAAAATTTAGCCTCTTACAAGAAATTTTATTAGCCGATAACATTATCCAACCGCAACAAGTCTATCAGCCAGAGCTTCCGCCCCGGGAGTGGTTAGAATTAATCCACACGCCAGATTATGTTGCCGCCTATTGTGATGGCACTCTCGATGCCAAAGCCCAACGCCGCATCGGACTGCCGTGGAGTCCAGCATTGGCGCGACGGACGTGTTTAGCGATTGGGGGCACAATTTTAACGGCAAAACTAGCTTTAGAACAAGGTTTAGCTTGTAACACCGCCGGTGGCACCCATCATGCTTTTCCTGACTATGGCGCTGGCTTTTGTATTTTTAATGACCTAGCCGTAGCACCAGCAGTCATGTTGGGTTTGGGTTTAGTGAAAAAAGTTTTAATTGTGGATCTCGATGTCCATCAAGGGGATGGTACCGCCTTTGTTTTTCAAGCTGATCCGCGAGTCTTTACCTTTTCTATGCACTGTGGCGATAATTTTCCCAGTCGCAAGCAAGCAAGTGATTTAGATATTGCTTTACCGCGTGGCTTAGATGATGACGGTTATTTGCAAATTTTGGCCAAGCAGTTACCAGAGGTCTTGCAGCGGGTACAACCGGACTTAGTGTTTTATGATGCGGGAGTGGATCCTCATGTGGATGATCGCTTAGGCAAACTTGCCTTGAGCGATCAAGGCTTATATCGGCGCGATCGTCTGGTTTTAAGTACGTGTTTGACGCAAGACTATCCCACCGCTTGCGTGATTGGCGGGGGCTATAGTGACGATTTAAAGGGTCTTGCCCAACGACACAGCTTATTACATCGTGCGGCAACAACTGTTTTTCAGCAGTCGTTCAATGGATAGCAATAATTAACCCCCTGCTGACTAAAGAATTAGAGGAAGCAGAGGGTAAGGTTGAGATGGATTAAGAGATTAGGGCAATTCGCTGAAATGATTATTCAACAATGATTTTTCCATTCATACCGGCGCCACGGTGAGGCTGACAGTAGTAATCGTATTCTCCTTTCGGTGCATCTTCCGGGAAGGTAACGACGTGAGTTTCACCTGTACCCGATAAGAGTTTGTTCTTGCTAAGGGAACTCGCAAGGGCTTTTGAGCCATTGGGAATCCCACTGCTGTCAAAAACAACATTATGCGGGGCCAGTTTGTTCATCACAAACTCGACACTGTCTCCAGGATGAATGGTCAGTTTTTCCGGGACATATTGCAATTGTCCAGTATCAGATCCCATTTTCACCTGGTAAGTTTCTCCACCAGTAGTGCTGGCATTTTCCTCGGTATTAGCAGCGACTTCAGTTGTTTCCGTTTCCGAAGCAGCCATATCTTCAGATTCAGGGGTTGCTTCTTCGGACGGTTCTGCGGTTTCTTCGGTTTGGACTGTTTCTTCAGTGGGAGCAGTTTGAGCGTCTGGGCTTTTCGCTTCACTGGAACCAGAACACCCGCCTAAGAGGAGGGTAACTGCTAATAGAAAAGTGAGGACAGTTTGAATTGGTTTCATTGTTTGAATTTACCTATATGCTGAGGACGCTTAAACTTGGAAAAGTGATCGTTGAACTTAATCTGCTAGTTTTAACTGAGATTTAGTTTCACATCTTAGCTTAACAATTCTTTACTCAACGATGATTTTTCCGTTCATCCCCGCACCGCGGTGAGGCTGACAATAGTAGGTGTATTCTCCTTTGGGGGCATCTTTCGGGAAAGTAACACTGTAGCTCTGTCCAGGAGAGAAGAGCAGTTTGCTCGCACTGAGGGAACTGGCTAAAGATTTAGCCCCACTGGGAACGCCACTGGGATCAAAAACAACGTTATGAGGAGCAAGTTTATTCATGACAAACTCAACCGTGTCACCGGGTTGAATGGTCAGCGTTTCGGGCTCATATTTTAACTGTCCGGTATCAGACCCCATTTTTACTTCATAGGTTTCTGCAAGGACAGGATTAGCCGTGAAGGCAAATGTCGCGATCGCGAAGAGGAGGGTAGAAAGAATTAAACCAAGTTTTTTCATTATCTTAATAACTTTAACCAAAGTGACTTCAAATCAACATTGTTAATTTTACTACGACATTGTGTCAAACCTGAAGGATTACCGAAGAAAATGCCCTCTTTAGAAGCTATTTAAGTACTGAACACGAATAGCTAAAATAAAAAGGATTACCAAAAGTTCAGTTAGAGATTACCCCTGCTGAAAAAAAGGCATCTGTCTTCACGCTTAGCTACGGTAACCGTTGGTCAGCTATAATCCTGTATTTAAATTAAGAAAGTATCGTGACAGAAAAATAAGGCTTTAGCCAATCAGCTGTTAGTCGCTTATTGATCGCACGCAATATTGTCGAGTAGGGAATTTTTGAATGAATCCGGCCGGATTCATTCAGCTGACCCCATCACCCCATAATTGAGAATGAGTAGCAAGCAAGTGGAAATCGAAGCAAATGCCAATTCATGGCAACGGAATCTAGCAAAGACATTTGCCCTTGAAAAATGGGCGGAAAGAGGACTCGCCCTTCTGGGTTCGATTCCGATTTTGATCACCTTCTCGCTGACGATTATTCTCTTGTTGGAGACGGTGCTCTTTTTCCAAGATGTTTCCCTCTGGCGGTTCTTTACTGATACCCAGTGGACCCCTCTGTTTGCTGCCAACCCCCAATATGGGATTTTGGTTTTAGTGAGCGCTACGTTGATGGTGAGTGCGATTGCTGCTGTGACGGCGATTCCCATCGGTGTCTTGGCAGCAGTGTATTTGGCAGAATATGCCCCACCTGATCTGAGACGTTTCCTCAAACCAGCCCTGGAAGCACTAAGTGGTATTCCAACCGTTGTCTTTGGTTATTTTGCTCTCCTCTTTTTCACCCCTTTTCTCAGAAACTTTTTTCCGGAACTATCCCCATTTAATTCTCTCAGCGCTGGGATTATTGTGGGCTTTTTAATTACGCCAACCATTTCTTCTCTCAGTGAAGAAGCATTGAGAAATGTCCCGAAAACGATTCGGGATGGCGCTTATGCACTCGGCTTTACGAAAAGTGAGATGGCGATCAAAATTTTAATTCCCGCTGCTTTTCCTGGGATTATTGCCTCGATTACCCTTGCCATCTCTCAGGCGCTAGGGGAAACCATGATTGTTGCCATTGCTGCCGGTCAACATCCGAATTTAACCCTTAATCCCTTGGTTCCCGTAGAAACCATGACAGCCTTTATTATTCAAATCAGCTTGGGAACAGTAACCTTTGGTTCAACTGCTTTCAAAACGATTTTTACGGTGGGAACCATTTTATTTATTATTACCCTTGTTTTAAATAGTTTTGGGAATTGGTTAATTCGTCGCACTCAGAAAGAGATTACTGGCATCTTAACGCCAAAAG
>CAZAYV010000166.1:0-8110 GCA_964489465.1 uncultured Dactylococcopsis sp. | reverse complement strand
ATAATCAGCAAATTGAAGTGGAACAGGACAAGTTCTATTCGCCCTATTACTTTGGCCACTAACTTTTCCGAGGAGGGGAAGAATACACCCCTCCTCAACCGATTCAAGAGAACTAACATTGGCCTGATGCAATTTCCTAGGCACGAGTGAGTAATTCTAAGTTATGACCATTGGGATCATAGAAATAGAAGCCTCGCCCTCCTTGTCTGTGGTTAAATTGTCCTTTATTGTGATGCATCGGGTCACTACTATATTCGAGACCCGCTTTTTCTATCCGGGCGAAGATCGCATCAAAGGGGAGGATGAGGAGAACTTCTTTCCTCAGCTGTGATTAATGTTTTAAAAAGCTGGGTAAAAAAGAAGTCCCCCCCGTAGATAAAGATCACCCTATTTAACCCACATGATTCGTGTAAGACGACGATCATCTAGACAATTAGTTTCTTCTAGGAAAGGAAAGCAAGATCTTGGGTTGATCACATCATTAATTGACGACCGGATCAGAGTGGTCTAGGTTAATAATGCTTGCACTGCCTTGCGAATAAATGCTTCATCAGTTGGGTTTTGATGAGGGTTTCCCGCTCGATGCCCCCAAAGCGAGGGGATGGGCTGATATTTGGCATTAGGAAGGCGTTCTGCTTCTGCTTGACAGTCTTCTGGAGTGAAATATAAGTCGGTGGTTGCTGGCAGCACCAGAGTAGAGACATTAATCGCTTGCAAAGCGCGATCTAAGTCGCCAGCATAAATTGGGTTAGCACTAATGTCAGACCGTAACCACGTTTCTAACATGGAAAGCAAATCGTGGGGATCTCGCTTGCGATAATTCGGTTCCCATCCCCGCAATAAATAGTCTTCTAGAGAGGCAAAACCCTCTTTGCGGTATAACTGTTGACGGTAAAAGGCTTGAGAGACGGCCCAACTAGCATAAATCCGAGCAAATGCCCGATAACCGCGTTCTGGAATTCCCTGAAAATGCCCCCCTTGCCAACAAGGATCGGCAGTCAGTGCAGAACGCAAACTTTCCAGAAAAACCTGATTATGTTCAGTGGTACGGGCTGTGCCACATAAGGCGACAATGTGCTTCACTCGGTCTGGATAAATTGCCCCCCAATGATAGGCTTGCTGCGCCCCCATTGACCACCCATAGACCATTGCCAGTTGTTCAATCCCGAAGACCGTTCGCAAGAGTTGGTCTTGGGCACGGAGGTTATCCCAATGGGTAAACCAAAAGCCTGATTCTCGGAGTTGACAGTGTTGACAGTTGCTGGGGGAACTAGAAAGCCCGTTGCCAAACTGATTAGGAATGATAATAAACCAGCGCTGGGGATCTAAAATCCCGTCGGGACGAATGAGCCATTCTAAATCAGGATGTTGCGCACCGTAGGATGTGGGATAAAGGATGACATTATCTCGTTTTGGGGCAAGTTCACCATAGGTTTGATAGACCACTGTTGCTTCGGGTAAGACGTGCCCACATTGCAACTCAAAATTGTTAATGACAAAATGACCAGCTGCAGGCATGGGACTAAAAATAGGTGATCAGGTTGCGATGGACTTGGATATAGCCTGGATCTAATTGTTGGCAGTAAGCGTGAAGCAGTTGGTGGGCTTGGGGTAAAGCATGAAACGGAATTGAGGGATAGAGGTGATGTTCACTGTGATAGGGCATATTCCACATTAAAACGCGTAGCGGAAAAAGGGTGAGCGTGGTGCGAGTGTTAGTGAAGGGATGATTGTCGTAGGTGCAACCGGTATGTTCTGCCAAAAGGACAAAGCGCAGGATCGGCTGACCGATGGCTAAGGGCAGTAACCAATACCAGAAGATAGCTGCAGGATGTCCTAAGGCGGTCGTTAATACGATCGCGCTGATATAGGTTAAGAGTTGCAACCGCACGGAACGAATAATCTTGTCTCGATGATGGTCTTTAATAAAGTAATAATTTTCCAGTTCTCCAGTCGCAAGTTGCCAATAGGTGATGATTTTCCCCCACCACCACGGTAAACCGGTGAGGTGGAATAAGTATTGACGCCAGTTGGCGGGCTTGGCATTAGCAAGTTCAGGATCTTTACCCGGAATTTGGGTGTAGCGGTGATGCCAGCTGTGATAGGGACGATAATAAGTGCTGTTGTAGAGAGATAAAACGCCTGCTAACCAGGCGACAATATCATTCAATTGCTTATTGGCAAAGGCAGTGCGATGAACACATTCATGTAAGGGAGCAAACATCGCTGCAAAACTAAACCCATAAATGAGGAGAAAGGGCAGTGCTAAGGCCCCTTCTACCCAATGACTCGCCCAGAGATAGCCACTCCCTGCCATTACTGCCAAGTGAGTGAGCAATTGTACAAGCCCCTTCCCGTTCGAGCGCTCATTCAAAGTTTTTAAAGTATCTACGGCTAACACTTGACGTGGTTGAACGTCTTTGTTTTCAGTTGCTTCAGTCAACATAGCGGTTGATCATTAACTTGTTACTACAAGTTACTCTAACAGAGTCCTCTTCTTGTTTCCAAGTTTTCTCTGAACATTCTGTATTTTTGTTTTCTTGGTAATTTTCACAGTTCCTTCCCAATATGACTTGGCGTACTTGTTATGATCAGTTGTTATTGCCAACGAACTGGAACGGGTAGCAGGAGAGAATGCCTCGTCCTTTGCATTTATCGATTTCTGAAACGCTGCGCGATCGGATTGAAAAAGGTGACTATCCTGTTGGAGAACAACTCCCTAGTGAGTCTCAACTCATCGCCGAATTTCGTGTCAGTCGGACCACAATTCGCCAAGCTATTGCTAACTTAGTTACTCAGGGATTAGTGCAGTCTTATCAAGGGAAAGGAGTTTTCGTAGCAGAGCGCAAAAAAGTGACCTACTCCCTCTCTAGTTCTGCCGCGATGTTCCTTGCTGAAGATATGGCGAACCAAGGGCGGCAACTTTCGATCAAAACTTTGACCTTTGAACGAGTCTCAACGCCACCAGAGGTCCAAAAGATTCTACAACTTCCTTCAGATCAATCTCAAACCTATCTCCAGAAAAAGATTTTGAGCATTGATCACTTAGCGGGTGCGGTTGACATAACCTATCTTTTACCCGAACTGGGGGATGCTTATCATGACCAACTCCAGGAGGCAATGACGTTTTCGGTACTCGAACAAGAAGGAATTATTATTGATCATGTTTACGCGATCTTAGAATGTACCCCTGCCGACACTGAAATTAGCAATCTGCTGAGTGTCCCCTTAGGACATCCCCTGATTGTTTATCGACACACTGCCTATAGCCAATCCAAGACTCCCCTCCTCCATGGGGAAACCATCTCTCGGGCTGATCGCTTTTGTTACTCAGTGGTCATTTCTCATCAATCCAGGAAGACACACACAATCGGTGATTGTCTTTAACAATCCAAAGTATGGGCTAACTCCCAAGGACTAATCTCACAATGGTAAGCCTGCCACTCTTGCTGTTTCAGTTTGACATAAGAGGTAACAAACTCTTCACCCAGTCGCTGGGATAAAATTTGGTCTGTTTCAAGATACCGGAGTGCATCTAGTAAGTTCCCGGGTAGTGATTTAACTTTTCCCAAAGGAAGGGGGTCAGTATAGTTATTATTGTCGTATCGGGGGCCCGGATCTCGTTGCTCAACAATGCCATCCAGCCCGGCTGCGATCATCGCTGCCTGTAGCAGATAGGGGTTAGCTGCCCCATCTCCGATGCGGAGTTCAAAGCGATCAGTATCGGGAACGCGAATCGCATGAGTGCGATTGTTGCCGCTATAGCTTGCCATATTTGGTGACCAAGTTGCACCTGAAGCAGTGACCGCGGCATTAATTCGTTTATACGAATTAACAGTGGGATTGGTAAAAGCGCATAACGGTTGGCATGAATGCAAAATTCCGGCAATAAACTGATAAGCCAAGAATGATAACCCTAATTCTCCCTGTTCATCAGCGAAGAGATTTTGTTCACTTTCTAAATGCCAAAGGGACAGATGGACATGACAACCATTACCCGTTAGCTGAGGGAAAGGTTTCGGCATAAACGTGGCTCTAAGTCCATGTTTCTCAGCAATGGACTTCACCATATATTTAAAGAAAGTATGGCGATCAGCAGTGACCAGCGCATCAGCATAATCCCAGTTCATTTCAAACTGACCGTTGGCATCTTCATGATCATTTTGATAGGGTCCCCAGCCCAAAGCTTGCATCCCATCACAAATGTCTCGAATGACTTCATATCGACGCATTAATGCTTGTTGGTCGTAACAAGGCTTACTTTGCTGATCAAACCGATCAGAAATACAATCGCCCTGAGGTGTGACCAAGAAATATTCGCATTCAACCCCAGTTTTCAGTTGATATCCCTGGGCTTCGGCTTGGGTAAGCACCCGTTTTAATACTGAGCGAGGGGTCTGTTCCAGGGGATCGCCATGACTGGTGTAGAGATCGGCAGGCATCCAGGCAATATCCGGTTGCCAGGGCAGTTGAAACAGAGAATTAGGATCAGGAATCGCCAGAATATCGGCATCCGCAGGGGTCAGATCTAGCCAAGCAGCAAATCCGGCAAATCCGGCGCCACTTTTTGCCATAGCGTCAATTGCTGCTGCGGGAACCAGTTTGGATCGCTGCACGCCAAATAAGTCGGTAAATGAAATTAAAAAGTACTGAATGCCTCGACTTTGGGCGATTTGGGATAACTGTTCCTGGGTCATAGGGTTGGCTTAGGACTCTCATGATTGCCCTGTATTATCCACTGCTGGTTCAGACTGCAATGTGTCCTGTGATACGGTAGGAGGCTTCTCCTAGGTGATTCAGGCTCAGTCCAACTTTAACGACAAGAAGCATACCATTGTTTTAACTGGCTGGGAGGAATCCCCAAAAAGTAACCGATAATTATGATCTGATTAATTAATGTTGTTTGAATCACACCCAACCTTTCCCAGCGTCGTGCTGATGTTAATACGCTGGCAGCGGCTAAACGAATTTTGCCTTGTTTTTTGAGGGTTCGGATCAGTTGGAAATCTTCCATGATGGGCAGAAGAGGGAATCCGCCTACTTTTTCAAACGTTTCTTTTTTGAGGAAAATTCCTTGATCGCCATAGGGCATTTGTAAAAAGCGCGATCGCGCATTGACTCCTTTTTCAATGAGTCTTAATAACGGGTTTTGACCATTAATTTTTAACAGAAACGCCCCCGCAACTGTCTTCGGTTTGACTAACGTTTCTTGTACCAACTGGGGATAATTCTGAGGAAGTTGCGTATCGGCGTGGAGAAATAATAAAGTATCTGCGCTTGCGTATTGTGCCCCGGTATTCATTTGGATTGCACGTCCCGGTTCAGGAGATAAAATGAATTTTGCGCCCCTCTCTTTTGCAATGGCAACGGTTGGATCGCTACTTCCCCCATCGACAAGAATAATTTCGACAGCGGGTGCTTGTAGGTATTGGAGGGTCTGCGCGATCGTCTCTGCTTCATTTAATACGGGAATAATCACAGAGAGATTGATTGCTTCCATTCTCTCGTCTTTTACGTCATCATTAAGTATTTTTCAATCATGGCATTTCTAGCTGAGAATCTCCTGAAATTACGCTATTTTTTAGCCAATTAATCCCTTATTCCCAAGGAAGGGTCACCCTTTCTAAATCTTCCGGTGTATCGATATCATTTAGCATAGGCAGATAATTAATGGTTAATCCGATTGCTTCGGCAATGGCAACCGTTTGCTCTAAAACCAGATGAGTGCCCCAGTCAATGCCTTGGAATAACTCCGGATAAAAACCACATAAACCAATTAAATAATAACCGCCATCTTCGGCTTTTCCTAAGACTAAATCGTGAGTTGAGAGGGTTTGAAACGCTTGCTGAATTAAATCTGCGTTTAAGTCAGGGCAATCAATGCCAATAATAACAATTTTTTCAATTTCCTGAGTAAAACTTTCTTTTAAAGCCGCAATTAACCGTTCTCCTAAATCACCGTTACTTTGGGGATAATACTGATAGCAACCACCTAGCCAATTTGCCATTAAATTTTCATTCCCATCGGAAAAGTAAACCCGAATATTAACAGCTAGTTGATTTGCTTCTTTTAGGGTGTGTTCTGTTAATTTCTTTTGTAATTGTGCTGCACCTTCTTCTCCTAATGCAGGAATGAGGCGGGTTTTTGTTTTTCCCGCTTGCGGATAGCGCGTAAAAATGATTAGGCTTTCTTTGGCAACGTCGGTCATTATTTAGTTTTTGATCGCTGATTTAACTTTTCCAGTCTAAAGGAATTCATTGCTAGATTGTAGTCCTAAAAAAGTTAAGTTGGTGCTGCCATATTGTTTTTGCCGAATCAGATTTAAATGAGCAATGGCTTGATATTGCCATTGTTTCGGATCATGCTCGATCGCGATTTCACCATCTTTCGCTAATAATCCTAAATGAGTAATTTTATTTAAAACTGGGTCATACAAGTGACTCGCATAAGGGGGATCAAAATAAATTAAATCAAACTGTTGTCCCTGCACCTCTTTTAATTTGTCAGGTAGATTCCCCTTAATCACTTGCCATTGCTGTTCGTCGGTCGCAACTTTTTGCCAGTTTTCTTGGATAATTTGGCAAGCCCGTCGGTTTTGTTCAATTCCGACAAGCACATGAACACCTCGACATAATGCCTCTGCACCCATCGTCCCATTCCCCGCACATAAATCAAGCCAACGCGCCCCCTCAATTTGCGTTTGCCAAATATTAAAGACAGCCTCTCGCACTCTTCCAGAAGTGGGACGGGTTTGTTGTCCGGGTAAGGTTTTTAAGAGGCGATTGCCATAAATTCGCATACTATCTTCAATGGATCAATTTTTGTGACAGATTGATCTGAGAGAAGGGGGAGACAAGGTGACAAGGAGAATTTTTTATTGCCTATTCCCTAATGACCAATGACCAATGACTAACGATATTAAATTTCAGCGTAAGCCCGATTAATCAAACGTCTGGCAATCGTTTGGGTGCCGGTATGTTCATAATAATTGGTTGTCATGTCTAAAAAAGCTGCCAAATAGTCGAGTTGTTCATCAGAAAATTCAACAAAACTTTCAATATTATTCATCACTTTTTTCGGGGTTAAATCTTTGCGTTCTACAAAGTCGCCCATCCAACTTTTAACGGAACCAAATGCTTCGCTAATAAACCCCAGTTGGCTACTTGTATCGTCCCCTGGAATGAAACCTTTGACACTTTGAAAGACTTTGTTGTCTTCTAACTCGTCCGTATCCGTATTATTGATAATACCTTGCGCTTTCTGGATAAAATCAGGACCAAGGGGAATTAAACCATCCAAGCAAACTAAAGCTGCCATCCGCATGATATCTTCTCCCTCATAATCAGCCAAGGAATTAACAAAGTCGCCAATACTATCACCAGGAATACCATTAATTTGGCAAAAAGCAACTAATTCAATGACAGTCTTAAGGGCTAAATCAATACTTTGCGCTTTGTCGGCTTTCGGCGTAACTCTATTGAGAAAACCGAGTAAAGGAATGCGTTCTCCCACTTTATTGGCTAAAGCCGCACTCGCTAAAGCAGTATCGGTGCGATCAACGGTTTGATATAACCAAAGGGCATTTTGATAGCCTTGCGTTTTATCATTAAATAACCAGACGGCGCGATCGCCGATTTGTTGGATTAATGTTTCGTCGTCTTCCCCGGTAACGGTACGAATCATGTTTTCAAAACCAACAATATTTTGCCATTCTCCAGGAACAACAAAATCTAACGCCTTGAGAACACGAACGGTAATATTTTGTTCGGGAAGTTCATCCACTAATTGGAAAATTGGTTTAGTCATAATTTAAGTTACCAAGGTGAATGTTGTGGTGAAATCAGCGGTTAATAGATTGCTCAACCGAAAATACTAATTTGACTCCTCTAACGTCGTTTCACCACTTTCATTATCATCATTTCGATTGGGCTGCGACGCTTCGCGAATGGGACCATTATATTTGACGTTGATCTCACCGCTATTCGTATCAACAACAACGACACTTTCAATGGTATATTCCTCAGCTGTGGGGCGCCTACCTTGAAACGTAAATTGCCAAACTCCCTTCCCAAGTTGTTTATAATCCGTTTGTTGCGCCGGTCCGTGCAT
>CAZAYV010000165.1:0-8113 GCA_964489465.1 uncultured Dactylococcopsis sp. | reverse complement strand
GGTTTGATTTACAAAACGTAAAATAGCGCTATTTTAATGTGCCGACCTACTTAATCGGTTAACGGGACTTTTCAATTAAGCCTCCCAAATCCTGATGAAGTATCGTATTAAACTGGATGAATTTGGCAACACATCTTTACCTTTCTCAAAAAAGCAAAGAGATGACGAGCCTGTCGTCGTGCAGGTAAATTCTACTGGTGGTTAAAATGATCACTCCTTCTGGCCAAATCAAATGGTTACAAGGACAGGGCAATTCTCAGGCAATCGAACACCAAACAATTGTTTGGGACGCAGTAATGGTTGAGGTGACTGAACAAAAACTCACGGCACAAGGTTCGTATTTCTCTCAACCTTTATCGGCTAAAGAAATGACAGCATGGTTAGCAAAATAAGCGAGAATCTCCGTACAGTGCGCGATCGCGCTCAAGTGAGCAATTTCATAACCATGGGTATTATCGGTAGGGAAGCCTAGACAGGCAGCACGAGAGACATGACCCATTTTCATCGCGATTGAGCCATCACTGCCAAAGCCATCAATAATTGCCCGTTGCAGGGGAACTTGTGCGCCTTGCGCCGCTTGCACGATCTCTTGGTTCAAACCGTCATCATATAAACCATATTTATCTTGAGAGAGTAACACTGGTGCGACTCCCGCCTGGAAAGTATATTCTGCTGCAAGGGGAATAATTTCTAAGGCAATTAAAGCTCCTAAGCGTTGATTTTGAGTAAAGTATAAAGCACCGATCGCGCCAATTTCTTCTTTAGCCGAAGCAATGAGATAAACATCTTGGGGCGGATTTTTAATGTGTTGCGCTAAATCGAGGAGAATCGCCAGAGATGCCTTATTATCCAGGGTATAGCTAGCAATATAATTTTCATTGAGGCGAAAGGGTTGTTTGCGGTGTTTGCCAATTACGACTCTTGTGCCTGGGCGCACACCAGCCGTTTCTAGTTCCTCGATACTGCACTTGGTTTCCACCCAAGCATTTTCCCAAAATAAGGGTTGGTCTTCTTGTTGCGATTTTTGGGGCGATTCATGAGAAACATGACGAGAACCGAAAGAAAGAATCCCGGAAAGGGTCGCGCGATCGCCGAGAATATCCATTACTCCTTCACCATAAACCCAAGGAAAAGAACCACCGAGACGACGGACTTCTAAAGTGCCATCTTCTCGAATCCGTTTCACAATCGTTCCGATTTCGTCTTTATGGGCTGTAATGGCAAGGGGAGAATCTGATGTTTCACCAGGGATGCGAGCAATCACATTTCCGGCTTCATCCTGCCAATTTTCCACGCCAATTGCCGTAAATTTTTCCAGGAGAGTGCGATCAATTTCTTGTTCGGCACCGCTAGGGGAATGACAGAGTACTAACTCCGCAATGATATTAAATAATGAACTAAACTCAGACATAGAAAATAGGATTTTTGAAAATTAGATAGAATCGATTTCAAATTTGTGACCCAGCCTTTAATTGTAAGAGATTTCAGTGCTTCAATTGAGCCATCAATGCAAGATACTCGTCTGATTTAGTATCTCACCAAATCACACTTCAATTCCTCACTTGAAGCAGAAAAATCAGATAAAAACTGTATCCAAATCTTCCTTTAGAGGGATGAAAAGAAATTTCTAGCCATTTTTTCCATTAGGATTTTCAGGCAATTGCTGAGACATAACTTCCTAAAAATTTCGACCAATGACGATGCATTTTATTCAATCCTTTGCTATGAAAGCGCAAAAAATCCCCTGGGGGGGATAGGGATTACATTAACAAAAATTTTGACTTACCATCGTCCCTAGAACAGATTTTTTCTTAACTGAGGACGAACCAATCATGGGATATGAACTACCCCCACTCCCTTACGATTACACTGCTTTAGAACCGGCAATTTCCAAATCCACACTCGAATTTCATCACGATAAACATCATGCGGGGTATGTCAGTAAATATAATGCTGCGGTTGAAGGAACAGAATTAGACAATAAACCCATCGAAGACGTGATTAAAATGGTTGCCGGTGATGAAAGCAAAACACCAATCTTTAATACCGGTGCCCAAGCTTGGAATCATACGTTTTATTGGAACTCCATGAAACCCAACGGCGGAGGTAAACCAACTGGGGAATTAGCCCAAAAAATTGATGCTGACTTTGGTAGCTTTGAAAAATTCAAAGAAGCATTTAAAGCGGCAGGAACCGGTCAATTTGGTAGTGGTTGGGCTTGGCTGGTGCTTGATCAAGGTAAACTTCAAGTTACCAAAACTCTCAATGCTGATAATCCTCTCACTAAAGGACAAACCCCTCTCCTCACCATGGATGTTTGGGAACACGCCTATTATTTAGACTATCAAAATCAACGGGGCACTTATATTGACGCCTTTTTAGACCAGGTGGTTAATTGGGAATTTGCTGCTGAAAATTTTGCTAAGGCAAAATAGGTTTAAGTCAAAGATTACGTTGTCTTAAACTACCGAATGCGGTTGAATCTTACTGCTGAAATCGGACAACCAAAAACGTCAAGCGGCTTGCGGCTGACGATTAGTCATTTCTGATCAAATGGTTGATCATGAATGTAGGGTGTGTGAATTGAGCACACCCTACATTGATTTAATTTAGATATTTCGTAAAATAATGACAATTATTCTTGATCCCCACTATCCTAAAAAGGTGCTTGCGTTTGCCTATCATGGTTTTACCATCGAAATTTGTATTGATGAAGAAGAAGATCTGGTTACGTATTCAGCCTGGGTGGGATATGAGTATGGTTGGGCAATGACAACACCAGCGGCTAAAAGCCGAGTGCAAGCGATACGAGAAGCAAAAAAATGGGTTGATCTCAAGCGAAAAGCTCGTGAGTAACAATTCCGATCGCGTAACCCACAACACAAGTTAATAATAAAATAGTTAAGGCTTGCCAACGCCGAAATTTTGCCCGTTGTAAATCTAAACGAAATAAGGTTCCTGCCGCTAGTAACACCAGCACCCGGGCAAAAATATGAATCCAAGTAATGGCGAAAACAAACCCAAAGGCAAAGATTAAAACCGTCACAAATGCTCGTTTATCAGAAGTTAACCAACTGCCAAAAAAGATTTCAATTAAGGTTAAAGGAGCGGTTAATCCGGCATCCATGAGTAATAAAAAACTGCCAGCAATGAGCCAAACCCAAAAGGCTTCAGTGGCAGTGGAAAGCACCCAGCCAAAAACGGCACAAGCTAGTAGGAGTAAAATAAAAGAAACCAAAGGAATTTTGCGCATATTGATCGAGCAAGTTTCTGAACAAAAAAGAGACGCACTCGTGACGAATGCGTCTCCTGATCAGGATTGATAATTCCTTAAGACATCGCTTGGATAATATAGTCGAAGTAGGGACCCGCTTCTTGTGCTTCTTCGTCACTGAGTAAGCCGAGAGACGCCTCTTTGAGACACTTAATCGCATCTGCCATACCAGGAACTGGAACATCAAGGGCATTATACATTTCCCGGACTCCCACTAAACCAATACTTTCGATGGGCTGTTTATCCCCAGCAATAATACCATAAGTGATGAGACGCAAATACCAACCGTAATCTCGGATGCAGAGGGAACGTTCCCGAGATCCAAAGGCATTGCCACCGGGGGCAATATATTCGGGATGCAGTTTCCAGAGTTGTTTACTGGCTTGGTCAACAATTTTCTTTTCGTTTTCAGCTAAAGTTTGCGCGATTTGTACTCTTTGTTCACCAGTTTTGAGGAATTCTTCGATTCCTTTGAGTTCGCCACTGGTGGGATAACGCAGTTCGTCGTCAGCTTTGAGGATAACTTCGCTAATTACACTCATGATTTTATGATCGTATTAAATTATGTCGGGTAAGTCTAGGATATCACCACCAGAGTGCTCTTCTTATGTAGAAAAATTGCGTTTTAAGCTGGTGGTGAAGGGGGAGAGAAGATTAAGTGGCCGGGGTTAAACCACTGTGTCTTAATAAGGGTTCCGTTTGCGGTTCGCGACCACGGAATTCTTTGAAAACAGACATGGGATGCAGCGATCCGCCTAAAGCTAAAACCGTATCGCGGAATTGTTTCCCGACTTTGGCAAGTGCCATATCATCATCTAAGCCCGCTTCTTCAAAGGCAGCAAACGCATCGGCACTGAGGACTTCTGCCCATTTGTAGCTATAATACCCGGCTGCATAGCCACCAGCAAAAATATGACCAAAACTGCACAAGAAAGCATCTTCGGGAAGGGGACGCATGATAGTGGTGGTCTCGGCAACGCGATCGCGCACATCAAAGGCAGTTTCGTTACCATCGGGATCATAATGGGCGTGCAGTTCCAAATCAAGGAAACTAAAGTGCAGTTGCCGTAACATCATGGAACCACTGCGATAGGTCCGCGCTGCCAAAAGTTTCTGATAGTATTCTTCGGGTAAGGGTTCCCCGGTTTCGTAATGTTTTGCCATCGAGAATAATGTGGGGCGATGATAGCACCAGTTTTCCATGAACTGACTCGGTAACTCCACCGCATCCCATTCCACATTATTAATCCCAGCCGCACCCGGATAATCCACTTGCGTCAACATATGTTGTAAGCCATGCCCAAACTCATGGAAGAGGGTTTCCACTTCTTCAAACGTCATTAAACTGGGTTGACCATCGACAGGGGGAGTTTGATTACAAGTGAGATACGCCACGGGTAAACGAGTGGTTTCATCCCCATTACTCGCTTTCATTTTTCGGCGGTTAATACATTCATCCATCCACGCCCCACCGCGTTTTTCAGCGGGACGAGAAAAGGGATCAAGATAGAAATGGGCAATGGGGTTGCCATCGTTATCTTTGATGCGAAAATAGCGCACATCCTCATGCCAAACGGGGGCTTCTCCATCCGCAGCAGTAATAGTGACCCCAAAGAGATGTTGCGTAATGCTAAACAAGCCATTTAACACTTGCGGTAACGGGAAATAAGGACGTAATTCTTCCGCGTTGAAGGCAAACTTTTCTTCCCGTTGACGTTCCGCCCAATACTGAATATCCCAATGTTTCAGATCATCGGCTTCCGCTGCACCTTTACTTTTGGCAAAGGCTTTTAATTCTTCATGTTCAGCAACCGCTGCATCATAACTCGCCTGACGTAACTCCTCTAGAAGTTTTTCCACCGCTTCCACACTCGGTGCCATTTTCCGCGCTAAACTCAAGCGGGCATAGTTTTCAAAACCGAGAATATGGGCTTTCTCTTTCCGTAACGTCAGAATGCGCTGAATAATCGGTTGATTGTCTAAGTCACCACTGGAAGCACGAGTAATAAACGCCCGATAAACTTTTTCCCGCAAGTCTCGCCGTTGGCTATGTTTCAGGAAAGGCACAAAACTGGGAAAATCAAGGGTAATCACCCAAGGACCCTTTTCCGCCGTTGCATTCTCTTCTCCCTCTTGACGGGCGGTTTGTGCGGCTAAATTGAGCGCACTTTGGGGTAAACCCGCCACTTCTTCGGGGGTGGTCAGTTTGAGCTTAAAGGCTTTCGTGGCATCCAGCACATGATTGGAGAATTGGGTAGAAAGGTCTGCTAACTCCAATTGAATCGCATTAAACCGTTCCTTGGTTTCCCCTTCTAATCCTACACCAGACAGTTCTGCATCTTGCAAAGAAGACTCCACAATCCGTTTTTGGGCATCATCCAGACGATTCCACTCTTCACTATGGCGCAGCGCCTTAAATGCTTCATAAATGGGCTTACTTTGATTCAGCTTATTAATAAACCGTACCACCTCGGGTTGCACCGTTTCGTAGGCTTCCCGCAAGTCTTGGCTATTTTTTACGCCCATCAGGTGGCTAACAATCCCCCAACTCCAGGTTAAGCGTTCTTCAATTTCCGTTAGGGGTTCCACCACCCCCTCCCAAGTGGGTTGAACCGTCTGTTCCAGTTCCGTCAGTTGGGTATCGAGTTCCGCTAACAGTTGTTGTATCCCACTCACCACATGCTGCGGTTCAATTTCGGGGAAGGGGGGTAATCCTTCGCCAATCAGTAGAGGATTGGGTTTTGTCGCTGTCGTTGTCATACCGTTATTGACTGCTTACTTGTTCTTTATTTTTCACGATAGCGCGGTTGTCATAGGTTGGGAAACGGCAATCTGATGATATAGAGACTGTGCTTGCCTTTAATGACTAATATCAGTTTAAATTATTTTTTAAGTCACAACAAATTGTTAAGCAAATATCTCCTCAGTAAAAAATTGGATTGAATAATCGGTTCAAATTCTTTGCGGTCAGAAGTTAGCAGAGTTGCACTTTCTTGATTAGCTAAAGTGAGAGCAAAGCAATCAGCAAGAGAAATCCTTTTAATTACTGCTTTATATTGACCAGCTTGTTGCCAAAAGTCAATTGTTAAATCATTACGAATTATTACTCCAAGTCCTTGTAAATCTCGAACCATACTTTGTGCTGCCTCTTCTCCACTCATTCGCAAAAAATCATAATATACCTCACATAAATTGATGCTATGAATTAGACAAGTTGATCGTTCATCCAGAAAAGAATCTTCTACAATTTCAGCACCAACTTCATCCCGAAAGAAGGCAATTACAGCACAAGCATCTAAAACAACATTCATCTGTTGCGATTTTCCCAATCAATTTCTCGTTCTTTTCTAGCAGCAAACTCATCACTACTAGTCGTTACATCAGCATATTTTCCCCTTAAGGAATGAATGAGTGAATATTTCTGATTGGGGTTTCGTCTCTGACGTAAAATTTCCAATAAGATGTCTTGCTCTTCTTCAGATAAAGTTTCTAGGGATTGAAGAATTTCTTGTAACGTCATTCCTAAAGTCTCACTAATAACCAATCGCTGCTTACAATATATTATGGCAAAGGAGCAGATCAGTTGGCTTAGCTAAATAGAGCGCGATCGTTCATTATTTTAGCTATCTTTTACCAGTGGGAGGTGACGCATACGAACTCGACTCGGTTCCACTGTTATCACAACGCCTTGTTCTAGATATTCTACAAACTCACTAATCACTGTTAAGAGCAAATTAGTTAATTCTTGAGCACGTAATCTTTCAATTCGGATGCGAATTACAGAAGGAGAATCGGCGCCACTAAGGGCTAATAGAGTATGAAAGTCTGCATCAAGGGTAATAACAACTCGATTATTATCTTTCGCTTTCTGGAGGATGTCTTGATCATTTGCTGCTGACAAACCGATTTCAGCAACATGAATTGTATTGATTCCAGCCTCAGAGAGTTGAGTTGCAGCAGAGCGAGGTAAGCCCTGATCAAGCAGCAGTCTCATTACTTTTAGGTAATTCCATAATATAATCATCCAAGTAGGAAGAGGCAAAAATGAGTGCCTGTTGGATGTCTTCCTCTTCTAACTCAGGAAACTCTTGAAACAGTTCTTGACGGTCAGGGTAGGTTGCAATTAATTCCAGCACTCGGCGCACCGTTAGGCGGAGATCACGAATGCAAGGTTGACCGTTCATACGGTTAGAATCGCTAGTAATACGGTCTAGTGTCATAAGCAGTAATGCACTTGGATCAAGCAGTGATGCTGGAAAGTAGCGTTTTATTCTAAACTTTTTAAAATTATAACCCCTAAGCTATACATTACTTCAGCAATGCAAGCATCTGTTGTAACTAGCTGAGTAATAGAGGTATCTCGAAAAAATTCGATAATCTGCTTGTGATATTTGTCCCGCTTGTTATAAAAAGAAATTAACGGACCCGCGTCTATTAATGCTAATTGATCCATTCACATTAATCGGATCAATGACGTTTGTTCACCGCTTTATGAGCATTTGCTTTGCGCGTTTCACGTTCTGATAAATTAATATCTCCTTCCCCAAAGATAATCTCTTCCTCTGCTAAACGTTCACCAATTGTTTTAGTTTTTTGCTTCTTGCTTAGCTTGTTACTCATCTTTAAATAACATTTAATTCTAACCTTCCTAAATTATAACGAATTGATCGAAAAAGTTATGAATAGTAAATAGAAGGCGCGATTGAGCAAAGCTCAGCGACGCTCCGCGTCGATCGCGCTTCCTTTTCTTCCTTCAATGATAGGCTAGAGAAAATAACCTGTTACTGTTAACGGGACTTAAACAATAAAATTAAACCAAGTGTGGTAAATTGCTTATAT
>CAZAYV010000164.1:0-8260 GCA_964489465.1 uncultured Dactylococcopsis sp. | reverse complement strand
CCTCAGAGATCGAACGCGTTGATTTCCCCCTAATTCGAGAAGTTAAAGCGAAAAAGCAACAGGAAGATTCTCTCTATTTTGGGATTATTTTGACAAACCAAGTGGCTTGGTTAGAACAACAAGATATGTCACCTGATGCTTGGAATGATATTATTGCGTCCGATGGTTTCTGGTGGAAGAACATCCTAAAAGTTTGGTGTGAACAACAAAAAATTCAACTGTTTCCCATTCCTCTAGAAATTGATCCCAGCATTGATAATGGAGTTGCGGATTGGGAAGGCATGGCGATTCTGCTTAAAGGACGCTTAGCGCAGTTAATTCAATTTGAGAATCATACGCTTCAGTTTCATCCACCATCGGGAGAAACCAAGCCAATTGATGAAATTATCATCCAACACAGCAGCGGAACTCCCGCAACTAGCAGCGCACTCTATCTATGGGGAATTGAACAAAAACTAGCTGGAAAACCCGTTGAGTTTGTTTATATCTCCCGAGATGACTCTGCTTATATTCCTCATGCTGGTCAGCAATGGCAATGGCGATTTAAAGTGCCACAAATACAGGAGTTATTGAAAATTCAAGACTTTAATGGTGCGCTAAATTTGTTAGCTGATTGTCCGAATAAAGACTTAGAAACACAAGTCAAATCTCTCGATCGCGCTGTTTCTTTTAATCTAGCTAATCTTGAAGGAGTTGATCCAACAGCTAAAGGAAAAGTAATTGAACGGATCGCGATCGCGCTGTGGAGTGAAAAAGCCTTTCGCGATCGCGGACAATGGATGCACTGGTATTTACGAGTTGCTGGCGCATTTGAATTAGCTATCTTTTGTTTAGTGGAAAAACAAGCACCGGAAACCTACAGTTGGCAAAAAATTGATCCAGAGGAGTTGAGCGATAGGAAAAATAATAATACAAAAGATAATCCTCCCTCTCTCTTAATTTATCAAGATAATCAAAAGAGAGATCAACAATTTCAACTTTCAATCGGTGCTACTGTTTCTAAATTACTGGACAGCGGAATTGTCGAAGATTTAAGAACAAAAACTAAGCATCAAGTTCAACCGATTAAAGATAAAAATTGGACGAATTTCAAGAAATTTTATTGTGATTATAAATGGGAGTTAGATGAAAAATTTAAAACGGGATTTATCAAGGTAAGAAATCAACTTTACCATTCCTTACAAGGAGACAAAATCGATCAATATTTGGATCAAAAAACGAAGACTCTAAACGCTGCTGATCATCCAAAACATCCTGCTGAAATTGCGGTTCAGTATCTCCACTACGTCATTAAATTAGCTGGAATTAGCGACCCCGTCCAAAACCGAATCAAAGATTACCAAACCCGCGTGGAAAACGTTAAGGAACAATTGGAATGGATTTATACCAGTTATTAAATCAACAACGTCAGCTTTATCCCCAACCGCCCAGTATTTCTCCTGAAATTGCTACGCATCCCTTAAGCGGGGAATGGCAAAGGGCTAACTATCTAAAAAACCAATTTTGGTGGGGAGGTGGGGCAACTCAAGAAGCCTGTGAACAGTTAAATCGCAGTTGTTGCCAGAATCCGAACTTAACGCACATGGGCGCAATCACCTTTGGTCCCGTACAAGAATTTTTAGGGGGCGGTCAACGGTTGCGGGATTGGGCGACTGCATCTTGGCTGTGTCACTATCTCTCGGCGGTCTTCATTGATCGCTGGGAAGAGAAAGGCGGTTGTATGTTGCTTCCCCTCCACCTCAATTCTGCTTTGTCCAACTGGTTGCGAGGGGAGACAAGCGTGGATCCGCAAATGTTTTGGCAAGCGGAATTTCCCAATGTGTTTACGGGGTTATTTCCGGGGGATGAAGATTGGTTTCGCCAAGCCCAAGGAATCATCAGCGAAGAATGGCAACGGTTTGTCAGTACCTTAGAAGAAAGCGCGATCGCGCACCATAAATTGCTCAACGGTCAAGGCTGGCAAGTGATTCGTGCCGATCATCAACATTTGTGGTCGGTGTATGGAGAATGTGCTTCTCTAGAAACGGCAGAAGAAGGGAGTTTAGCGAGTCTCGCTGACTCCTTGCATAAAACCATCGAAGGACACAAGTTAGGACGCAACTGGCACAAACCGTGGTGGGGCGGCAGAACCAGTCCCACATCGGGAGAACTTTCAATTTGGCATCCCGGCTTAAAACCGGTCAATCGCGGGGGAACCTGGGGGTTGCCTGATTCTACGTTGAAGGAATGGTGGGAAAAAATTGCCGAGGATAGTAGCAGTTCATTAAGCGGGCTTTTTTCCGACAGCGATCGCCTCAATAGTATCGAATTGGTGAAGCGGTTAGCCTCAATTCCCGAAATTATTGAACCCACCTTGGAAACATTATGGGGGAGACAATCGCCCAAGTGTCCTTGGAGAAAATTTCCTGATCGCACCGCAGTAGCGGCAGCTTGGGTTCCGCGCGACATTCCTCCTAAACCTTGGAATGAGCAGTTAGACGATCTCAATGAATTTTATTGTAATCTGCGCTCTGCTTACAGTTGGGGAATGCCCCAAGTGGATGCAATCAAAGTTAACTATGCTCATCCGCGAGCGTTAGAACGACGCAATATTAAGCAAGAGGATTTGGAATTATGGCAAAGTGATGTTCCAAAAGGATGGGAAAGCGCCATTGAATGGACTGTCGGCTGGCGCGGGGACGGCGATAAAATCGGAGAATGGCTCTCAGGACGACAGTATGAAAAGAAAAAACTGCCTTGGGAAAAATGGCATCTTTCTGAGGAACAAATTCAAGCCTATGGTTTAGATGTTAATCCCCCACAAGTCCCCCAACAACCGCGTCAATTAGACCTGCCCCATCTCCTCGATTTATCCGTTCTCTTCCGCTATTGGAATCAACTGCTATATGACCTCAGCGAGAGGGTTTATAACAGTAAAGTGATTTTTGCCGGTGGGGATGACTTTCTGGTGATTGGTCCCATTACGGACACAGTTCCCCTTACCAGTCAACTGCACCAACTCTGGCTAGGGGAGAAATCAGACTTAACCGAACCCTTAGCCAATCCCAAAGATGGCTGGAGTCGTTACCAAGATGAAGTTTATCCCATTCCGGGGCAAAACATGAGTTTTAGCTTAGGCATTGTCATTGCCCAACGACGGATTCCCCAATCATTGTGGCATCGCGGGTTGAATGAGGCATATAAAAAAGCCAAAAAACAAGGGCGCGATCGCGTTTGCGTGAAAGTTCTCTACAACAGTGGACAAAGCCTAGAGTGGGTCTGTCCTTGGTCACTCTGGCACTTGTTGATGGAACTCGAACCCAACACTGAAGAGAAAACAGACCTCAATCGTTGGGAAAAACTTCTTTCCTACCTTGATAGCACTCGTATTGAATCAGGAAATACCCCCGTTAAGGTAAGAGACTTACTGGATACCTTATGGGCGAGTGTGGAGCTTCCCCTACGCTGGCAACAAGTGGAAGACATTATCGGTACAGACAGAGACTTGGGTAAAGTTGTCGGCAGTTGGTTATGGTGGCGACATTGGATTGCCGTAAGAGGATTTCTCACTCGTCAACAGCGCGATCGCGCCAACCTAATTAACCAATTAACCAAATAAGGAGGCATTTATGACTGGCTGGTATGCCATTTATCCTAGCGCACCAATAACTTTAGGGAATTTAACCCCAGTGGGGCAAAATAGCGGTTTAATCGGCTGTCGCTGGCCCCCCAACGGACATCAACTGGCGGGTTGTTTGGGGTTGCCAAGTGATTGTCAAATTTGGGGTCCTTTCTGGCATTTTCGGAATGATTTATATCTCCCTTTACCGCTTCCTGTTTATACCACCAGTGAGGTCAAAGATGAGGCAATCCCCAAAGATTTGTATCGCATGATCTATACCGAACAAGGGTGGCAAATTCGCCCAGAACATCAAGGGCAAGATGTGGAAGTAATCGGGGGACAGTATCTGATTCCAGCCAATGCCTTCCGTGCCTTTTGGAAAGAAGGAAAGTTTAAGAATCCTCCCTTGATCCCCCTGCCTTGGGAAACGCTTGCCCTATCTCATAACAGTCGGGAACATTATCAAGTCAAAGACGAAGGCGGTTTTTTTGCCGAGATGACCACCCTCTTAAAACCCGATTGCGCGATCGCGCTCAAAATTATTGGCGACTATGACCCGCCCACTGAGAGCTTTTTAGGGGCAGGGGCAACGCCAGTCATCATTAAACCTTTGAAACGAAACTGGGATTGGTTAGGCGATGCTTGTGAGAAGGCAACTGGGGCTGTTTTATTAACTGGCGCTTTATGGGAACAACCCACAGCTAAGGCATCCCTTCCTTACCCCAATTTACCGATTCAAGCCTACGCGGCGGACTCTCCCCTTCCCTGGCAATCTTGGAAAAAAGTGAAAGACCGCAATCATCCTGACCAACAAGTTTCGGTCTTAACCCCAGGGCAATGGTTAACTCCTGCTGGGGCAGTTTATCTCTGGGACGGAGAATCGCCCGTTAAAACTTCTGGTCCCTTTGCGGACAATTTTCATCGAGACGCTTTAGGTTACGGACATTTATGGTTATTTGAGGAGTAATTCAAACATGACAATTCAATGGTTAGTGTGTCGCGAACCCGTTCATATTGGCGGTGCCGACAGCAGTACGCGAGGCAATAATAATCCAATTTATCGCCTCAGCGATCGCACCCCGGCAATTCCCGGAAGTTCCTTGCGCGGGGCATTGCGAGAACACGCGGAAGAAACCTTAGAGAGTAGCTTAGTCAAAGACTGGTTTGGCGGAAAAGATGAAGACATCTCCCCAGGGGCAATTTCTCTGGGTTGGGGATGGCCCCTCTGGTGGCCCGTGAATGTTCTGGGTTACGGAAATTGGTGGATTACTTGCCCCAGTTGGCTTAACCACTTTCAAACCTTATCCGGCAACAGTCCCATCAACTTTTCCAAACCAGACCAAGTTTACATTACCGAACCGGAATTAAACGGCAAAACCGTCTATTTACGCTGGCTGAAGTTAACCAACGTTCAACATGAGGAACGCACATTGTCTGCCCCAAGCGATGTTCCTGCCAACCGTCGCATCATTGTTCCCGATGAAAGCATCAACTTATTTGTCGATATGGGATTGGTGCGTCAGCCGAGGGTGAAATTATTAGATGAACCAGATGAAAATGGAAACTTGGTTAGCAACTTATTCGGCGTGGAAGGATTACCACCAGGGGCAGTCTTTTTAGTGAATTGGACAGTGCGAGGCAAAATCCAAAAGCAAGAGGAATGGGAGGACTTTTTGCAAGGAGAACATTACCTTGGCGGCTTATGGAGTGTCGGTTATGGACGGATTGCCATTTCAAACATAGGAGAGTAAAACCATGCCAGTGCAAAGTTATGAACTAGATAAATTAGTCTTTGAAAACCTGCAATCGGGACAAGGACAACTTAGCAAATGGAGAGGAAAAGCCAGTGGCATTGCTGATTATGTGGCAAGTTGGGGTGTAGAACGATTTTGGGCAATGTCGCGCTCTCCTGTTTTATTAGGCGGAAATGTCCCTAATCCGGGCCAAGGAACTGAGGAACAACGGAGTTACTTTGCTTGGGGGGTTGCCCGAATCGTTTTGTGTAACATTTTGGGTCGAGAATTGGGGATTCAATCCGATATGGACACCGAACAATTCCAAGACCGTTTTAATGAATTGGACTTTAAGCAACAAGTATTACTCAGCGATCTACTGATTGAAATCGCAGAAACCATTCAGTTTTGGACGATGCGAATTGCTGATGCCAATCAAAACAATAGCAATGTTTAAGGAGAAAAATATCTATGCCTACATTACCGTTACCCACCGAACGACCCAAATGGTACGATGTTAAAGAAGATAGTCAGGGTGTCGTTAAAGGTTGGACACCGGAGACAACTGATATCACCAGTCACCCTAAAAATCGAGAAATTACTGATGCTTGGAGTGGCACTTACTATCCTCCCTCTCCTCGGAACTACACTATCAAAATTAATCGTCTAAAAGTCCTCAGCCCTATTCAAGTGGGAGGAGATAGTTTTTTTGAAGGAGGAACTTTACCCGCACAGATTAATGGTGTTCCTTGTATTCCGGGATCAAGTATTCGCGGGGCCTTTCTAAGTTGGCTAAGAGATAACCTGACTCATTTTCCACAAGGAGAACAAACCTTTTGGTTAAATTTAATCACTCAAGATGGCAAGGCTTGGCAACCGCGCAAAATCCGTTTTGAGACGATTTTACTCAAACAGTTAAAGCCCTATCCTCTCAATGCCCAGCAGTTGTGGCAAGTGTTTAACCAAAGAACTCGTAACCTCGGGGTACAATGGCAGGTTTCTCCAAAGCATCCCCCTAACCCGAATGCAGATACGTTCGACCTCAATATCATTATTAAGCCAACTCCTACAGAAGATGAGAAAACATGGGTGCAACAGCGCATCAATGAATTTTTAGAACAACGGGGAATTGGTCGCGGAACGGCATCAGGTTTTGGTCGTTTAGGCACAAAGATTCCTGATGGCAAATGGGAAATTAAACTCACAGGGATGAAACCCTGCGTGCAACCCCATGACCTGAAAAAAAATCAAAGAGGACAATATCGCTGGAGTCCACAAGTATTACGGGCAAATCTCCGAAGCTACTTTACCCGTCTGGGGTTAGCATACTTAAACTCTGATCAAGCCAAACAGTTGACCGACAAAATATTTGGTGGATTTAATTCCCCTGCGCGTTTAGTTTTAACTAGCTATCTACGTCCCTTTCCTCGAACCATTAATAATGAAGCTAACCAGCAAGGATATACCAATATTCCAGCACAAGAGGCTCATCAGGTATGGTGCATTCCTGTCAATTGTAATGATGAACTAAAAGATTTAGTAGCCAATTTACTCGAACTCAGCAGCCGTTTAGGTGGACTGGGACCCGGATGGCGACGACCGCCTCATCAGATGAATCGCGGGGTTTTTCGCGGAAGTCAGTTTAGTTATACTCCTAATCAGTCTGATCTTCCTATCTCCGATTTGATGCAACGTTTATATGGTCAAGTGAAAAGCCTTGCTCAAGAATATAACTATAGTTTATTCGATGCGCCCCAACGATGTTCTGGGGGAATCAACAGTATTTGGCAAGGTGAACCTCAGCAATGGCGAGACATTGTTCATGGAGTTTGCAGCAGCAGCAATCATAACCGTCCTGATTGGTGCGGAAACTCTAACACTCACCCCTCTGGTTATGCTGTTCGCCAGTATGAGGAATCCTGTTTAATTACAGTCTTCGATCCTGCCGTCGAAGCTACACTAGAACGGAAGGATTTCCACTGTGTTTGGAGAGTTTCTTCGTAGTTTTGGAACCCTCTCAGTAGAAAATAGATGCACCTTGAGCCATGCCTAAAACTCTGATTTTTAGGTGAAATAGCGTCGATAATCCGCCAAAAGTGGATTTCAGGAATTGTGATTGACCGATTTGATTTTTCATATATACTAGGTTTAAAGCGGGCGTCGATTTGTCCTCTGAATCCCTTGTGGAGTCAGGGCTCTGAGACGAACTCTATTGATCTCTACCCAGAGAAAAAGGTGCTGAAACTCTTGGTCTTTCTCCTCCTGCTTATCGGAAGCAGCGAGGCTATTGATCTCTACCCAGAGAAAAAGGTGCTGAAACAATTTTTTTCCCTTTTTTCTGCTTTGTGCCTTTTTCTTCTATTGATCTCTACCCAGAGAAAAAGGTGCTGAAACCAGAACAACGCTGAATTTTCAGCTAAATAATAATTAACCTATTGATCTCTACCCAGAGAAAAAGGTGCTGAAACGACAAGCTTCTGCCCCGGAGATTAGAAATTTTACGATTTCTACTATTGATCTCTACCCAGAGAAAAAGGTGCTGAAACAGTTTATCCATAAGCCTGTCAGGAGCAAACTTATAAATCTATTGATCTCTACCCAGAGAAAAAGGTGCTGAAACCCTTGAGCACCACCCGATACGCCCGGGCCCAGGCTATTGATCTCTACCCAGAGAAAAAGGTGCTGAAACCTGTCATTGAGCCACAGCGGTCCATTTGTCAGGGGCTATTGATCTCTACCCAGAGAAAAAGGTGCTGAAACCGGTTCCGTCAACAGTGTTACCCAAAGATCCGAGGTTCTATTGATCTCTACCCAGAGAAAAAGGTGCTGAAACACCAGCAGCAGCAGTTTTCCCGGCAGCGGCAGCACCGACTATTGATCTCTACCCAGAGAAAAAGGTGCTGAAACAAAAGAGCCGAAAAATTAG
>CAZAYV010000163.1:0-8349 GCA_964489465.1 uncultured Dactylococcopsis sp. | reverse complement strand
GCCCAGTCCGACATGATCCGCCCCGATGACCTCATGCAGGAGCTGGGGATTAAGAAGGATACCTATTACGCTGATTTGAACTACTTGGAGATTAAAGCCAGCAAGGACGAAAACGGGAAAGCCTACCTGACCAATGACCAAGCGATAAGAGTGCGGGAACTTCGTTCTCATGTTACCGAAACGGGAAAAAGAGAGGGGTTTGCTAGCAGTATGACTGATGACATTAAAGGGGATTTAGTTCATGGTCAAAGCAGTCAGGAAATGGCAGCTTTTAAGGAAGAAGCTGAGGAAGTTGATTTAGAAATTCCTCAAGCTGAACCAGAGGAATATGAGGAGAATCTAGAACATCTAATTCATGAAGCGGCTAAGTTGAAAATGCAGAATCTATCTGCGCCTCATTTAGTGAAGCTGCATTTAGCCCAGCAGATGAGTGAGGAAGATTTACCCCCGGAAATGCGGGAGAAAGTTCAGCAAGTGAGGGATGCAGCGAACCCAAAGTTTCAGCCGTCGTCGGTGGCAAGCAATCTCCTCAGTCAGTGGCGCAACCGAGGCGGGAACTCCTAACTAACCAAGCTGAATTTAACCAAGTCTGCCAAGCAGTTCAAGCAGGGAGTAGTGTTTTAGTTCTAGGGGAATATGGTTCGCCCAAGTCGGAACTAGCGGCTGCTCTTAGCACGGAATTGGATGAGTTTGCCAGCGCGATCGCGTCCTATCAAGGCTCTCTCAAGAAACTGTTAATTTCGCTTGCTGAACAGTTGGACATTCCCACCGCAGAACCCAAATACAACAAGGACGGGGAACAGGTGGGAGAGAAACCATTAACAGCCGATGGACTGAAAGAAGAAATTGCTGAGAATGTGGGGGATAACACCTTATTGATTTTTTCTGAAGCCCAGCGACTTCCCGCCAGCATTCGTTATTGGCTAGAGGACTTATTACACCTCGGGGTAAAGCTCGTTTGCTTTGCGGTGGCAAATCCCATGAAAGATGTCTTTCTTAACCTGATTGAGATTGAATTAGGTTTGCCTACGGATGCTGAGATTCGGAAGGTGATGGATCAAGAGTCTAAACGGTTGGGGTTAGAGTTATCGCGATCGCGCCTCGCTGAACTGCAAGCGATGTCAGGGCGTAACTTACTCCTAGCTCGGAAGGTTATACAGGAAGAATCACTGGGGATTAATAAGCGTAAACCTCAGCATACGCAATATGTGGTGATTATGCCCATTATTGTCGCTTGTTTGATGAGCTTTGGCATTATCCGTTTTGTGGGGATGGGGACGGGAAATCGCGCTCTTTACATCTTCGGCGGGGCTTCTTTGGTGGCAGGGATGACTTTGAAACAGTTAGGCAGTGTTAGAGGAGCGAGGAAACAATTTGGACAATAATGATTAAAGGGAATTCACTCTGATGATGGCAGTAACTCATGCCGTGATTGCTGCGGCGGGAACGTCTTTAGTGTTAGCTAGTGGGGATCCGTTGGTGTTGGGCTTGGCAGTAGTCGGGTCACAGCTTCCCGATCTTGATACCACCACCAGCTTGATTGGTCAGATTTTTTTTCCCATTTCCAATTGGATAGAGGAGCGTTATCCCCATCGCAGTGTTACCCATTCCCTATTAGCGACGGGTTTGATTGCGGTGGTGGGAAGTTTGCCGCTTTATTTTTTTCTAGGGGAAAGTCTAAAGATCGCGATGCCTACGGCTCGGTCTGCGACCTACGCGCTTCCCCTCGGTCATTTGTTCGCCTGTTTCTCTGATGCCTTTACCAAGCAGGGAGTGCAGTTATTTTTTCCGAATCCTGCTTGGGCAATCAGTGTTAGTAATCCTAATCGCAGATTGACCACTGGGGGGACGAATGAATATTGGGTGTTAGCCGTTTCAACTGCCGTGTTAGTGTTGAGCCTTTGGTTAGCTGGGGGAGGGGGCGCGACGCAAAAAGTCGGGTCTAGTTTAGGTTTGGCTGATGCTCAAATTCGGAACTATAACCAGTTAGCTGCCAATCATTTGGTGTGGGCAAATATTAAAGGGGTAAAAGCCAGCGATCGCGCTGCAGTTGAGAATCGGTTTTTGGTGGTGGGAGAGGAAAGCGGGTTTATTGTGATGTCTTCTGACAAAGATGTTTATAAGGTGGGGAATGGTTTAATTGCGGATCGCCTTGTTATTGATAAAGGTCAAGGGGCAAATATTCAGTTATCCTCAATCCCATTTGATGATGAGAATCTGGCGACTAAGTTATCTCAAGTGAAAGACCAACATCCGGGCAGCCTCATTCTTGTTAATGGCACGGTATCAGTGGATTTTCCTGAAGATATCAACCTGAGTCAGCAAGTGGATCAGCTAAACACGATTAAATTATCTGGTTCTAACGTCACCTTGACTTATTGCCCCATTTCCGAAGCCATTACGGCACTCAATGACCAATGGGCCATCGGTTCCCTTTCTCTAAAAATCCTTAATCCTTCTCCTTGGCAATGAAACTACCAATCTTGACCACGATTTTCCTCAGTTGTGCTGGTACGCTAATCGCGATCGCGCTAATGCCCGTCAATTCCCCTGAAAGAGTTACCGCACAACAGGAACAGTCCTCAGAACAGCCCCCTGTTAATAACACTCGTAAACGTCATACCGTTACCGTTACTGTTTCCTCACCAGAAGACATCAAAGTTGCCGAAGGAGATCGCATCACGGAAGGGGAAATTATTGCCGATCGCACTCGTGAAAGAGAAAAGCTGGAAGGGCAACGGGATCAATTAAACCTCGCGATCGCGAAAGCCACTCAAACCACACCAACTCTCACTCCACCCCCTGAGCCAAGTTATGCCGTAGAACAAGCAGCCATTGAAGAAGCGAGGGAAATGATCGCCTATTATTCCCAACTGCCTGAACCAGAATATCGGTTTAAGCAGGAAGATTTGATTATGAGTTTAGATCGGGAAACCGTTGCCCAACGTCAAAGGCTGGCGCAGAAACGGATTGAAGCGCAGCAGGAACTTAATAGCGCGATCGCGAATCTCCAAGATGCTAAATCCCGTTACCAGCGCGAACTCTACAACCACAACATCAACTTGAGTAAAGAGGAAGCGAATCAAAGACAGCGAGAGATGGATGTTTTGAGACTGAGGGAAAAATTAGACAACTTAAAGGAACAGATTGGCGAGTTAAGTGTTGTCCGCTCTCCTTATGCGGGGCGGGTGCGACGGGTCAAAATTATTAATCAAAATAATCTCACCATTACCGCCGAAGTAACGTTATTAGTAAGAAACCGTGAAAATTAATAGTAGTTTTGTCCTTCTCGTTGGCTTGGGGTTAGTCGCTTGGGGCGTTTTTTCTAGGGGAACGGGAATCGAGCAAATATTTCCCCTAGAAAAAACATCAACAGCCGGGGAACAATGCACGGTGAAAGCTGGTTCCATTTATGACGGCGATACCCTGCGTGTGTTTTGTAACGATGAGGAACTAAAGCTGAGATTATGCGGGATTGATGCCCCAGAGATCGCCCAAGCTGGGGGGATTGAATCTCGGAATTATCTGCGTTCCCGTCTGGGAGATCATCAAAAGATTGGAGTTAACCGCATTGAAAAAGATCATTATGGGAGAACGGTAGCAGAAATTTTTCTAGGGGAAAGTTTTATCAATGCGGAAATGGTAAGGGAAGGTCATGCTTGGCATTACCAGCGTTATAGCGGGAATTGTCCGAATCGGAGCGCGATCGTGCAAGCGGCTAAAGAGACGCGATTAACAGGGATACCGCCTTGGGAGTTTCGGAAGGGGAATTGAGGAGCGCGATCGTTTAGCAGTTGTCGTTTGCGAAAAATTTCATTATCGCAAGGTTACCTTAATAGCACTTGGGTGAAGTCTAATAACTAAGCTAAAATGCTAACCTTTCATCTTTACAAAAGTAATTGTAGTGTAGTTTTGAGTTTTTAGATTTCGATCAGGCATATATATGATCGCAAGCTGAACTATTTATCTGTAATTAGATGATTTTTCAATACCTGGAAATAAATCCTGTAGAGATTGATTTGATAATCTTTGCTTTAATTCACCAATACCAATAATAAAGACTGCTGATAAGATTCCAGATATAGCCATTAATGCTGAAATAACTTTAGCGTGATCTAATAGTTTTTGTTCGTTTTCGGTAAATTTCATTCATATACCCTGCTGTTTCAACTCAAGTATAGCTTAAGGCTACATCGTTTTATTTACCTTAAACGACCTATAAGCGCGATCGCGCTTTGGCAATTAGCTTGGCTAGATCGCGCCCATGACCAATTAAAACTCGAAGGCTTGATCCTCCAATCGCTTAATTTCTTCTAACTCCGATTCAGAAGCATTAGCTTTAGCGCCATTAATGATATTTTCAACAATCCCTTGCGTAGCGGGATGCTTAGAATGTTTTTCCAGAAGCGCGATCGCGCTCTTAACCGATTCAATGGGGCTTAATTCTTCCTGATCTTTTCCATCCTCACTGTTAGCAATCGCGCTCGTTTCCTCCGTTTGTTCTTGTTCATCATCACCAGCCGTCAGAGTCGGTTGATTATTTTGTCGTTGCCCGTCAATCGCTCGCTGTTCTTGAGCTTTGGCTTGATTCAGTTCCACTGATGCTTCTTTTGCTTTCTCAACTGGAACATCAGCAGGGAGTTGCATCCATGCCGGCGTAAAATATCTTTGCCCTTTCTGTTCCATTTTCTGCTTATCGTTGTATTCTCTGACCAATAACCGCTTGAAGTCTCGCCATAACTCAAGTGCAAGTTGCGGTTCAAATTTGAGCTTTTTAATTACGTGAGCTTTAGTGGCATAATCGCTCAAATCGGGGTGATACTTCAATCTTGGAACGCACCATTGCACAAATTCCGGATAAACATCACCGACTTGATAACCGAAATCAAGCAATTCCGTATCATCTGGCTTGATTTGCCACTCTCTTAACGCGGTTTCCTGCGGTTGCTCCGTTTGTTCTGTCTGCGGTGGGTTTTGACTTGATTGAGGTGGATTCAATTCACTTGAGGATAAATTGCACTCGCCGTTCTCTAACCATTGCTCATAGAGTTTTTGTGAGCTTGCCGAGCCTTGCCGTAAGTTATCGATGATTTTCTGGGCATAAGCCAGTGGATTATTAATGTTTGGATCATCAATTAATTGATTAACTAAATAATGATGAAAAATCGGAAGATTTGATTCTTTCCCGTCAGTTTCTGCTGATGGTTCAGCTTGAGTTTCCGGTTTGGCTTGAGTTTTATCAGTTTCTATTGATTCTATATTTTGCTGATTGGTTTTTCCATCAGATTTTTCAATGGAATCGGCTTCCATCTCAATCCCGTTTTCTATGGATGTTTTGTTTGTATATAGATCAGTTCCCCGTTTGGTGTCTTCGAGTTCACCGCCTGGTGAGTTGGAGTTCACCAGGTATTCTTGCAGTTTTTCCTCGTTAAGGGAATAAAAGTTCATTTGGTTGTACTGCTGCGATCGCAACTGTTCAATTAAAAGAACTTCTAGGTCTCGCAACCAATACACAATTTTTTGGAATTGACGCGCTGTCATCCACGGGAATTCGTGCTTTACCCATTGGCGATAGGTGTTGTAGATGTATCGTCTGCCTTGATATTCCACCCCATAACCGTGTTTAATCCAATAGCGCAAGCGGTTAATTAGGATCGCGGCATTAACACCGAAGATTGAGGCGATATTAGCGTCTAGGACTCTGAGACTGGTATTAGTACGGGGGGATTGTACACTAAGCTGGTTAGTTGCTAGCATAATAGTGGTGCTCTGTTTTTATTTGGGTCGTATCTTTTAAAAATAACACCGCTGTTCCCCAGCCTCACTATGAGGCGGCAGCATTTTCACAACCAAATAATCTCAACCCGCGCTGCAAGAGAAGTTGAGAGTTTAAAAAATGTTCGGGAAACTTAGTTACATCCCGAACCGTTTTCCTAGTTTTGCAGAAATGCTCTTAGCAATTGTGAAGGAAGTAGGGCGCGATGTGGCTTCGCCACTTGCCAAAGCGCGATGTGCCTCCGGCACTAAGCCAAAGGCTTATCGCGCTAGTAATTGTTAGTATTAAATATGTCCGATTCGCCAAAAAAAACCAGTGTTCATAACCCTTACAGCAATAGGTTCACGGAAAGTGACAGAAGCGGGATAATTTTTTTGCAGTTCACATTAATTAATTTCATCACTTTCCTCGGGAAGATAGAGCAAAGCGTCACCATTAGTAGTATCCATTCTGACCCATAAAGTGTAATCGTCATTCATCACGATCTTGTTATTAACTTGGAAAATTAATGCAGGAAAACTATCCTGATTATCGAAATCAGTCCCCCGCATCATTAAGGTATGCTGATCAGAGGAATAATGCCAAAATTGGATTTCGCGGATGAAATCCCAATTCCTAACTAAATCTTCCTTATTGAAAACTTCCATTTTTGTAAGAATACTGTTCTTAGATTTCCAAAGTTTTTGAATTTCTTGAATTCCTGTCTCAGTATCACTGCACCCCATTCCATTCTGACAAAAAGTGATCGCGCTTACTAAAGCGTTATAGGTGGGATCGGCTATTTGACTATGGATGGTGGCGGTATAATAAACTTTGTTCATTTTAGACCTCTAATAATTTCAATTCCTCAGTCGTATCAATAAATAGTTATCGGTAAAGAACGCTCGAACAAGACTCGCTTAAAAATGCAGAAATGGTGAGAACAAGGTCACGCTTGGCATTATCGGCGTTATAGCGGGAATTGTCCCAATCGGGGTGAAATTGTGCAGGCGGCTAACAGTATCCAATTAACGGGGATACCTCCTTGGGAGTTTCGGAAGAGAAATTGAGGGGCGCGATCACACTATCAACTAACCTATTATTTTTGGCTTGCAAAAAAAGAGATGATTTTTAAGGGAGTGATTTGGCAGGAGGGAAAATTGAGATTAATCCTGATTGAAATGCTGAATCGTAAGTAATGAGTGTCAGGTTTTCTTGTTCAGCTTGTGCCATGATCATTCGGTCAAAGGGATCGCGATGCGGGATGGGTAAACTTCCCGCTCTTAGAGCTTGAGTCGCAGTGATCACTAATTCACTAAATTGAGCTTGAGTAAGGAGTTGTGAGTAACTTTCGACAAGAGGCTTGGCTTCAGGTAGTTTCCCTAAACGATATTTAGTCGCGATTTCCCATGCTGTCGCACTACTGACGAAAATCTGATTGCTGGAATTACGAATAATTTCTCGACACTCGGAATTTAATTTGGGGTCGTCAAAGAGCCACCACAGTAGGATATGGGTATCGAGAAGGTAACTTATTCCCATTGGCGCAGTTCCTCTTCCGGCAAGGGTTCAAAGAAGGCATCTCCGAGTTGACCTTTTAATGAGCCAGGGGTTCGAGGAGGATGGTGTTCTTGCTCTAACCCTAAACGGAAGTGGTGAATGAGGTCGTAAATTTCCGAAAGTTTGTCCTCAGGAATATTTTGTAGTTCTTGGATGATTTTTTCCTTAAACATCGCTTGGCTCCAAAAGATCAGATCTGTTCTCTTACCATTACACAACCTAAAAAACTGGCCATCGCTTGCAAGCGCGAGAAGAGACTTGAGTGGCGAGTTTGGAAACCTGATGATCTTGCGCGATCGCGCTCTGCTGACTGCCCGAAGCTTAATCGCGCTTATCGGATAACTCAACGGTCCGTGTTAATGCCATTGAAAAAGACCGCTATGGTCGGACAGTCGCAGAAATTTTTCTAGGGGAAAGTTTCATCAATGCAGAGATGGTGAGGGAAGGTCATGCTTGGCATTACCAGCGTTATAGCGGGAATTGTCCCAATCGGGGCGCGATTAACGGGGATGCTACCGGAGGGAGTTTCGGAAGGGGAATTGAGGGGGGAAGGTTGGCTAAAAAAAAATCTTATTATTTTAAAGTGTTTTTATACTATGATTATTTTAAAAATAATTTCTTGAAAAGAAGTGTAGAAAGTGACTCAAGATAATTCTAATCGATGGTATTTCATTGTTCTACCTATTATAGTTGCATTAATCCCGGTTATTAGCAATATAAGTACAACAATATGGCTAAATTCCGGAATAAATTCTATCAAAAAAGATATAAGATCAACTGAGAACTTAAAATCAAAAGCTGAATTATATAATACAATACGTCCTAATGTAGAAGTTAATTTAAAACCACTAATGCTTAATTTTTCTATTTATTAAGAAATACAAAAAATGAAGTAGATAAATCGAAAGAAGCAATTGAAAAATTGAATAAAGAGTTAACAGAAAAAATAAATGAAATAGATATTAATGGAAAAATTACTTGGCTCTTCTAGAGTGAGTATGATAAGTTAATACCAATTAAAAAGGAAGAATAGA
>CAZAYV010000162.1:0-8451 GCA_964489465.1 uncultured Dactylococcopsis sp. | reverse complement strand
GTATTGGTTAATAATAAATGAGACGCCCAAGCTAACTCGGTTTTTGCGTCTTCGGATAAATCAGAGGCTAACTCAAAGCCTTCTTCTCCCACTAATGGGACCGCTTCCGGAGAACGAGGCTGTACTCGTTGCCAAATCAGTCCCACTAAAATTAAAATCGCACTGAGTAACACCCCAATGGCATCGGATCGCGCTTGGGATGAACTCAATTCCGGCGTGAGCAGACGATTCAGTAATAAAAGACTTCCCCCTAGCCCCCCAACAACGAGGGGCAATAGGCGTAAAACCCGATTGGGATCAGCGGTTTTCATAAACAAGCAATCATTGAGATTTTTCCTCCCCAACTTCTGTCACTCGCTGGAACATATAACCCGTTCCTCTAGCGGTCAAAATTAGTTCTGGATTACTGGGATCATCTTCCAGTTTTGCCCTTAAACGAGAAATGTGGACATCTACCACCCGAGTGTCCACGTGACGTTCCGGTGTATACCCCCAGACTTCTTGCAAAATCTCAGAGCGAGAAAAAGCTTCCCCCGAACGACCGACCATGAGTTCCAGGAGGCTGAACTCCATACCCGTTAAGCGAATCCGTTCGTCTCCTTTATAGACTTGGCGGCGGTTGGTATCAATTTTAATCGACCCGACTTGGATCACCCCAGAACTGGGAATACCGGATAGACCTTCTTTATCCACCCGTCTTAAAACTGAGCGGATCCGGGCTTCTAATTCTTTGGGAGAAAAGGGCTTCACGACATAATCATCAGCCCCCAATTCTAAACCCGTAATCCGGTCGGCAACATCTCCCAGCGCCGTTAGCATGATAATAGGAATGTCAGATTCTTTGCGGAGTTCTTGGCAAACGCCATACCCATCTAATTTGGGCATCATCACATCTAAAACAACGAGATCGGGATGATTTTCTTTAAAGGTAGCAATTGCTTCTTCTCCATCCGCAGCAGTGACAACATCGTAGCCAATCATTGACAAACGAGTTTCTAAGATCCGACGAATACTTGCTTCGTCGTCAACGACTAAAATTTTTTCTTTATGATTTTCCAAATTTCTCAACACTCCTTATTGTTCTACCAGTTGCTGATCCTAAATGTTTTTGATGAGTCTTTCTATTTCTAGAATATCCTTTAGCAAAAGATTCCTAGAGACTAAGTTATCTCTGATTGCCGAAAATAATCGATGTCCTAAGGTTCGTTTTAGGTTTACAAACTGTAACCGTATATCTTAACAATTTAAAACAATTTAAAACAAATTGAACCCAAAAAATTAATGTTAATTTAAAATGTCGAAACCAAAAATAATCTATGTTTGCAATATTTGTGGTACCGAACATAACCAATGGTTTGGAAAATGTTCCGGTTGTGGAGAATTTGGGACCCTAGAAGAAGAAGTACTGACGCAAGCAAGCGCCAACCCTCGCAGTGGATGGCAATCTAATAAATATCCCACTTCTGTTAATAAAAATAAACCCCCCCAACCCCGGGTTTCCTTAAAATTTTCTCAAATTCAAGATGATGAACAGCCTCGTTTTCCATCCGGCTATGTGGAGTTGGATCGGGTCTTGGGTGGCGGCATTGTTCCCGGTTCTTTGGTGTTAATTGGTGGCGATCCCGGAATTGGCAAATCAACTTTATTATTACAGGTTGCCAATCAAACCGCACAAACGCAACGGACGCTGTATGTTTCAGCCGAAGAGTCTGGGCAACAGGTAAAGTTACGGGCTTCGCGTTTAGGGGTGGGCTTAACCGATTGGCCCACCGAGGAGAAAAATGCTGCTGCAGAAAGCAACGGTCATACCCCAAAGAGTATGAGTCATGAAAATCTTTATGTTCTACCCGAAACGGACTTAGAAGAAATTTTACGAGAATTAGAATCGCTGAAGCCGGTGTTAGCGATTATTGATAGTATTCAAACCCTATATTTTGCCTCTCTGAGTTCAGCACCCGGTTCGGTGGCGCAAGTGCGGGAGTGTACCTCTGCTTTGATGCAGGTAGCCAAACGAGAAAATATTACGCTGTTGATTGTTGGTCATGTGACAAAAGAAGGCGCGATCGCGGGACCGAGAGTTTTAGAGCATTTAGTGGATACGGTGCTTTATTTTGAAGGAGATCGCTACGCTTCTCACCGCCTTTTACGTTCCGTGAAAAACCGCTTTGGGGCAACCCATGAGATTGGCGTGTTTGAAATGATTGACCATGGGTTGCGGGAAGTGGAAAATCCGTCGGAACTGTTTCTAGGGAATCGTGATGAATCCGTTCCCGGGACCGCGATTGTTGTCGCCTGTGAAGGCACTCGCCCCATTGTTGTGGAATTGCAAGCGTTGGTCAGTCCCACCAGTTACACCTCCCCTCGGCGGGCGACCACAGGGGTCGATTATAACCGCCTCCAGCAAATTTTAGCGGTGTTAGAAAAACGGGTGGGGGTTCCCCTGTCTAAATTGGATGCTTATTTAGCAACTGCCGGTGGCTTGGGGGTAGAAGAACCGGCAGCGGATTTAGGCATCGCCGTGGCAGTGGTCGCCAGTTTTCGCGATCGCGTTGTGGATCCGCGAACGGCACTCATTGGTGAAGTGGGCTTAGGCGGACAAGTGCGGTTAGTCGCCCAGTTAGAACTGCGGATTAAAGAAGCTGCCAAATTAGGATTTCAGCGCGCCATTATTCCGAAAGGACAAAGTTTACCCGATATGGGCATTGAACTGGTTGCCGTTGGTACTGTTATTGACGCGATCGTCGCCGCCATTCCCTCTCAGCCTCGTTACGGTGGAGAAGAAGATGTCCTTTCCGATGAAGAATAATCAGGTCATTGGCCAAGTGAATGAGGGAGTAACCAATGACTAATGACCAATAACTAACTCTCAACAAACTTCAAATACTGATTGCTCAATGCCTTCACCGCTGTTTCATAGAACTGTTTCCCGTGTTCGGGAGTCGCAAGGGCAGGATTAGACCCCATTCTGCCATCAGGATAATGACGACGGAAATCTTCAGCACCGTAAATGGGATACCCAGAAGCCACTTCTTTTTCGAGAAAAGCTGACTTAATTGCCTCTGGATAAGCATATTGGGTGAGTGCTACTTCACTTGGAGTCGCGTGGGATCCTTCTTCATCGCCATAGAAAGCTTTGGCTAATTCACGAACTTCACGACACATAAACCAATTGGAAACTTGACAATACACCTGATCCGCTTCCGGTAGCTTTAATTCTGCAAGATGGGCATAGGTTTGAGCAAATGCTGCTTTGAGTGTGGCAATATTGCCGCCATGACCATTAATAAAAAAGAATCGCTGAAACCCAGAAGACGCTAAACTAGTAGTGATATCTTGGATGAGTTGGATCAAAGTGGTCGGGCGTAAACTGACGCTTCCTGGAAATGCGAGATGATGTAAGGCCATACCCACATTAATCGTTGGCGCCACTAAAGCATTGGTAGCTTCTCCTACCCCTTTGGCAATGACCTCTGCGCAAATCGCATCCGTTCCAATTAAGCCCGTTGGTCCATGTTGTTCCGTTGAACCAATGGGAATAATAATGCCTCGGGACTGTTCTAAGTACTGTTCCACTTCTTGCCAAGTCTGTAAGTGCAGCAACATAAGCAATGCGATTGATTAATTTCTAGTCAACTCCACTTTAAACCTTAAAAAAACGAATATTTTCCCTAAACTGTCCCATTTTGAGATATATGTTAGCTAGAGCGTCCAAAACATAATGGAGTCTTATGCTGTCTCTTGATATACCAAAAGCTTCTCCCAGTCAGGAATTTACCCAATCTGCCCGTATCCTGGTGGTAGAAGATGAAGACTTAATTCGAGAAATGTTGGTTCTCTCCTTACAAGAAGAAGGGTACGAAGTTTCCATTGCTACTGATGGACGCACCGCTTCTAACCTATTACAAACAGAAGAACCCAGCAGCTCAGAATTTTCTTATGACCTCATTGTTTTAGATTTAATGCTACCCCAGATTAATGGGTTAGATATTTGTCGTTGGTTGCGCTATCAAGGCAACATTGTGCCCGTCGTGATCTTAAGTGCTAAAGCTAGTGAAACCGACCGTGTTTTGGGTTTAGAAGTCGGTGCCGATGATTATATTACTAAGCCTTTTAGTATGCCCGAGTTTATTGCTCGCTGTCGGGCGTTATTACGAAGACAACGGTTTAGTAGCCTCCCGCAAACGCCAGTTCTGCAATACCAAGATATTACCCTCTTTCCCCAAGAATGTCGGGTCACGGTTCGCGGTGAAGAAATCAGTCTTTCCCCAAAAGAATTTAGATTGCTGGAATTATTTATCAGTTCTCCGCGTCGCGTTTGGTCAAGAGAACAACTGATCGAACAAATTTGGGGTCCCGATTTTCTCGGTGATACAAAAACAGTTGATGTTCATATTCGCTGGTTGCGAGAAAAATTAGAACCCGATCCTTCTCAGCCCACTTATATTGTTACTGTACGCGGGTTTGGCTATCGGTTTGGTTAAGCGTAAGCAATCCTTGTCAGCGATCAAAAATCATCTCATTTCAACTGTCTAGGGAGGGGTTATCCTTTAACACAGAGGATCGATGCGATTATTCAAACCTTCATGACTCTCACCCTACTCTTGACCTTTGCGATCGGCTTAACCATTGGACTACTCCTTAGTTATCTCCAAAGACGCTCTTCACAAAAAACATTACGTCAACTTTTAAAGGATTTGTCCGGTCACTCTCCAGACAATATCTCTTTACCGCTGAGTAATCGTTTACGACGAGAAATTCTGCGCATCCAAGGTCATGCGAATCAGTTACAAACTCAACTCGATATTTGGCAAGATTTAATTGATCTTGCGCCCATTGGCTATATCCAGGTTGATGAAGAAAATCAGTTGTTATGGTGTAATCAACAGGCACGACAACTGCTTCGGCTTGACCGCTGGCAGCCTGGTCAAGTCCGCCTCCTTCTAGAATTAGTCCGTTCCTATGAACTCGACCAACTCATTGAAGAAACGCGCAACAGTCAACAGCCCCAAACTCAAGAATGGGTTTTCCATACCACCGAAATTTCTCCTGAAACTGCGACTCAATCGCAATCGTCTAATCAAACCTTTACCATTTCTGTTGCCCTCAAAGGCTCAAGTTATCCGCTACCGGAAGATGGGGTCGGTGTCTTCTTAGAAAATCAACAACCTTTAGTTGAACTATCGCAACGCTCTGATCGTCTTTTCTCTGATCTCACCCACGAACTCAGAACGCCTCTAACGTCCATTCGCCTTGTTGCAGAAGCCTTACAAACTCGCTTGCAACCTCCGGAAAGTCGCTGGGTTGAGCAAATGTTGCAAGAAGCCAATCGGCTGATTCGTCTGATTGAAGATTGGTTGGAAATTTCGCAACTGGAAAAAAGACCGCAGCAAAACCTTAAAACTGATTTTTTTGACCTCCATACTCTGATTACTTCTGCTTGGGAAACGCTCAACCCCTTAGCCGAGCAAAAACAAGTACAACTAATTTATCAAGGAGAACAGTCTTTGTGTATTACGGCTGATCATTCCCGTCTCACTCAAGTTTTTCTCAATCTTTTTGATAACGCAATTAAATATAGTCCTCCTGACAGTAATATCTGGGTTAATCTCGTTTTATTACCCTCTCATCGGATTAATAAACCAGAAGATTGGGTACAAATTAACGTGATCGATCAAGGTCAAGGCTTATCTAAAACCGATATTTTGCGGGTATTTGATCGCCTTTACCGAGGGAACGAAGCTTCAGCAGAAAAACCTAACAATAGTGATCGCTCAAATACAGGATTTCAGTCTTCAGGGACAGGATTAGGTTTATCCATTACTCGACAAATTGTTCTTGCTCACGGCGGAAGAATTCAAGCGAAAAATCATCCTGAAACAGGGGGGGCGTGGTTACAAATTGAGCTTCCCAATGCCAGTTTAGAAGAAACAACAACTGATCATCCTGAGGAATGATTCGTAATTTCACGAGTTGTCGCTTTTGATAAAAGAAGACTAGATTAGTTATAGATCAGCGATCAAAATTTTCTACGTGGAAATACTCCACTATAACAAGGTGTTGAGTTATAAACCTTCTCACAATAAAAAGACTCGAAATTCCTACTTTGACCGCTCATTAAAACGGGTTGAGCAGGATGTTTTGCGAATGGGGGCATTAGTTGAGCAATCTTTTCGTTTAAGTCATGAAGCTCTTTTTCACCAAAATTTGGAAGTCGTTCAACAAATTAACGATCTCGATGAACAAATTGACCAATATTATCGACAGATTGAACTGGATTGCGCTGCATTAATGACGTTGCAGGCTCCAGTGGCAAGTGATTTACGAGTCATTAGTGCTTTCATGCAGCTGATTCGAGATTTAGAGCGTATTGGTGATTATGCAGAAGATTTGGCAGAATTCGCCATTAAATTATTTCCTTACTCTCCTCATTCCTGTTTATCAGAGGTGGCTGCTATGTCTCATCAAACCCAGATGATGCTAGCCGCTAGTCTGGTGGCTTTGGCTGATTTAGATGCAACGGCTGGCAAAAGAGTCAAACAAATGGATGATATTGTTGATGATGCTTATGATCATCTCTACACCGTTCTTGCGAAAAATAGTAATGTGGAAGGCGCGATCGAGCCAATTTTATTATTAGGATTAATTATTCGTCATTTAGAACGGATGGCGGATCATGCCACGAATATTGGTCAGCGAGTGGCTTATATTGTCACCGGCGATCGCGCTTAAACGATTTATCATCACCATGGAGTTCGAGATTAGGTAGGAGAGAGAACGCTTGCCAAGAGTACGAGTTCGTCAGCATGTTAACCCCCTTAGTGAAAAATATCAGACCCCTCCCACTCCTCCTCATTGGGAAAAGGTCTATTCCAATCTCAGCAAGCCTTTTTTCTTAGATATTGGCGCAGCTAGAGGGCGCTTTCTTTTAGAGATGGCGCAAGTGCAACCCGACTATAATTATTTGGGCTTGGAAGTTCGCGAACCCCTCGTTATTGAAGCGAACCGCATCCGGGATGAACTGTCTTTAACCAATCTCCATTACCTCTTCTGCCAAGTTAATATTTCCCTGGATACTCTATTAGCATCTCTTCCCCCACAGGCGCTGCATTTCGTGACCATTCAATTTCCTGATCCTTGGTTCAAAAAACGCCATGCGAAACGACGGATTGTGCAACCCGAATTAGTTGAGACTCTCGCTGAGTATCTCCAATCAGGAGGTCAAGTTTTTCTACAGTCTGATGTCCAGTTTGTCATCGAGGAAATGATTCGTCATTTTATGGCGCATGCTGCCTTTAGCAGAGAAATTCCTTTTTGGCTTCCTGAAAATCCGCTTCCTGTGGCGACTGAGCGAGAAAAAAGTACCCTGCAACAAAATGAGCCAGTTTATCGCACCTTGTTTCGCAAAACATAGCACCTACAGTAGTTTCATACTTAAATCCAACCAACTGGCTTGAGTAATCGGCGCACTGGTAGAGATATAGTCAACCCCCGTTTCCGCAACCTCGCGAATGGTTTCTAAGGTAATGTTGCCGGAGGCTTCGATCTTGATGCTTTTACCACTGCTGCGGATGAATTGCACCATTTCTTTCATCAAAGACGGCGACATATTATCGAGCATAATGATATCGACATCCGTGGTCAGGGCTTCTTTGACTTCTGCTGAGGTGGTTGTTTCGACTTCAATCGTGAGGGGATAGGGTAACGTTGCCCGGACTTGCGCGATCGCATTTTTAATTCCCCCTGCCACTTGAATATGATTGTCTTTGATCATTGCGGCATCGTCTAAGCCAAACCGATGGTTAACAGCACCGCCCAATTGGGTCGCGTATTTCTCTAGACTTCTCAATCCTGGGGTGGTTTTTCGGGTATCCACAAGCTGCGTCGGCAAATCAGCAATTTTCTCGACATAACGGCGGGTGAGGGTGGCAATTCCACTCAAATGCATAACTACATTTAAAGCAACGCGCTCACCACTTAACAGAATAGTGGGTTGGGCACGACAGCGTAAGATTTCTTGTTGGTGATCACAGGCTTCTCCTTCACTCACTTGCGGATGCCAATCTATTTCTCCAAGGAGAGTAAAAATTTTTTCTGCCAAGGGCAAGCCAGCAATGACACCGGGTTGTTTAGCCAGCCACATTGCCTGTTGAGGAATTCCATTCCTCTCAATTAGGGCGGAGGCAGCGCGATCGCCCCGTCCAATATCTTCCCGTAACCATTCCTGTAGTAAAGGCTCGATCAGGATGTTGGGTGGCAGTGTCATCATAAAAACTTTCCCTTTGTCTCCAGCTGCAGTCGGTGTCTTTAGTTATTCTAACGGTTCTAGGGGCTGGAACCCCCATAAAATAAGGGAAAGAAAAAAAGTCAAAAAAAAAGGTTTCAGGGGTTGACAGTGAAGAGAATAAGCCCTATATTGGTTAATGCGCTCGAAACGGAGGCAACGCAAACGCC
>CAZAYV010000161.1:0-8631 GCA_964489465.1 uncultured Dactylococcopsis sp. | reverse complement strand
ATGCGGTGCCGCTTTCCAACTGGAATTCGATTCCAGTTGGGTCGGCACGGAAGGCGCCTGCTTTGACCGTTGGTCAAATTAGCGATTAAACCGAACGAATAATGAAAATGCGTATCTTACTTAGTTTCCTTATACTCATCTTTTTATTCAGTTTCCCCCCTCCAAGTTGGGCGCAAACTAGTGATTCTCCGACCCCAGTCACGGAAGAACAACTCCAACGAGGCGATGAAATTGCCGATAAAGCCTTTCAATCCCTAAAAGAAGGGGATTTTGCTCAATCTGAAAATTATTGGGGAGAGTTAATTGAATTATTTCCCAGAAATCCAGCCGTATGGAGTAATCGTGGCAATGTGCGGCTGAGTCAAAGCAAAATTGAAAGCGCGATCGCGGACTACAATCACGCCATTGCCTTGGCACCCAATCAACCAGATCCTTACCTGAATCGCGGAATTGCCTATGAAATTATGGGAAACTGGGAAAAGGCAATTGCTGATTATGACACGGTGTTAGACCTCAATCCGGAAGATGCGATGGCGTATAATAACCGGGGCAATGCCAAAGCGGGAAAAGGCGACTACACAGCAGCAATTCCTGACTACGAGGAAGCGGCATCGCTTAATCCTAACTTTGCGATCGCCCGTTCCAACGCAGCCCTCAGTCACTATCAAGTTGGGGATGAGAAAGAAGCCATTGATGAAACCCGCAACCTGGTTCGCAAATATCCCAATTTCCCCGATGTCCGGGCTGCTTTAACGGCGATGTTATGGGCGCAAGGAAAAGAAGGGGAAGCAGAAAGCAATTGGGTGGCTGTGGTTGGTAGCGATGCCCGTTATCGGGATATTGAATGGCTAGAAACGGTCCGACGTTGGCCCCCTCGGATGGTGGAAGCCCTCGATAACTTTCTCTCCTTGAATAATTAGTCATTAGCTATTAGTGATCAAGTTACAAACAAAAAAGACGTAGGGCGTAGCCCGCGCCAAACATGATCAAGGACAAAGAACCACTTCAGGACAATTTAATTCAGCAACCGGAACAACTCGAAGCCCGTTTGCAAGATATTCCGCTGCAGCCGGGGGTTTATTTGATGCGCGATCGCGCCGGCCATATTATTTATATTGGCAAATCGACGAAGCTGCGATCGCGCGTCCGGTCTTATTTTCGTTCGTCCCAAGCCCTCAGTGAACAAAAGCAACTCATGGTGCAGCAAATTGCTGATATTGAGTTCATTGTCACCGATACCGAAGCCGAAGCCCTTGCCCTCGAAGCAAATTTAGTCAAGCAAGAACAGCCCTACTTCAATGTTCTGCTAAAAGATGACAAGAAGTATCCCTATCTTTGTATTACTTGGTCAGAAGCGTATCCCCGCATTTTTATCACCCGCAAACGACGACGGAGTAATGCGAAAGACCGCTATTACGGTCCTTATGTAGATACAGGTGCACTCCGGCGGACATTAGGTTTAATTCAACGGATTTTTCCCTTGCGCCAACGGCCGCGCCCGCTGTTCAAAGATCGTCCCTGCTTGAACTATGATTTAGGGCGCTGTCCCGGAGTGTGTCAAGCCCTCATCTCCCCGGAAGACTATCGGCAAACGCTGCAAAAAGTCGCGATGATTTTCCAAGGGCGTTCTCAAGAATTGGTGCGAGACTTAACCGCCCAGATGAAGGAAGCCTCTGCTAACTTGGAATTTGAACAAGCCGGGAAAATCCGCGATCAGATTCAGGCGCTACAACAACTCAATGCTAATCAAAAAGTTTCTCTTCCTGATGATACGGTTTCTCGTGACGCGATCGCGATTATCTCTAATCATCAACACGCCTCGATTCAACTCTTTCAAATCCGTGCCGGAAAACTCGTAGGACGACTAGGCTTTTTTGCGGATGTTTCTCCAGCGGTGAATCGGGAAGATATTTTACAACGGGTGATTCAAGATCATTATGCTTTCGTGGATGCTGTAGAAATTCCCAGTGAAATTCTTTTACCACAGGCGCTGCCTGACCAAGATATCATCAGCCATTGGTTAAGCGAACGCAAAGGACGCAAAGTTGCTCTGACAGTCCCGCAACGCCAAGCAAAAGCAGAATTGATTGCCATGGTGGAAGAAAATGCCCGCCATGAGCTGGAAAGGACACAGCGGGTGGCAGATCGCAATCAACAAAGCTCGCAAGACTTAGCAGATATCTTAGACCTCCCTGAAGCGCCACGTCGTATCGAAGGCTACGATATTTCTCATATTCAAGGATCAAATGCGGTGGGATCGCAAGTCGTCTTTATTGATGGCATTCCTGCGAAGCAGCACTACCGTCGTTATAAAATTAAGGATGCTAATGTCCGGTCCGGGCACTCCGATGATTTTGCCAGTTTAGCAGAAGTCATCCGGCGTCGCTTTCGCAAGTATGCAGAAAATCCCGATTTACCCCGACAAGAAGACAGTGAGTTTCCCGATCTCGTCATGATTGATGGGGGGAAAGGGCAACTTTCGGCGGTTGTAGAACAGTTGCAACAGATGAATTTATTAGCTGATGTGGCGGTGATTAGTTTGGCAAAGCAACGGGAAGAAATCTTTTTACCAGGAGACTCTTTACCCTTAGAGACTGATTCCGAACAACCGGGCGTCCAACTCTTGCGGCGTTTACGAGATGAAGCCCATCGTTTTGCGGTTAGTTTCCATCGTCAACAACGTACTGCCAAAATGCAGCGATCGCGCTTAGATGACATTCCTGGTTTAGGCTTCCAACGCCAGCAAACCTTACTCGCTCATTTTCGTTCCTTAGAATACATCCGTCAAGCTAGTCTAGAACAATTGCAAGCGGTTCCCGGGATTGGGAAAAGTCTAGCGCAACAAATTTATGATTATTTTCATTAGATTGGATTTTTAATCCCTGATTAATCACAGGGATCACCCAATAACAGAAACCGACACCCTGGCGATGGTTCGTCTCTCAGTAAATTTTTAAGCTGAAAGCCTTCATAAATGTTATCGATCTGGTCATCAGGGTCGTCAAAGCCACCAATGCTCAGTGCATCCTCACGGATTTCAAAATCGGCTGTCCCCTCTGCAATTTCACGTTCTGGAATGGTGATTAATGCTCTTTGAATCATCTCTTGGTCAGGAGGAAGCTGATTAAAGGTAACATCCACCCCTACTTGATTGACCCGCTGCGGAAAATCTTGCAAATTTTGGGCACTGCTGTATTTACTATGTAAAATCGTTGGGTCAAATATGGCTGGGGATGCAGCCAGATCCGCTGATTCATAGATCTGCTTCGGTTCCACCGCACAGTATTGCTTTAACAGCTGTCCTTTATCGTTTGAGCCGCGACCATGAACGCCAACCACAAAACCATTACTGTCAAAAACTGGTCCACCACTCATCCCGGGACGAGTATAGTCAAAGTAGAAAATACCGTAACCGTTCTGTCCTTGGTTGGGATCCAATTTACCCGTCAGAGGTCCCCAAACCAATCGTCGCTGCCGACGCTCGATTTGCCCTCGGCACGCACCATCAGGTGTCCGCTCTTTTTCTGGATCGGGCCATCCTGAAACATAAACTCTCTCTCCCCAATCAACTTGTTCCGGATTGCCTAAAGAAGCCACGGGATAAGCTTGCTCACTTTCAAAACTAACAATCGCCAAATCCAGACCCGCGACTCGAGAGGGTAAATATCTTGAATAGCAGCCAAATCTAATCAGGGGCTGCTGCTTTACCGTTCCCTCGAGAGGACAACCGCGACCATCGTTAACAGCTTTGACTTCGTGAATCCGTCCATCACTGGTGCGAATCCCGTAGGCAAGATTCTCATCTAAGTGGCTTTGTTTAAAATTATGGGTCACGGTTAAAACAAAATATTGATTGTCTTGTTGAGCAATCAGTACTCCAGACCCAGGATTCCATACACCCTCACTACTTTCATTCGCCAGCGGATTATTGCGATTGGCTTCTAAGTCTTGCAGTAAATCTTGAGTCAAAGCCGGTGCAATCAAAACGGTCGTTTGTCGAGCAATTGAATTAATTTGCTCAACGGTCAAGTTTGCCCAAGCTGGCGTTGCTGCTAAACAACTGGATACGATGACTCCCCCCGTTTGGAAAAGAGTTCTGATTAGATGGTTCACCTTCATTTGCGCTGTAGTTTAGATGAGACTTGATTTCAAGTCTTCGATTTCTTCAACAATGACTTTTCAAGTGAGCACTTGCTTTAAGATTTGTTGACCTATAGTTTCCGCAGTTCTTCTTCACTAGGCTTTTGAAGCTGCAATTGGTCTTCCTGGGAAGAGGTGTCAGCTTGACTCTCTTCATCAAGAAAAGGTCTGACATCAACAAAAGGAAACGCTGTTGCTGCATCTTCGCTTTCATAGAGGGGGGAAACCCCAACCACACCTGATCGATGCTGCATAAATTGCTGTAGCGTCTCAACTGGATCTTGTTGAGGTTTCAGGGTATAAATCAAGCCAATGCACTCACCCGGAACTAAAGCCGTACAAATGATATTCTGATTATTCATCCGACCAACGCCGATGTAGTTAAGCTGGCTCTTACGACGGTAATTTTCGAGGCGGTCGCTAACAATTTGACAGCGAGACAGGGGATCATAACCAGAACTGCTAAAGAAATTAGAACCCCAGCGAATCCATACTTCTGGATCGTCAGAACTTCCCTGGTATAAGGTTTGTGGAACTTCATTTGAGAGATCACAAGAAAATCCACGCTCTGAGGCAAAGGCATTGGAGTTGTTTGGGGTTGACGTTGAAACGTCAGTCAGTGACAAGGCAAAAAAGTCCTTGGAACAGGTATCGATCTGACGATTTTCTACAGCCTGACCATTCTCTAATTCGGCTTTGATATCGTAAAGACAGTTGGGTTTCAGTTCAACTTGAAAGGATTCGCCATGAGGCAAAACGCGATCGCGCTCTAAGCTATTTAACCCCCAGACTTGAGAATCAGAAGCGGAAAGATAAAGTTGGACAACATCTTGACCCGTCAAATTGCGAACTTGAAAGCTCCTCTGCGCTAAAGCTGGATCGGTTGTTGCTGTTGTTGTAAGCAACGTCAAAGCGGCTGTCGCCGTCAGTTGTTGATATATTCCATTAAGCATAAAACTTTACCTCTCAAGTCTTATCCCCATTGAGAAAAATTAATTTTTCTTCAATCTTGCTCTTCTTAAGATTCATTGCTCCACAGTTGAAATCACATTAATTTAAGACATTTCTTTTTTGCATTGGCTACGCTGCCAAGGGACACTTTAGAAATCAGGAGGCAACAGCACCTGACTAATGGGAACAATGGTTCCATTATCAGCAAATAAAAGCGAAGTCACTTCTTTACCATCAACGATAAACTGCCGTGGCATTACTTTCGCTTCTTCGTTGATCCAAAATTCTTGGGAATTATTTTTACCCATACTAATTGTCACTGGCGCACCCGCGATCGTATTGACTCGGCCCGGAATTTCTTCCGGTTGGATTGACTGAGCAACTAAGTGATATTGCAACACTTTTTTTAAGTTCTCCGGTTGCATTAATTTCTGAGCTGTTTCATACGGTAAAGCATCAAACGCTTCATCAGTCGGGGCAAAAATGGTGATGGCACCTTCTTGCTTTAAGGTATTGGCTAAACCAGTTCTTTCTAGTTCAGAAGCGAGAGTCTCAAATTGATTATCTTGTTCCAGCATTTGAAGAACACTTAATTCTGTGTCATCTTGTTGCTCATAAGGAATATAGGCGGGACGTGACCAAACACTATAGGTATAACTATATTGAGCAAATATGGGAAAACTAGCTAACAGGCTAATGCTCGCAAACCCTGCAACCCCTAATAAAACTCTAACTCCAAGTTTAGTATCCATATTTTTCCTGATTATTTATAAACTTGTGATTAACAATTGATATTGGGCACTTTCATCCAATTTCAGTCTCCAAGAAGATAGATAGTTTATCTCTTAGTAAGGGAGAAAGCCCTGCAATATTTATATACATCTGCTTCATTGTTTTAAGTAGGTCGGCACATTAAAATAGCGCTATTTTACGTTTTGTAAATCAAACCAAAAGCCGCCCAGAAAAGTAAATCGAGTTAAGTTTACAATCTGTAAGGAACAATGAAACTATAACGCCGACCTACTTATGCAGGTAATTTGAATCTCTCAAAAACCGAACCGACAATTGAGCTAAGTTGTTACAAAACAAGCTAATTGCCTTTAATAATATACCTAGTTGAATTATACTAGAAAATTTCTTGATGGTAAAGATTTCAGCAATTAAACTTAAAATTGTATAAAAGCACACAATGCCTAAGCGTTTAATTTTTTTGGCTTACTTACGTATAACTAATTAAGATCTAAAACCTGAACGTGGTGCGAATTGTACCAACGTAAATGGTGTCATTATCGGCAATATGCCCAGGATTCGTCACGAAAAAGAAACCCGGTGTGATGTCAATATTATCGTTCACTCGAAAGCGGTAGAAAAACTCAAAGTGAAGGGAAGTCGCTTCATCTTCTCTGCCAAATTGTTCTGCAGTTCCTTCAGGTCGAAGAAAATTATTATCTGGATCGCCATTGACTTCACTGCGTGCAAGAAAAGCTCGAGGATCGTTATCAGTCACTTTAACGGGTTCTTCTTGACTAATGACTTGCTCGAAAAAAGGTACAGACTGTCCTGCCGTTGTAGGTCCCGCCTCAACTAGTTTAGGCGGCATCCCAAAGATAAAACCAAACAAATCTCCTTCGCGACCAAACGGGTCAGAAAGACCCAAGGAAATTTGATAAGTCAATGTATTACCAAAGGGTTTCTCGCCAGCGACCGGTCCAAGAGCAGGGTTGTCGGCATCAGGAATTCCAAATTCGGGAATTTCGTTAAGAAAGTTGGTAAACGTATATGCTGCTGAAGCACCAACCGTCAGATTTTCAGTTGCAAGCCATTGGAAAGTTCCCCCTACAGCGTTAATTTGAGCTGGGAAATCTCCTAGTTCTAATCCAGTACCTGGTAAAGCGTTTAACCGGTCGTTTGGAAGTCTTCCATCAGACCATAATCCAGCCGTTTCTGCATTAACGCTACCCGTGAAAGTGCCCAAAACTCCATCGCTAGAGTAAGCATTAACATAGGTTAATCCCGTAACGATATCAGTCGTAGGCTGCAGCAACAGCTGCACACCGAGAGCACTATGATCGGCGCCAGTGATCCCTCCTCCTTCTGGATCAGCACTATCTCTGGTTCCATAGGCGACTTGGAGGCGCAATGGATCAGCAATTAGCCAATCAAAACCCACTCCTGCGTCCATCGGTCCGCCAATTCTAAAAATAGGATTGAGTTGTCCAAAACGAGAAACGGAACCTCGTCCAATATCAAAGAAAGGAGAATTAGAGGTTAAGACGTTACTTAAAGCAAAGCCAAACGGAGCAGCGTAAAACGCAACTTGATCATCGAAAGCGGGAAAGCGATATTCTAGAAGATCCAAAAAGATCTCATTATCTAGATCAGCTTGATAGCCAAATCGAGCCATGTAAGTATTTAATGACTCGGCATTTGTAAAACCGCCATTATCAAAATTGCCAGTTGCTAAAAGCAGTCGCAGGCGATCTTGCCCAGTAAAAGAAGCCTGTAATCCTAAGCGTGCTAAATAGCCGAAAACCGGATTGGTCTCTGGATCATCTGCAGTAGATATAAAAGAATCGCCTTCTCGAATGCCACAATTAACTATCTCAGTCGTGGCAGAGTTTTGTAAGGTTAAATTTAATAGTTCACATCCGCCAGGAGGATTTCCTCCAAAGGCGTCGGCAAAGCCAAAGATGACCTCTCCACTAAACTTAGTTGTGGTGGAAAACTGATTGTCTTCCAAAAAAGTCAGACGATCTTCTAAATTATCAACTCGCGCTTCTAAGGCAGCCAGTTCCGTTGCAAAGTCCTGGGAAAGACGTTGTAGCGTGGCTAAGTCTTCTTCCGCCACTGTCTGTGTGCCGCCACTAATAATTAATTCAATTTGTTCTAAGCAAGCGTTCAAACCGGCAGCAAATTCGTAGCGAGTCAACGCGCGATCGCCTCGGAAGGTGCCATCGGGATAACCTTCCAAACAGCCATATTGTTCTACCAAACTTCTTAGCGCTTCGTAAGCCCAAGCATTGGGCTCGACATCTCGCAACTCAGAGACACCAGTAACTTGAGTGATGAACGGATTAGAAGACTGAATGGGCTCTAGTGACTGAAGCGGAGGATTTATACTATCTAGAGAGCGGTGAGCGTTTGCTAGGGATTGTTGATCTTGGTCTGGAGCGCCTAACTCCTGGGGGAGGGGTTTGATACTTCCGAGAAGTTGTTCAGATTTATAGAAGGACTCCAATCCCTCTACCGGTTTGGCTTGCGTTGTTGTAGCGATTAAGGCCCAAAATCCGACTCCGAAAAGCAAAACATATTGAGTTTTCATGATCAATCCTCACACCAAAAAATACAAACCCAAAACTGTGACTAGTCGTTGACCCAGAAAATTATTACATTGGAAATCTCTGAAATAACGGTGACGTAATTATATTCCAGGAAACAATCATCTATCAAAATCAGTATTGCTGGGTACTTAAGTTTGGAATTATATATAGCAAGCGTACATCAGTTGTAAAATAGTTATATCAATAAGTTCGGGAAAAT
>CAZAYV010000160.1:1335-8684 GCA_964489465.1 uncultured Dactylococcopsis sp. | reverse complement strand
TCGCCAGCGGGATCCTTATCCACCGCTGCTGCCTTAGCGATTTGTGTTTTAGTCGCTGTCCCGTTTTACGGAATTAAAAATGTCGGGATTGTGAACTATCTCAAAACTTACATCTCGCCACTGCCGATTATGTTGCCCTTCAATATCATGAGTGAGCTTTCCCGAACCTTATCCCTTGCCGTGCGCCTATTTGGGAATATCATGAGTACCAGTTTGCTGGTTGGCATTTTAGTGGTTCTTGTTCCTTTAATATTCCCGGCAATTACTCGCGCCTTCGGGATGCTGGTTGGGGTCATTCAAGCCTATGTCTTCTCGATTCTCGCCTTAGTTTACATTGCTTCGGGAATGCAGGCACAACGCACAACAAAACATCAAGAAGAGGATTAAAGAAGACGATGAGCGATCTCAGTTTAATTGGCATTGCATCGATTATTAGCGCTGGACTGACGATTGGTCTCGGCGCAATTGGACCCGCGATTGGGGAAGGGTTAGCCCTAGCAAATGCCTTAAGGGCGTTGGCGCAACAACCGGATAAAGCGAATACCATTACACGAACCTTATTTGTGGGGATGGCATTTGTAGAATCAACGGCAATTTACTGTTTTGTTATTTCCATTATTCTGATTTTCGCCAACCCGTTCTGGAATCATTTTCTGAACCAAGCAGGGGGGTAACAGCGTGTTATTCGATTGGTTTACGTTCTTCGCGCAAATTGTTAACTTTATCATCTTAGTGTATTTGCTCTGGCGGTTCTTGTATCGACCAATTAATCAGGTGATGGATGACCGCCAACGGCAACTGCAAGAACGCTGGGATGATGCCCGTGAACAAGAAGAAAAAGCCCAACAAGAAGCCCAGAAATATCGGGATCAACAAGCAGAACTCGAAGCGCAACGCGATGCTTTGATCTCGGAAGCGAAAGCAGAAGCGGAACAAAAGCGTCAAGAGTTGCGGCAATCGGCACGGGAGGAAATTCAACAACGGCGGGAACAATGGCAGGAAGCCCTGCGCCAGGAACAGAACGCCTTTTACGCGCGATCGCGCCAAAAACTTCGAGAAGAAACCATTGCCATCTGTCGGCGCGTCCTGCGAGATTTAGCCGATGCTGATTTAGAACAACAGGCAATCGCGCTATTTCTAGAACGCTTGAAAAAACAGAGTAATGATGAAAAGAGTGAACTGTCTAACCTCAAAAATGGGGAAATTCAGGAAGTGGTGGTTTGGAGTGGCTTTGAGCTATCTTCAACCCAACGCCAAAAAATTGCCCTTGCCTTTGAACGACAAAACCTCACCCAAAGTAACGCCATTGAGTTTCAAACGAATCCTGATTTAATCTTTGGCATTGAAGCGCGATTTGGCGATCATGAGGTGGGATGGAATGTTGACGATTATCTCCAAAATTTAGACCGTACCTTTTCCCAATTGTTTGCAAATAATATTAGTCATTAGTTATTAGTCATTAGTCATTGGTCATTGGTCATTGGTCATTGGTCATTAGTTCTCCCCTGTCTCCCCCACTTCCCTCGATTAATCTCTACCTAATATAGACTTATCTAATTGTTAAGCCATGAGTGAAGATGATTCCTCCCTAACTCGCCTAGTTGAGAGCACTTTCTCCCAATGGGAAAGCGTGCTGGATCAGTATCGATTTCCCTTACAAACCCATGAAGTGGGAATCGTTAAATCGGTTTCCAGTGGCATTGCCACCGTCAGCGGGCTATTTGGGGCACGCCTTGATGAATTGATTGAATTTCCTAACGGTTTACTGGGCATTGCCTTTAACCTGGATGCTGAAGAAATTGGCGTGATTCTCCTCGGCGAAAGTGAAAATGTGCAAGCGGGAGATAAAGTGTACCGTTTGGGTCGCATTTTAGATGTGCCGGTTGGCGATGCACTGTTGGGTCGTGTCGTCGATGGCTTAGGTCGCCCCTTGGATGATCAAGGTGAGGTTAAAACCGGTGAGCGCTGGCCCACAGAACGTCCAGCGCGAGGGATTATGGAGCGTGATCCGGTAGAAGTCCCTTTACAAACTGGGATTAAAGTGATTGATGCGTTGATTCCTGTCGGACGGGGACAACGGGAACTCATTGTCGGGGATCGGCAAATTGGGAAAACTGCCATTGCAGTGGATACAATTCTCAATCAGAGGAATGCCAATGTGATTTGTATTTACTGCGCGATCGGGCAACGAGGGGCAGCAGTAGCAAAAGTGATTGATCGCTTACGGCAGTACAAAGCAATAGATTATACAGTTGTGGTGGTTGCCCCTGGGGAATCTCCGCCCGGCTTAAAATATATTACCCCTTACGCCGCAACAACCATTGGCGAATATTTCCGCGATCAGGGTCGCGATGTCCTGATTATTTATGATGACCTCACCCAGCACGCTTGGGCTTACCGTGAACTGTCCCTCCTTTTACGACGACCGCCCGGTCGAGAAGCCTATCCCGGCGATATTTTCTACATTCACTCCCGACTGCTAGAGCGATCTACCCATCTGCGAGCGGAACTTGGGGGCGGATCTCTCACCGCACTCCCCATTGTGGAAACTCAAGCCCAGAATATATCCGCTTATATTCCCACGAATTTGATTTCCATTACCGACGGTCAAATTTATCTCTCCCCGAACTTGTTTCAACAAGGGATTCTGCCAGCAGTTGATGTGGGGAAATCGGTCTCCCGTGTTGGCGGAAAAACCCAACTTCCCGCTTACAGACGAGTGGCTTCTGATTTGCGCTTGTCTTACTCCCAGTTCCAAGAAGTGGAAGTCTTTGCCCGTTTTGGTACACGCTTAGACGAACAAACCCGTCATACCCTCGAACGCGGTCGTCGGGTGCGAGAAGTGCTCAAACAAAAAGAATCAAAATCTCTCACGCCAGCGGAACAAGTTGCCATTTTGTTTGCAGTCAATAATGGACTGTTTGATGAGATCTCCTTGGATCAGATTAAAGCAGCAGAAGCACGAGTACAAGCGGTGATGAACGGGGAATTATCTCCAATGCGCGATCGAATTCAAAATGGAGAAAAGTTGAATGACGAAGATATTGATGCCTTATCTCAAGCATTAAAGGAGGCGACAACCCAACTGCAACAGGAGACCAACCATGACTAATGCCCAGTCACTGCAAGCCACAATTCATCATGTGGAAGATTTACAAGCCGTAGTGAAAACGATGAAAGCTCTAGCTGCGGTGAGTATTCGCCAATACGAACGCGCTGTAGATGTTTTAGGGGAATATAGTCGCAGTATTGAAACAGGATTTCAAATTCTCCTCCAACAACGGCATTTTGCCAGTCAATCCCTGATTCCTCCCATTCTAGAATCTCATCCCTTAGCTTTTCAGCGAGTGGCAGCGATTATTTTTGGCTCAGATCGCGGATTGTGCGGACAGTTCAACGAGCGAATTGCCTCTTTTGCCCTGTCGGAGTTAGAAGAGTTGGGATTGGAAAATGAACCCTTAATCGCGATCGCGGGAGAACGGTTACTTCCCTCTTTAGAAAGCGCAAATCACCCGATTAATCAACAATTTGCCGTTCCTGCTGCTGTTGATGGCATTGTTGACCTCACCACAGAAATTTTATTAGCCATTGAAGACTGGCAAGTGCGCGAGGGGATTGATCGCGTGATTCTCTTTTACAATGAACCCAGCACGGGAACCACCTATCATCCCCGTCAGTTTCAACTCCTACCGCTGGACGTCAACTGGTTGCAATCCCTGAGTCAACGCAGTTGGCCCACTAACGAAATTCCCCTCTTAACCATGGATGAAGAGGAATTTTTATCAGCTTTGATTCGCGAGTATCTTTTCCTCTACCTGTTTCGGGCTGCAGCCGCTTCCCTCGCCAGTGAAAATTCTAGTCGCTTATCTTCCATGCAGTCAGCCGAGAAAAACATTCAAGATCGCATTGGCGATCTCACTTCCGAATATCGTCGTCAACGTCAAAGCGCAATTACATCTGAATTACTGGATGTCGTTTCTGGTTTTGAAGCATTAAGTGGCAATCCCTCATCCTGAAAGAAGGAAAAAACATTTGTTCTCGTCTGTTCCTAAGCTAAATATGAATCCATTTCTACATAATTGGTATAACAACATTCACTGCTGTTATTGAAAGAGATATGGAAACTGATCTTATGTAGGGGAGATTCCCGGATTACCCCTTCATTGATCCAGTTCCCGAATGATACGCTGAAATAGAGAAACAGAAATAATCGTCGTCTCAATCAACTCTTGTGCCTCACGCAATTCTCGATCTCCTGTAATTAAAAAGTCAGCTTCACTCGCCACTGCACAACTTAAAAATTTCACGTCTTTTTGATTTCTGGGAAAATTAGTCTTGATATTAACACTCACTAGGGTGGTTGCTTCCTCTAAAACCTGAGACCAACTTTCCTGTTGCAGAGCAGTTAACTTGAATCGCGGGCGCGATAAAACTCCCTTATACTCGCTTAAAATTGCTTCTGAAACAATCCAATGCACATCTCGACGATCAATCAGCCATAAAATAATTGCTTCTGGCTTTCTTCCAGAAATGGCAGCGGAGATTAAAACGCTCGTGTCAATAATAACCTTCATTCACCCCGACGATAAGCTTCAATTTCTGCTTGCACCTCTTCTTCGGTTAAGGGGGATAGCACATGGATCGCTTGCGTTTCTTCGAACAACTTTTGGAAGCGATCAGTTAAACTTTCTGGTTCATCCTCCTCAGCAATCACGATTACCTCTACCCGTTGTCCGGTGGAAAATGGCAAATCCGATAAGATGACTTGCTTGGGATCTTCTATTGTTAAATATTTTTTATACGCTTCCATTGTGCTTCTGCCAAATCAGGGTTAGAAACAATTCCTGTAAGCTCCCATTTCCATATTTTAACCAACGCTAACGGGAACGCAGTTGACAACCACGCGATCATCTTCATTCTTGAATTTCTTCAATATATATTAACCCGTTAAATTTGGGGCTTGACGAAGTTTCTCTAAACGTTTTGTTTGACCTTGTGCTTCCTTCAGTAAATCATCCCAATCATCAGGAGGATACACACTTTCAATCATTTTTTGAAAAACGCGATACGCATCTGAAGAACTCTCATCGGCTCGCTTAGAGGTTTCATCATTGACCCAAGCAAACACAATAATTTTACTCTGTTGATGGTATGGGAAAAACAATCGATTGAGAAACGGTATAGTAAACCGGTTAATCATCGCATCATGGCTTAGTCTTGGGAAAACTCAGCGCTGACGTTTTCTTGTTGATTCTTCCACCAGAGTTCAACGCCTTCGGCAATAGTTGCTGCCAGTTTTTCTTGTGCTTGGAGGTCCGTTAATTGGTCATTCGATTGAGTTTTAATTTCTCCTGAGTGGGCTAAAATCGTTTCGTTTTCCGTAGCAGTTCGGCAATGGTCAAATTGGGCTGGGGAGTTCCATCGAAAGCCGAGCCCACTTCCCCTTCCTGAAAATTGATCCAAGCAATGTGGTAGCCTTCCTCCGTCAGCGGAACATACCCTACCTCATCAACTGTTTCTGGCGCATTTTCCAAATAAAACTGAACCAAATCATTGACAGCTGGATTGGTGCGGGTAGATTCAAAGTTGACGTAAATGAACAGAGGACGGGATAGGGGTTGATACTCCGCGGTCACGACTGTTTCCGGGGAAGGCTCTACCGGACCACTGCTACTGTCAACCGCCAGGGCTTTGAGAGTGTCTTGATGCTCGGCATAATAGGCTAATCCGAAATAGCCCAGAGCATTAGGATTGGAAGGAGGAAATTACATCAAGTTGGATTGATCATGAATACGCTCCAAGTCCCATCAACCGAAATTGTTTTCGGATTCAAGGCTCTCTCTGATCCGTTGCGGGTTCAGATCATCGAGCTACTGAGAAACCGCGAAATGTGTGTTTGCGATTTGTGCGATCACCTCGATATTGCTCAATCCAAGCTCTCGTTTCACCTGAAAACCCTGAGAGAAAGCGGTTTAATTTCCGGACGGCAAGAGGGGCGCTGGATGTATTACAGCCTCAATTTATCCCAATTTGCCAGGTTGGAGCGATATTTGGCAGAGGTTCGCCGCTAAGCCCAATTCTCCCAGCACGAGTCTGTCCTCCCGCAGAATAGCAACAGTTATTTTTGATATGGTTGGCTCTAACTCTAATATTTTTGCTTTACAAATCAATTTTTTTTGATATATTTGAGAGAGCAAACGGCTAAGGAAGACAAAATGAGTACCAATCAATCGAAGGTCAATCCGAGGGCAGTTCAGGCGGGAGGAAAGCTAAGTTTCTTTGAACGGTATCTCACCGTTTGGGTTGCGTTGTGCATTGTTGCCGGCATTATTCTCGGGCGAGTGTTCCCTAACATTGCGGTCACCCTAGACAGGATGAGCATTTACCAAGTCTCGATTCCAATTGCGATTTGTCTCTTTTTCATGATGTATCCGATCATGGTCAAAATTGATTTTGGGCAAGCCAAACGAGCCGCGCAAACGCCGAAACCTGTCATTCTAACGCTGGTTGTGAACTGGTTGATTAAGCCCTTCACCATGGTTGTATTTGCTCAGTTTTTCTTAGGCTGGCTATTTCGCCCTTTACTCTCAGGAACAGAAATGATTCGAGGGGGAGAAATTGCCTTGGCTGATTCTTATATTGCCGGAGCGATTTTATTGGGGATTGCCCCTTGTACCGCAATGGTGCTGATGTGGGGTTATCTTTCCTTTAGTAATCAGGGACATACCTTGGTCATGGTTGCGATTAACTCGCTGGCAATGCTGTTTTTGTATGCGCCACTGGGACGCTGGTTGTTAGCAGCGAATAAGCTTACCGTACCTTGGGAAACGATTGTCCTTTCCGTCCTCATTTACGTCGGTTTGCCCTTACTAGCTGGGGCGATATCACGGAGTTGGATCTTCCATAACAAGGGGAGAGAATGGTTTGAAACCGTGTTTATGAAGTATCTCAGTCCCGTTTCCATTGCAGCCTTACTAATTACTCTTGTGCTGCTGTTTGCCTTTAAGGGAGATTTAATCGTCCGTAACCCCTTCCATATTTTATTGATTGCAATTCCCTTATTTATCCAGACCAACTTCATTTTCTTGATTACCTATGTGGCAGCGCAGAAACTGAAGCTCTTTTATGAAGATGCTGCCCCAGCGGCTTTGATTGGTGCAAGTAATCATTTTGAGGTTGCGATCGCGACGGCAGTGACTCTCTTTGGGCTGAATTCCGGTGCGGCTTTAGCAACCGTGGTCGGTGTGCTGATTGAAGTTCCTGTGATGCTGATGTTAGTCGAAATTTGTAAACGGACTGCGTTTTGGTTTCCTCGCGAACCGGAGAAAGCAACTTTAACTGATCCGCGT
>CAZAYV010000160.1:0-1235 GCA_964489465.1 uncultured Dactylococcopsis sp. | reverse complement strand
ATTGGGGTAAATGAATCAGGAGATTAATGATGAAGCATGTTATGTTTGTGTGTCGGAAAAACTCAGCGCGATCGCAGATGGCAGAGGGGTTTGCTAAAACCTTGGGTCGTGACCAAATTACTGTTACCAGTTCTGGACTCGAAGCGAGTCAAGTCCGCCCAGAAGCCATTACTGCCATGAAAGAGGTGGGCATTGATATCAGTGACCAAACCTCGAAAGCCCTGAGTGAATTTAACCCAGAAGACTTTGATGTAGTGATTTCTCTGTGTGGTTGTGGGGTTAACCTTCCACCGGAATGGGTTACCCGTGAAGAGTTTGAAGATTGGCAATTAGATGATCCGGCAGAACAACCGGAGATTTTCCCTCGCGTGCGAGATGAAATTGAGGAACGAGTCGAGGCGTTGATTGCGAAACTCAGTTCCTAAGCGACAACTGCTTAATGCCAATTCAACTTATACCTAATTAATTCATCAAGAATGACCCGCTTTGAACATCCGCCGAGAATTCTATTTTTGTATGGTTCTCTAAGAGAACGGTCTTACAGTCGCCTGCTTGCAGAAGAAGCAGCGCGGATTATTACTGAGATGGGGGCGGAAGTTAAATTTTTTCATCCCCATGAACTTCCCTTGCGCGGACAAGTGGAAGAAACTCATCCCAAGGTGCAGGAGTTACGCGAGTTAAGCCAATGGTCAGAAGGTCAAGTTTGGTCTTCTCCGGAAATGCACGGGAATATTACTGGCGTGCTTAAAAATCAAATTGATTGGATTCCGTTGAGTATTGGGGCAGTGCGACCCACACAAGGAAAAACGTTGGCTGTGATGCAGGTAAGTGGGGGTTCACAGTCTTTTAATGCGGTGAATAACTTGCGAATTTTAGGACGATGGATGCGAATGTTTACGATTCCGAATCAGTCTTCGGTTGCGAAAGCCTACCAAGAATTCAATGAAGATGGCACGATGAAGGATTCTCCTTATCGCGATCGCGTTGTAGATGTTATGGAGGAACTCTATAAATTTACTGTCCTCTTACGGGATCAGGTTAATTATTTGACGGATCGTTATAGTGAACGTAAAGAAAATGCCAAAAGCGTCTAGAAAAATGGGATTAGCGGACGAGGTGACGGTTGGGGTAGGGAATGTGGGTGGGATTCACAACAAAGTGGTTTCTGAAAATTTGAATAATTCTAGAAGTTGGACTGTTACCAATGCAAAGATAAAAAAACTTGGGAGGATGAC
>CAZAYV010000159.1:0-8727 GCA_964489465.1 uncultured Dactylococcopsis sp. | reverse complement strand
TGTCGTTTACGATGTCACTTCTAAGCCACCAGGTACCATTGAGTGGGAATAATTTCTACAAGAGGAATATCCCAATTAGATGAACATCAAACTGAATCATCTCAAGTATGGGTCAGCCGTTTCCCGGAATTCAATCCCAGGGCTTGCGGCTGACCGTTGGTCAATATGAGATCGTTACCGTATTCGGATCAAAAAGAAGCGGCAATGCCCCTCCCTCTTCTCCCAGCACAACCCCTTCAATAAAATCTTCCTGGGTTAAGCCTGCTTCGCGAGAGCAACTGGGACAAGCAATCACACTCCCCCCCTCTTCTATAAATGCTTGCAGTTTTTGATGAATATTCAAATCGCTGTTACCTTCTGTTGCAGGAAGTCGTTCTTGATCTGCAAGATACACTCCCCGCACATTGAGGAAAAGCGTGACTGGTTGATACCCACTTGCCAAGGCTTTCTGGGCGAGAGAGATTGCCATATTTGCGGTCCAGGTATCATCAGTGGTCAAATTGACCAACAGCCCTCCTGATGCAGGCGCATTTTCCGTAGTTTGAGCGAATGCAGTTCCTGAACGAGCCAGTAAAAGATTAGCTTCTGGGATGATACTCCAACTCAATAACCCACCAAAGAGTGAAGCAGCAAAAACATAAGGAAATTTAGATTTCATAATGAGGCTAGTCTCCCATAATCTTTTCTAAAGACAACAAGCTGAACCGCTTCCGGACAGAAGGTTACAACACAAAAGAGAAAAAATCTAATTGACCTCATTATTCTCGACCTGAATCGACAAACCCGTCAAAAGACAGCTTGTCAAACATTAACAACCTGTAATATTACTTTTCTTGCCATTCTGTTGATTGATTCAGATAGTTGAGTGCCTTAGAAATTGTATTCGGAGGCAACAATCATCGAGCCAATTCCTTCATCACTGAAGATTTCAAGGAGAATGGCATGAGGAAGGCGTCCATCAATAATATGGGCAGCGCGGACGCCTTGGGCAAGAGACCGAACACAACACTCTACCTTCGGAATCATGCCCCCAGCAACAATCCCATCTGCAATGAGTTGTCGCGCTTCTCGAATGTCCAGGTGCGTAATTAAAGTTGAAGGATCTTGATAATCTTTCAGTAAGCCTGGTGTATCTGTCAGCAGGATTAATTTTTCTGCACCGAGTGCTGCTGCTATTTCTCCAGCAACGGTATCAGCATTAATATTGTAGGCTTGTCCGGTTTCATCCGAGGCAACCGTTGAAATCACCGGCACATAACCAGCATTAATCAGAGATTCAACGAGTTGGGGATTAATCGCATTCACTTCTCCGACAAAGCCAATTCCTACTTCTCCTCGCGGGCGGGCGGCGATAATATTCCCATCTCGTCCACAAATCCCGATCGCGCTGCCCCCCGCTTGATTAATGAGGGCAACAATTTCTTTATTGACTCGCCCCACTAATACCATTTCCACCACATCCATCGTATCGGCATCGGTCACGCGCAAACCGTTTTTAAACTGGGGTTCAATCCCTAATTTCCCTAACCAACTATTAATTTCCGGTCCCCCACCGTGAACAATCACGGGGCGCATTCCCACACAAGAGAGAAAGACAATATCTCGAATCACCTGTTCTTTCAGGGCTTTATCTTTCATCGCGGCACCCCCATATTTAATCACCACCGTTCGCCCCGCAAATTTTTGAATGTAGGGGAGGGCTTCACTTAAAATTCGGACACGGTTAGCTTCTTGTTGATTAATCGGTTCGCGATCGCTGCTCATTTGCTCTGAAATGGGTCTATCAAATTATTTATCCTAACAGGCAAACTGACGTTAAACACAAAATGAATCCCTGATTGAGACGATTTTCTCAGTTCAACCAGGGATAATTGTGCTGTAAACAGTGACCAGTGATGTTGGTCGTTACTAAGTTTTAGTGAAAACTGGGTTGATGACGAATTAAGTTCAGAAACTCCTCGCGTGTTTTCTGATCTTCTTGAAAGACCCCTAACATAGCACTGGTTACTGTCCAAGAACCGGGTTTTTGCACTCCCCGCATCACCATACACATATGGGTCGCTTCAATAACAACAGCAACGCCCTGTGGATCAAGAATGGTCTGAATGGCTTCTGCAATTTGGCGCGTGAGACGTTCTTGTACTTGTAAGCGCCGAGAATACATTTCCACAATGCGGGCTAACTTACTTAATCCCACGACCTTCTGATTGGGAATATAGGCGACATGCGCTTTGCCCATAAACGGTAGCATATGATGCTCACAAAGACTAAAGACATCAATGTCCCTCACCAGCACCATCTCATTATGTCCCTCATCAAAAATTGCCCCATTGACAAGCTCATCAAGAGATTGTTGATATCCTTGAGTGAGAAACTGCATGGCTTCGGCAACACGCTTGGGGGTTTTGAGTAGTCCTTCTCGTTGCGGATCTTCTCCGACCCCTTGCAGTAGCGTTTTCACCGCTGCCATCATTTCTTGCATTTGGGCATCTTGGGTACTGTCGTTAGTCACAGCCGCTTCCAAAGAAGAAGCACTGTCGAGCGACACTTGATTGGTTGCTTTTTTCACTGAACCGTTGGACATTGAACTGTTGGATGAAGCAATTGTCATAACTAAGAGTAAATTTCCTTACCTCGTCTGTATTAATCGGAAAACCTAGTCTTTGGCTTAAAGTGCTCCGGCACTAGGCATGAGAGTCATTTCTTCGATAACTGCTTGTTGGGGAAGTAAAGCAGCTTGCACGATGGTTTGTGCCACAACTTTTGGGTCAAGCATAGCAGCACGATTCAACTCCATTTTGACAGTGTCGGTATCCCAAAGGGGAGTATTCACTGCACCGGGAGCAATACTAATCACACGAATGCCATTTTCTTTTTCTTCTCCTGATAGCGCTTTAGAAAGAGTAATAATACCGGCTTTGCTCACACTATAGGCCCCCCAACTGGGAAAAGGATTATGGGCGGCAATGGAAGCAACATTAATAATTGTCCCTCCGCCGCGATCGCGCAATGTCGGCAACACCCCTTGGATACACTGAAAGACACTGGTTAAATTCAGGTCAAGCACTTGTTGCCAGTCTTCGAGCGGGGTTTCGTTGAGTGGGTTGGTGTATCCCATCCCAGCATTATTGACTAAAATATCAATACCGCCAAAATCAGTGACGGCTGCTTTGATTTGCTCTTTTACCGTCGCAATTTCTGCTAAATCAATCAGGTAAGACTTAACCGCTACCTGCTGCCCAATTTCAGCGATAACTTGATTTAATTTTTCTTGAGAACGTCCCACCAGAGCAAGATCAACCCCTGCTTGCGCAAAGGCGCGGGCGGTTTCTTTCCCAATTCCGCTAGTTGCCCCTGTAATCAGAGCTTTTGGGCGACTCTGGGACTCATCCATATTTCCTCCAAAATTGATCGTCACTAAAGCCTAATTTTTCTTTTCCCTTCTTTCCACTCAAAAGTCCTCGCTTGTGCTCTGAAGAAGGATCCAACCTGATCTTGCCATAGGATTCTGAATTTCAAGTTAAAACGTGATTGGAGCGGAGGTAAGGACATACTGTAACTTCCTCAAATGGGGAAAAGAGCATTGCTCAGTCAGCTCATTCATTCTTTTTTTAAAAAATGTAAAGTTCCTGAGCCTTGCCTATTCTATCACCTGATCTGCTATTAATCGATTATTGTCTACAATCGTTCATCTCAAGAAAATCCATGATGTTAATCCCGGATCACTTTTGGCAGCAAGTCGAAGCGACAACGGCAAGTGCGACTGCCTCAGGCGCTTTACAGCCGATCCCCACTGCTTATGAAGTGGTTGAGTGTCAAGGAATTCCCTTTTTAGTGAGAATTTTAACCAACTTAATTAAAAAAGAAGAAGCGAAAGCTAAGCAAGCAGAACAGGAAGAAAAAACCGGTCAAGATTTTGATCCGTTTCTCCCCTATGAAGAAGATTTATTTGTGAGTGATATTTCTGACACTCATTTCTGTTTACTGAATAAATATAACGTTGTTGAAAATCATTTATTAATTATTACGCGCGACTTTGAAGAACAAGAAAATTTAATTAATCACGCTGACTTGACAGCACTTTGTGCATGTTTAAAACAAGTCGATGGTCTCGGTTTTTATAACTCAGCTAAAGATGCTGGAGCTTCGGTTCGCCACAAGCATTTACAACTGGTTCCAAACTCGCTTGCGCCGGATTTTGAAGAAATTCCAATTACACCTGCCCTAAAAACCACTGAATCTTCTCAAGAGGCACAACAAGTCCCTTTATTTCCATTTCCTCATGGCTTTTCTTGGCTAAATTTAGATTGGACGGCTTCTCCAGAAATGATTGGGCAAAACGTATTAGAAAAATATAAACAACTTCTACAAGTAATTGGATATCAACCCGGCATTGCTTACAATTTCCTCATGACTCGCCGTTGGATGCTAGTGATTCCTCGTCAACAAGAAAAATTTCAATCGATTGGAATTAATTCTCTCGGTTTTGCCGGAGCGTTACTCGTAAAAAATAAAGAGGAATTACAACTTGTAAAAGAACATACTCCTCTTAAAATTCTCACCGCTGTTACTAAGGACAAGGGAACTGACAATCACGAATGACTAATGACTAATGACTAATGACTAATCAAATAATTAAGATTGATCTTTAGCATATTGCTTTAAGTGATCTAAAGAAACGACTTCGATCGCGCGGATATGGGTAGAGGCTAAAATGACTGGTGGGGCTACTCCAGCTTGTCTTGCTTCCTCCCAGCGAGAGGCACATAAACACCAGCCATCCCCCGGTTTTAATCCGGGAAAATTAAACATTGGTCGGGGAGTGCTTAAATCATTTCCTTGATTTTTTGTATATTCTAAAAACTCCGCTGTCATCTCGGCGCAAACAACATGGACGCCAAAATCTTGTCCTCCTGTGTTACAGTAACCATCGCGATAAAAGCCAGTTTTGGGATCATTGCAGCAAAGTTGGAGGGGTTCGCCGAGAACGTTTTTCGCTTCAGTCATTATAATTTGATGAATATCGCCATCGTTCTATTATGCCAAATTTCGTAAAACAGAGAAAACGACTCTCGGAATGAGGTGTCGGGAAAAAAGAGCGTTTTCGATCCGAATGAATCTTCAAAAAACGATTAGCTTAGTTTTAAAAATACGTTATTTCAATCTTTCCCAATGAATTATTATTTTGCGACCGTAGCGCGAGGCTTAGAAGAAGTTGCAGCAGAAGAATTAACAGAATTAGGAGCAAAAAAGGTTACTCCTAAATTTACCGGCGTTGAATTCCAAGGCGATCAAAAAGTGCTCTATCAAGTCAATCTTTGGTCGCGCACAATTTTTCGCGTTTTAGTTCCAATCTTGAAATTTCCCTGCAAAAATGCCAAACAATTGCATCAGGGCGTGCAACAAATTAATTGGGAAAACTATCTCACCCCGCAAGAAACCCTAGCGGTGCATTGTACAGGGAAAAATGAACAGTTGAATCATACTCATTTTAGTGCCCTACAAGTGAAAAACGCGATCGCGGATCAGCAGATGGCTGACTTTGGCAAACGGTCAAATGTCGATTTAGAATCGCCGGATTTAATCCTGAATCTCCACATTGAAAAGACACACGCTATCCTCAGTTTAGATAGCACTGGCGAGAGTTTACACCGACGAGGCTATCGTCCCGCCATGGGAACCGCGCCTTTAAAGGAAACCTTTGCTGCAGCTTTATTAGCAATGACCGATTGGGAACCAAACTTACCCTTGCTCGATCCGATGTGCGGTTCGGGTACCTTTATAATTGAAGCTGGTTTAAAAGCCTTGAATATTGCACCGGGTTTATATAGAAAACGCTTTGCCTTGGAACACTGGTCGGATTTTAAGCAAGAACTTTGGGAACAATTGAAAACAGAAGCGAGACAACAGCAACGCTCACAACTCCCTGCGCGAATTTATGGGCGCGATCGCGCTTGGGATATGCTAGAACAAGCACAAGTGAATGTGGAAAATGCCGGTTTAGATCAGCATCTTGATTTGTCTTGTAGGGAACTATCCGAGTTAGAACCCCCCAGTGATCAAGGAATTATTATTTGTAATCCCCCTTACGGCAAACGTTTAGGAGAAGTGAAAGCGTTGGGAAGTCTCTATCAAGAATTGGGAGATATTTTCAAACAACGCTTTAAAGGTTGGATTGCCTATGTTTTATCCGGCAATAAAGAACTCACCAAACAAATTGGTTTGAGAACCTCGAAGCGAATTCCAGTTTATAACGGGTCTCTCCCTTGTACGTTACTCAGATATGAACTTTTTTAGTCCTACTTTGAGCAAAAAGCCGACACTTTTTTCAGGGAAAGACGACAGTATATTGAAGTGTTGAGGAGAAAAAATGCTTGCCAGAATTTGGAGTGCAGCCATTGTTGGGATTGATGCTGTCAAAGTGGGGGCAGAAGTTGATGTTTCAGGGGGATTGCCTGGAATTGTTGTGGTTGGGCTTCCGGATACAGCAGTCCAAGAATCGCGGGAACGGGTGAAAGCCGCACTCAAAAACTCCGGATTTGCCTTTCCCATGCGCAAGATTGTTATTAACCTCACCCCTGCGGATCTAAGGAAAGAAGGTCCCAGTTTTGATTTACCGATTAGCGTTGGCATCTTAGCCGCTTCTGAACAAGTGGATGGGGGGTTATTAGGGGATTACTTATTTTTAGGAGAAGTTTCTCTCGATGGCAGTTTACGTCCCATTGCTGGCGTTTTACCCATTGCTGCTACCGCCAAAAAAATGGGAATGGCAGGAATAGTTTTACCCGCAGATAATGCCCAAGAAGCAGCGGTAGTCGAAGGGTTAGCGGTGTATGGGTTTCAACATCTTTCCGAAGTCGCGCAATTTCTTAACCAACCGGAAAAGTATCAGCCTGTTCAACTCGATCCCAAAGCAGAATGGGGCACTGCCACTCTCACTTGTCCCGATTTAAAGGATGTCAAAGGACAAGCCCACGCCCGTCGCGCTTTGGAAATTGCTGCCTCTGGCGGGCACAATTTAATCTTAGTGGGTCCCCCGGGGAGTGGCAAAACCATGTTAGCGAAACGGTTACCAGGTATTTTACCGCCACTGTCTTTTGCCGAAGCCTTAGAAGTCTCGCAGATTTACTCGGTCGCGGGTTTTTTGAAAAATCGGGGATCGCTGGTGACAGAACGTCCTTTTCGCAGTCCCCATCATTCTGCCTCGGGACCCGCGCTGGTGGGAGGAGGAAGTTTCCCGCGTCCCGGTGAAATTTCTTTGGCACACCAGGGCATCCTTTATCTTGATGAGTTGACTGAATTTAAACGCAATGTTCTGGAGTTTCTCCGGCAACCTTTAGAAGATGGATCAGTCAGTGTCTCTCGTACTCGCCAATCAGTGGTATTCCCAGCAGGATTTACCTTAATTGCCAGTACTAATCCCTGTCCCTGTGGTTATTATGGCGATCCCATTCAACCCTGTAGTTGTTCAGCCTATGTCAGGGAAAAATATTGGGCAAAGCTGTCAGGACCGTTGATGGATCGCATTGATTTACAAGTGACGGTCAATCGTCTGAAACCAGAGGAAATGACAAAACAAGAAACCGGAGAACCTTCAGCAGTGATTCGCCAACGAGTCATTACAGCCCGAGAAAAGGCGCGCGATCGCTTTCAAGAAGAAGGAAATATCAGTCATAATGCACAAATGCAAAGTCAACAATTACGGAAATATTGCCAACTTGATGACACCAGCCGCACCTTATTAGAAAATGCGATTCGGAAGTTAGGCTTGTCTGCCAGAGCAATGGATCGGATTTTAAAAGTGGCTCGTACCATTGCTGATCTCGCAGATGCCGAAAGCATCGAACCCTCTCATATTGCCGAAGCAATTCAATATCGGGCGCTCGATCGCGCTTAAGCAATTAATAATTAATAATTAATTATGAGATTTATAGTCATAAATTCCTGATTCCAAAATGACTAATGACCAATAACTAATGACTAACGATAAGTTTCATGTCAATCGCACTAACGCTTGGTATTTTAATTTTTGCTCTCATTTGCTTTGCGACCGAATGGTTTCCGGTTGATTTCACTGCGCTGATCGTTGCCATTTTACTGATGGTATTTGGCATTGTTACCCCAGAAGAAGGCATTTCTGGATTTAGTAACCCAGCAACCATTACGGTTATGGCGATGTTTATTCTCAGTGCTGGCATTTCTCGTACTGGGGCAATTCAAGTAGTAGGTGATTGGTTATTAAAATGGGGCGGCAAAACCACTCATCAACAAACTTTTATTATGGGCGGTGTTGTGGGTGGTATTACTGCGTTTATTAATAATACTGCTGTAGTTGCTGTCTTTCTCCCCATTATTGAAGATTGGTGCAAGAAGCAAAAAATTCCAGTTTCTCGGATGTTAATGCCCCTTTCTTTTGCCACAATTTTGGGGGGAACTATTACTTTAATTGGGACATCCACAAATCTTTTAGCCAGCAGTATTTCTGAGCAATTGGGGTATGGGTCGTTCGGTTTATTTCAATTTACAGAAGCGGGATTGATTAAGTTTTTAATTGGTCTTTTTTATATTTCAATGACATCTTATTGGCTACTTCCGAATCGGACACCAGTCAATAATGGATCTTACGCTAAAACTTATGAATTAAAAGATTATGTCAGCGAATTAGTGATTTCTCCTCGCTCAAATTTAATTAAACAAACTTTACGTTCTAGTGAAATTCAACGCAAA
>CAZAYV010000158.1:0-8751 GCA_964489465.1 uncultured Dactylococcopsis sp. | reverse complement strand
GAGAAAGCGGTTAAAAAAGTTGCCATTGATCTCCTCAATTTATACGCGCAGCGATCGCAGCTTTCGGGTTATTCCTATCCCGAGGATACCCCCTGGCAACAAGAATTAGAAGATTCCTTCCCCTATCAAGCCACACCCGACCAGTTAAAAGCGGTTCAAGATGTGAAACGAGATTTAGAAAGTGAGTTGCCAATGGATCGCTTAGTCTGTGGGGATGTCGGTTTTGGGAAAACGGAAGTCGCGATTCGGGCAATTTTCAAAATTTTGATGTCAGGGAAACAAGTGGCGTTTCTCGCACCAACGACCATTCTTACCCAACAGCATTATCACACCCTCAAAGAACGCTTTGCCCCTTACCCGATTAATATTGGGTTACTCAACCGTTTTCGGACGGCGAGTGAACGAAAAGATATCCTGAAACGTCTTTCCACAGGCGAGTTAGACGTGGTCGTCGGAACCCACCAACTGTTAAATAAGAGTGTCAAATATAAAGACCTGGGAATGCTGGTAGTGGATGAAGAACAACGGTTTGGGGTGAACCAGAAAGAAAAAATCAAATCCATGAAAACAGAGGTGGATGTTCTCACCCTCACTGCAACCCCGATTCCAAGAACCTTATATATGTCTCTTTCTGGGATTCGGGAAATGAGTCTGATTACCACGCCACCCCCCTCCCGTCGTCCGATTAAAACCCATTTATCCCCTTATGATGAGGAAGCGATTCGTACGGCAATTCGCAATGAATTAGATCGCGGTGGACAAGTCTTTTATGTGGTTCCGCGAGTAGAAGGGATTGAAGAAACAGCCGGAAAACTGCGAGAAATGGTTCCTGGCGCACGGATCGCGATCGCGCACGGACAAATGGACGAAGGGGAATTAGAATCCACCATGCTAACGTTCAACAATGGCGACGCGGATATCCTGGTTTGTACGACGATTATTGAGTCTGGGTTAGATATTCCCCGGGTGAATACCATTGTTGTGGAAGATTCACAGAAATTCGGTTTATCGCAACTGTATCAACTGCGAGGGCGTGTCGGACGGTCGGGGATTCAAGCCCATGCCTGGTTATTGTATCCCAAGCAAAGTAGTCTCAGCGATACGGCGAAAAAACGACTGCGGGCGCTGCAAGAGTTTACCCAACTCGGATCTGGCTATCAACTGGCGATGCGAGATTTAGAAATTCGGGGCGTTGGCGAGTTACTTGGTGCGAAACAGTCAGGACAAATGAATGCAGTGGGCTTCGACTTGTATATGAGTATGCTACAAGAAGCAATTCAGGAAGTGCAAGGACAAGATATTCCGCAAGTGGATGATACGCAAATTGATCTGAAACTCACGGCGTTTGTTCCCAATAATTACATCACCGATATGGATCAAAAAATGGATGCCTATCGCACGGTAACCATGGCGAGTAGTAAAAAAGAACTGGATCAAATCAGACAAGATTGGCGCGATCGTTATGGGGAATTACCTGCGCCCGTTCAACAATTATTACAGGTGATGGAACTGAAACAAATTACAAAATCCCTTGGTTTTTCTCGCATCAAACCCGAAGGAAAACAGCACGTTGCTTTAGAAACGCCGATGGAAGAACCCGCTTGGAAACGCTTACAAGAACATCTTCCGAAACACATTGCATCTCGTTTTGTTTACAGCAAAGGGAAAGTCACGGTGCGCGGTTTAGGGGTTTTGAAAACCCAGCAACAGTTAGATAATTTAATTAATTGGTTAGGAGAATTGAGAGCATCTTTAGATCAAGACAGCGCGATCGCGTGAGATAAAGAAACATGATGCAATCATTCTTGATTATTTTCAAATACAAAACAATCAGATCAATCAGATCAATCAGATCAAAACTATACAATAAATGAATGAACCGAAAGCAACGTAAAACTTATGATGCTATTTTTGCAGAACCAATCCGATGTAATATTCTTTGGAACGATGTTGTTTCTTTAATCAAAAATTTAGGAGGAATGGTTACACAAGGAGATGGGTCAAGGGTTCGTTTTGATCTCAATGAAATTTCCTTAAATATTCATTCACCACATCCTCAAAAAGAATTAAAAAGATATCAAGTAAAAGCAATTCGAGAATTTTTAACTAAAGCAGGAGTTGAGTTATGAAATATAAAGGATATGAAGCTGTCATTGAATATGATGAAGAAGACCGTTTATTTTTTGGTCGCGTGATTAATATCGAAGATGTTATCGTTTTTGACGGTTTGTCAGTGGATGAGTTAGAAAAATCATTTCAGCAAGTGATTGATGAATATTTAGCAGATAACCAAGCAATCGGTAAACATCCTAATCAACCGTTTTCTAATCAATTTAATGGATAATTATTGTAATATTTATCTTCATTATCTTTGTCTTGAATCTGAAGCAAAAGACGCATAAAGTTACCTGTTAAGAGTAATCCAAGAAAAAAGTCATCCGAAAGCTACCCGGGATGAGCTGGAATTTTAACAAACCATTTATCTAATCCTGGTAAACGTTGAAACTGCTTCTCAAGGTTCGCCATCGCTTTTTGAGTTAGCTTTCTCCCCGTTTCATAAGTTTGAGTGATCAACCGAACCACCGGGTGTTTTCACTTGAATTCTAAGCTTTTCGCAAAATTAAGGACCGCCTCAACCGTATTGAGTAAGCTGCCACGCCAATGCTGCTCGAGCCAGCCAAAAGGCCTTTCCACTGGGTTATATTTGCTATGGTAGGGAGGATAGTAAGCTAACTGAATCGAAATTTGTTCCGTCTTGACCCAATTGACCAGTCGAGACATAAATTGAGTGCGGCGGGAATGATTTTCCGGACCATTATCGACATTGATTACCAAGGTTTGAATGTGAGCAAAGCGGTCTTTGACCTCCTGCCACCACTGTTGGAGCAAGTCAACCAGACAATCGGCAGTAACTTTTGAACTGACAAAAAACAGATAGAACTCATTGTACTCAGGTAAAAAAATGCCCACAGGGGTCAGGTTGGCGTGGGGTTGAAAATCATGGTCGGCGGCTCGGGTCGTCACCCGATTTTTTCCCCCTCGGTCATAATCACCGACTTTGACTGTAGCTTTGGCATCGAGGGAAATCCGTAGGGTCGTTTCCTCTTCATCCGCTTGTTGATTGACCAACGGTCATCCGTACTCCCGACTTGCAGTCGGGAGTACGGATGACTTGATGAACCTGCCGAAAAATTGCTTCCGTTTCGGGAATTACTTTTTGGGGTTTAGCTTTGACCACTCGCCTTAAACGGTACTTCATTTCATTCAACCTTTGTCGAATCACTTCGGCAGTTGGTAATTGTTCATCGGTGTATCCTTTTTGTTTGATGAGTTGACGACGCACTTGAGCAGCACTGAGGCGAGTATATAGTCGTTCACTTTTTAAGGTGGGGTCAGCTTGAGTTTCTGGGTCAACTATCGAGCGCATGTCTTGGCATAAATTCGGGAGTTTTGATTCGACTCGCTTGCGTCCTCGACGATGAAAAGCATCTTCAGACGATTTTAGCCATAAACTGACGGCGTTCGCTGCCCTTTAATTGTTGCGCTGTTTCTTTCAATAGAGATTTCAGGGAATCGGTGAGTTCAATTGGGTTTGCCTTCATCAGTCTTTCATCGATCCATGAATGACATCCCCTTGATTATAGTCGGATAATTTATTTATTGCAGTACTCTAATCGCGCTGTTCTCATTTCTTTCCAAACGCGATCGCGCTAGCAAAGGCGGAGTCTGATCGCGCACCATAAATAAATTCCAATCGCGCAAGGCTTTCCCTTAGAAACAATCCCTCTAAAGACCTTACTTTACTTAATTATTATCTTGAGACAAACTTGCTGCAAGCCGTTTTATTGCTAACTCTAAACTGGGTAAATACAGAGTAACTGCACTCCAAACTTGTTCTAAATCAATCCCACTTAAATAATCATGAACTAAGATATTTCTAAACCCTGATAATGCACGCCAGTCCACTTCTGAGGCTTCCGCTTTTAACTCATTGGATAGTTTTTGTGTTGATTCTGCCATTGTTTGTAATCGACGTAATACAGCATCTTGCACTAGAAAACTATTCATGAACGTTTCCTTGTTATTTCCAGTGTAGTCTTGGATGCGTTCAATACACTCTAAAATATGGGCAAGATAAATAGAATCGCGTTCTGAATTTATAAAGGTTTCGCTTCATTTAAAACCCGTTCTCGAATTAGAGGACTCAACCCTTGTTCAGTAATAATATCCACTTTACACCCTAATAAATCCTGTAAATCCATGAGTAATCCACCGGGAAACCAAGGACTTATTTTTGTGGAATCATAGTCAATTAAAAAGTCAATGTCACTAGTTTCTGTCTCTTCTTTACGGACGACTGAACCAAACACCCTAATGTTAAATGCGCCATGTTGAGAAGCAATTTTCAGGATGTCGTCTCGTTTTTCTTCTAATCGTTCCATTAATGACATGGCTGAGACTGAATCATCGACTATTCAAACAAGACCTATTGTAGCGTGATCGCGCAGCAAAGATAGAGTCTAATCGCGCACCATAGATAAATTCCAATGGCACTAAAAACTGACTCAATCAATCATCGTTTTGCATTGATAAAGGTTGCACCTCATTTAAAACGCGTTCTCGAATTAAAGGAGTTAATCTCCTGTTCAATGATGATTTCCACCTTACACTCTATCATTAATTTAGTTACAATGTTTGTAAATCAATTGCATTCACACTTTTAATTATTATGGTGACTCATAATAAGCCGTTCATGATTGATCGCAATTTTGTTATTTCCACTCTCGAAGAAAATTTAGATAAAGTTAAAAGTTTTGGAATTAAATCTCTTGCTCTTTTTGGTTCTGTTTCTCGTAATGAAGCAACTCCAGATAGCGATTTAGATTTTTTGGTAGAGTTTGAAGGGGCTGCGACATTTGATGGTTATATGGATCTAAAGTTTTTTCTTGAAGATCTCTTTAATAAGAAGGTCGATCTGGTAACTCGACGATCTCTCAAACCGCAACTTACTGAAAAAGTTCTAAAAGAAGCAATTTATGTCACGGAGTCTTAAACTTTATTTGGAAGATATACTCAACAGTATTCGTAAGATAAAAAGCTATACGAACCAAATGACTCAAGCTGAGTTATCAGAAGATGAACTTAAGTTTGATGCAGTTGTTTATAACCTACAAATTATTGGAGAAGCAACAAAAAATATTCCAGAAGATATCAGAGATCGACAAATACATATCGAATGGAAAAAGATAATTGCGCTACGGAATATTATCACTCATGCTTATTTCTCTATCGATGATGAAATTGTCTGGGATATCATTCAAACAAAACTCGATCCTCTCAAAACCTGTATAGAATTAATTCTTAAAACTGAAAATTTGGAAGATAATAATGAGTTGTAGCGTTTTGCGAAGCATGGACGGAGTCCAATCGCGCTGTTCTCATTTCTAAACGCGATCGCGCACCTGCATTTCTCACAAACGGGGCGATTATAGCAAACAGGAATTGATTTGATTGAAGAATTATGATCGTACTTATTTTTGGTAATGATACCGACAGGAAAGAATGGTCAAATAATTATCGTCAACCGCATAAACAAGACGATTGGTTTCATCAATACGACGAGACCAAAAACCGCGGAATGCGGTGCCGCATTCCTGCGGGAATTCGATTCCCGCAGGGTCGGCACCTGATAAACTTTCTCTTAAGGGTTCAGGTTTTCCGATTCCTTCAAAGGGGTTAGATAAAGCATCTTGGATTAATCGATTGATTCTTTTTAGCGTTTTTTTATCTTGAAATTGCCAATAAAGATAGTCTTTCCATGCTTTACTACTCCAAGCTAATTTACGCATCAATTAAATCATGTTCTTGTGTTTGACCTGCTTTATATTCAGCGATCGCTGCTTCTAAATGTTGGGCATTAGCAGGAGATTGTAATAGGTAAACTGTTTCCATTAGGCTGTCATAATAACTTTTAGACATGACAACTGCATCTTCTGCATCTCTCCTAACGATAACAGTACAATTTTTGTCATTGGCTACTGTATCAAGTACAGATTTGAAGTTTTTTCTCGCTTCGCTAAAGTTGACGATATTCATGTTCATTGGATTTGTACATAGTTCAGTACAAGTATGATTGTAGCGTTTCCAGAGAGTGATGATATTGGGTTTGATCCGTCAACTCAAACTATGAACGCGATCGCGCAACAGAGACGGAGTTTGATCGCACACCATAAATAAATTCCAATTGCACTAAAGACTGACTCAAGCAATGATCAGCTTGCATGAATAAAAGTTTTACCTCATTTAACCCCGTTCTATGGATAAAATTCAATTCGACTTGAGTATGATCAATTATTCGTAGGAGAATTAGCTAACCAAGAGTTTAGATCATCCTTATTTTCTAAATTAAACATAGCAACACCTAATTCCTCTAACTGAGAACTGTTTAAACTCATTATCTTGGCTTGGGTTTGGGATGACAACTCTCCGAAACGATAATTAAGTAAACTTAGTATTAATTCCTGTTTCCCTTCCTGTTTCCCTTCTAGTTTTCCTTCTTCTTTCCAACTGGTTGTAATTTCCATGATTCCCTCCTTAACAGTTACTGATTCAATTTGTTCAAATTCTTGATTAAAGACTTCTAACTCGCTTGTGCTTAAACGGAGATAGGTATCGACAAACCCTGAAATCAGTTGCATTCGGGCGGGGTCTAGGCGTAAAGTGGCTAATAAGCGCAGACATTCTAATTTCACTCGTGGACGTTCGGTGGGGGCAATGTTCATTTTTGCCATTAACGCGCAAGCCACTGGATTAGGTTGATTGAGAAAATCTCGCCAGTTTAAGCGGTTAAGCTGAATCACCCGATAGTTAAATTGTAAGACTTGGAAATCAGGAAATTCAACTTGGTAATAATTAATCGCTTGTTTTTTCGGTTGGTCATAAGAGAAAATGACAATGGGATAAATGGGTAAATCAAATTTTTCATGTAACCGCGCAAAGTAAGGGAACATTCTCTGGTTAAAGTTACTTTGAGATGAGGCTTGATTTTCTAGATGAATCAGAAAGTAAGAGTCTTCTCCCCGAAACTGTACTTCGGCTAACAAGTCGGTTTCGTAGCGTTCTCCCCTTGTGACATCGGTAAAGACTTCTTTATCCCGAAAAGTAATAGATTCGGGTTCGAGGTAGTCCAAAACTTGAGGAAAGAAAAGCTCAAGAAATTCGAGAAAAAAGGTGGAAATTAATTCTTTGAATAGCCGATCATGGTCAATCGGGTCTTGGTTTCCCATTTTTTTGATTTGATTGTAGCGCGTGTGCAAAGCATGGACGAAGTCCGATCGCGCTGTTCTCATTTTTTTCTAAACGCGATCGCGCAGCAAAGACGGAGTCTGATCGCGCACCATATATAAATTCGCAATTTCATATCAGTTACTCCCTCAATGTCACTTTCCAATTGATAAAATACGAATCAATGATCGCAGTTTTCTTTAAATCTTGAACAACCATTTTTTTTGTGTCTAGAACACCCTTTGATCAACTTGCAAAACAACTTTTCGAGGAACTTCTGCAACCCTTTGGAGAAGTACAAATCTCTTTAGAAGTGCCAGGGGAATCCCATTTAGTTGATATTTATTTTGCCCCGATTGCGTACAGGAATCAAGATCGATCTCCCTTGGGACTCTTGGGGGAAATGATCACCTCACCCTGTTTATTTGAACCGTTCCGAAATCCTCCTTCTCTATCAGATTACCATCGCTGTAAACTGAAGCATGAGTGGATTATTGCCGACTTTTATCGTCAGCGCGATCAGAGCGTATCTTTACAAGAACTCCCTATTTTATGGATTATTTCACCTACCCTTAGCCAAAAGTTCCTCACTTCAGCAGGAGCCATTGCAAAAGAGGATTGGTGTCATGGGGTATATTGGAAAGCGGAAATGGATCGCTGTGGGTTTATCGCTGTTCATCAACTGCCCAAAACTCCAGAGACTTTATGGTTGAGGTTATTGGGAAAAGGAAACGTGCAACAGCAGGCAATTCAGGAAGTCATGGCGCTACCCGAAGCCGATCAAAGGCGAGAAGAAGCGTTAAGATTATTATCAAACTGGAAGATGATCATTGAAACTGTCCCTCAAATTGAACAGGAAGAAGGAGCGTTAACAATGGCACTATCACAAGCCTTTTTGGAATGGGAAGAAAAGACTAAGCAAGAGGCTAAACAGCAAGCCAAGCGAGAAATTGCTCTTAATCTTCTCCGTGCTGGGATGAGCGCTGAACAGGTTTCTCAATTCACAGGACTTAGCACAGATACTGTAGAAGACTTACGTCAACAAATTGGAGAATGAAAACTCCTAATCATAAAGAAAGATCGATCGCTGTTATTTTTTATAGAAAGTAGCGCGATCGCGAAGCATGGACTCCAGTCCAATCGCGCTGTTTTGATTTCTTTCCAAACGCGATCGCGAAGCATAGATGAAGTCCAATCGTGCTTTTCAAGAACATTGCTCAATGGTCAGTCCTTTTTACAGTAAAATATTATTGATATGGGTAAGTTTAAAATTTGAAGAAGACTTATGTTAAATAATATTCAAATCAAAGAAATTGATACAACGCTATCTAAAATTATTTTAAATGATACTCAGAAAATTAAAAAGCACCTTAATAATATCATTACAAAGTCTGATCAAATCCTTATTCAAAATTTGATTTCAGAAACAGAATTTTTATTAAAACAAGGAAAAAATGAAGCAAAAAC
>CAZAYV010000157.1:4299-8760 GCA_964489465.1 uncultured Dactylococcopsis sp. | reverse complement strand
ATTTTTATTGCACTTGTTTTTTATGGTTTCTCTTGCTCGTAAAAATCTCCTGGAAGATATTCCCCGTTTTTTAGTTGCCCAAGCTGGGATTTTATTTGCTGTGAGTCTTGTCACTTTGCAAACCGGAATTTTTAGTGGGTTTAGTCAGTCAACCGTGGCGCTCATTAATAATTCTTCGGCAGCGCTTTGGGTGGCTTCGGATTCTCTCGTGCAGCTAGAGTTGACCTTACCCATTCCGGTTTCCGAGTTAATTAAAGCGCGGCAAGTCTCAGGCGTCGCCCGTGCCGAAGGCTTACTTTTTTCCGGGGCACAATGGTATCCCCCAGAAGGGCAAATGGCACGAGCAAGACTGATTGGGTTTAATCCCAGCGGGAAACTCTATCGTCCCCCTAAAATTCTCGAAGGGAATCTCAACCAGTTGAATGAGCCCTATCAAGTCATGATTGACCGTACCGATCAAGATACTTTAAGTATCGAACAGTTGGGAACCGAAGTGCAATTGAACTCTTTACCAGCGCAGGTGGTGGGATTAACCGATGGGAATGCTTCCATGATTTCTAATCCATTTGTTTTAACCTCCCTGAGAAATGCCAATGCTTATCTTAATGCGGGACGAACCTCACAGTTGAATTGTCGCTTACCCCAAGGGTCATCACAGTTGGAATGTGTCAATCGCTTTGATGCCGTGGAAGGGGAGAGTAATCAGGAACCAGTGCCGACTATGCCGAGAGATTTAGTGGCATCCGATATCCTGACCTTTATTTTAATTCAGCCCGAAGAGGGAGTGGAACTCTCTACGCTCAAAGAACGATTGGAGAGCAAATTAAACCAAGTTACGGTTTATTCTCAGGAAGAACTGATCCAAAAAACGCAAACTTATTGGCAGCAGCGAACTGGCATTGGCTTAATTTTAGGTTTAGGCACGGTTGTTGGTATTATTGTCGGGATTGTTGTGGTCAGTCAGATTTTGTATTCTTCCGTATCCGACCATATTCGAGAATTTGGCACCCTGAAGGCAATGGGAGCTTCAGCAGGGATGATTTATCAGGTCATTATTGAACAGGCGTTGTGGATGGCCATTTTAGGCTATTTACCGGCAACTATCATCTGTTTAGGGATTGCTGGTTGGATCAATTGGAATCAAGGGACATTATTATTGATTACCCCTGTTAGCGCGATCGCGATTTTTGTCCTCACGATTATTATGTGTATAGGTTCGGCCATTTTTGCTATTCAAAAAGTCAACCGCGTTGACCCTGCCATTGTCTTTAAAGCATAGATAGTCTTGTCGGCATCATTTACTGTGTTATTTAAAACTCCAGCCCGATCAAATTCTTCTCCAGACTCCCATGCCTTTGTTAATACTTCAATTTACGCCCAAGACATTACGATGTTTTTTCAATCAGGGCGACAAAACATTCCGATCCTGCAAGACATTAACTGGGAAGCCCAACGAGGCAGTATTCAACTGCTAATGGGACCATCTGGTTCTGGGAAAACCACTTTTCTCTCTATTCTGGCGGGACTCCTCACCCCCACAAGTGGCAAGGTGTATTTATTAGGAGAAGAAATTACCAACTTATCTCAGAAAAAACGAACCGCATTTCGTCGCCAACACATTGGTTTTATTTTTCAAAACTTTAACCTTTTTCCAGCGCTGACTGCGGCAGAAAATGTCGAGCTGATTCTTAATGTTAAAGGCGTTCAAGGTAGCGAAGCCCGTTACGAAGCCCAAATTCTATTAGAACAAGTGGGATTAGAACTGTATGCGAATCAGAAACCGAGAGATTTGTCAGGGGGGCAAAAACAGCGGGTTGCCATCGCTCGTGCGCTTGCCGGTAATCCTCCCCTGATTATGGCAGATGAGCCCACCGCTGCCCTAGACTCTCAGAGTGGACATCGCATCACTGAATTACTGCGTCGTTTAGCGAAAGAACATCACTGCACTGTTTTAATTGTTACCCATGACCCTAGAATTAAAGATGTTGCTGATCGCGTTACCTATCTTGAAGATGGCATGATCAAGGGATGGAATGGTCAAAGTGAGGAATAAAGCGTTGCTATCACTGTAATCTGGACAGGCTGATTAGCACCGCCAGCAAAGGGACTGTGCTTCGTTAAAATTCAAAGCGAGGTTTTTTAAACAAATTTAGAGCAAGGACTATGTCTGCAATTAAAACAGAAGATATTCAATTGAATGCCGGAGATGTGCAAGTGGATGCTCATCTTGCCCAACCCGACGCGGAAGGGACTTATCCGGGTGTAATTGTCATTCAGGAAGTTTTTGGGGTCAATGACCATATCAAAGACGTTACCCAACGCTTCGCCAAAGAAGGCTATATCGCGATCGCGCCGGCGATTTATCAACGCCAAGCCCCCGGTTTTGCCGTGGGTTATACCGCCGAAGACTTAGAAGAGGGAAGAAAATATAAAGAACAAACTAAAGCCAGTGAACTGCTTAACGATATTCAAACTGCGATTAATTACTTAAAATCTCTTCCTCGATGCCAAGGCAAGGGGTTTGGCTGCATTGGCTTTTGTTTCGGCGGTCATGTTGCCTATCTCGCTGCTACTCTCCCTGATATTCAAGCCACCGCTTCCTTCTATGGTGCTGGCATTGCCACACAAACGCCGGGTGGGGGCGAACCGACAATTACTCGCACCAAAGAGATTCAAGGGACCATTTACGCCTTCTTTGGGACACAAGACCCTCTCATTCCCATAGAACAAGTTGACCAAATTGAAGCAGAACTTAAAAAACAGAATATTCCTCACCGCATCTTTCGTTATGATGGAGCCGATCACGGCTTTTTCTGTGACCAACGAGCAAGCTATCACCCAACGGCTGCTCAAGACGCCTGGGAACGAGTCAAAGGATTGTTTCAGGAAACTCTGAAGCAGTAAACCAGTCAACGTAACCTAACCGGGGGAAGCCCATCTCAATATTTCTTAACAGTTTCCCCCACCTCTATTTTCTACGCATACTCTTTAATTGAAGATGACCTCTGATTTCACCCCTTCTCCCGAATCTCAAGCGAACGTTCCTTTCTCTGAAGATGATTTTGCCAAAGCCCTCGCCGATTATGATTACCACTTTCAAAAAGGACAAGTGGTGCAGGGCAAAGCAGTCAACTACGATAATGAGGTTGCCTATGTTGATATTGGCGGAAAATCTCCCGGACTCCTTCCTCTTGCCGAAGCCAATCTCGGTGGCGCTACTCGTTTTGATGATGTCATTCCCCTGGATGAGGAATTGGAATTTTTAGTAATTCGCGAACAAAATGCCGATGGACAAGTCACCCTTTCCCGTCGTCAGCTACAAGAACAACGGGTTTGGGAAACCTTAGAAGCCTACCAAACGGATCGCAAACCAGTGGAAATGCAAGTGACGGGTAGTAATCGCGGTGGTGTCAAGGGAGAAATTATGGGGTTGCGGGCGTTCGTGCCGCGATCGCATCTATTAGCAGCGGATAATTTAGATGACCTCATTGGTCAGAGCGTAACTGGACTCCTGATTGAAGTCAATCCCGAAGACAAACGGTTGGTGCTATCGCAACGGGAAGCAGCGAAAGCCGATGCGATGGGTCAAATTATTGCCGGTAGCTTGATTGAAGGGAAAGTGGTCAATCTCAAACCTTATGGTGCTTTTGTCGAACTGGCTGCGGGAGTCACCGGCTTACTCCATATCAAGCAAGTCAGTCAAAAACGAGTCGAATCTCTCGAAGACGTGTTAACCGTTGGCGAAACCATTAAAGTGATGATTGTGGATGTGGATGAATATCAAGGACGGATTGCCCTGTCCACCAAAGAATTAGAACACTATCCCGGTCAAATGCTCGATAATAAAGCAGAAGTCATGGAAAAAGCAGAATCCCGAGTCAAACAAGCCGAAAACTAGATTGATTTACAATTAATTGCTCATACATCTAATTTTATCTCCTCCTCTGAATTCAGGAGGAGTCTTTTACCGGTTAATCCCTAGCGCACAAAAAAATTAGGCGGAAACTCGTTCCGCCCAATAGCAGTTTGAGTATTTGCTTTTAACGCTGAAGGTTTGCAGGGTAAATCTGTTTCTGATTGAATCTGGGAGAGGTTACTTCCCCTTTTTATCCCGGGACTGACGACGTCTGTCACGCCACTCGATCGCGGTGAGATACAAAATTCCACCACTGACTAAGATCAGCAATACAAACGCAACCAGAAACAGTACATTTAGGGGAGTTAAAACTTCCACAATTCACCTCTTTTAGAATCCGTTACGGGCCCAAACCACCATCGTAATTGACCAAGTAAAGAGGGCTAAAAATGCAACCCAACCCAGTGTCAAAATATCCATAGTTCCTATTCTCTCTTAAAGCGGTATTAAAGACTCTACTGCTGTATGATAGCAATTTGTCCTCCATTTCCCAAGAAAAAAAACGTGATGATCTTGCTCAAAATCACCACGCACCGACCAACGGT
>CAZAYV010000157.1:0-4199 GCA_964489465.1 uncultured Dactylococcopsis sp. | reverse complement strand
GACCAACGGTGACTCGCAAGCCCCGGAATTCAATTCCGGGGAACGAGTCACCGAAGAAGAAAAGGAGAATGCTAAATTAAACTGTAATCCGTTTTGCGTCCTCTTCCTGCACTAAGTTAGTCCAGCCTAACTCTTGTAAGTTATTATTGCGACGCATGGGACGAGTGACTAATTCTAGTAAGTCGCGAGTATTGGTAAAGCCTTGAATTTGCGAGAAAGTAAACTCCACCGACCACTTAGTGCTAAAGCCACGGGCTTCTAACGGGTTCGCGTGTGCCATTCCCGTAATGACTAAGTCGGGATTTTCTGCCATAATCCGTTGAATTTGATGATGATTATCCGGTTTTTCGACAATTCTTGGCAGTCCCACACCCATATCAGCACAGGTTTTTTCTAACAATGCTAACTCTGCCCCTTGATAGCGTTTATCCAGATAAGGAATACCAATTTCATGAACCGTCATTCCGCAACGGACAAGGAAACGGGCTAAGGAAATCTCTAAGAGATTATCCCCCATAAAGAAGACAGATTTCCCACGAACTAACTTCACATAGTCTTCTACACTTTCCCAAATTTGGGATTCCCGTTCCTCTAAACCTTCTGGTTCAATCTCAAAGACAGAGCAAATTTTCTCAATCCAAGCGCGAGTGCCATCGGGACCAATGGGGAAGGGCGCACCAATCAGTTTACACTTGCGCCGACGCATTAAATTCGTTGCCGTCCGACTTAAGAACGGATGTACGCCACAGGCATAATTCCCTTTTTCAATGCTGGGTAATTCCGTAAAGCGTTTGGAGGGAAGCCAACCAGAAACTTTGATCCCTTGCTTTTTTAACTCCAGACTTAATTGGGTTTCTACCGAGTCAGGAACCGATCCAAATAAGGTTAAGGGAGGATGCTCTTTATATTCGCTTTCTTCCGGTTGGGTTACTTCTTCTTTCTGTCCGAAGTTCAAGAGGCGAGAAAAGCCGTTTTTCTTGGGTTCGGGTTCTGCTTCCGGTTCAATTTGGGGCGTATCATCACACCGATTTACCATTGCCGCTAAAACCGTATCTTCACCTTGGGTAAAGGCGTAGTCTAAGCCATTCGCCCGCGCCACCACAATGGGAATTCCAATTTCGGCTTCGAGTTTCGGCGCGATTCCCTCTAAATCCATTTTGATAATTTCAGTGGTGCAAGTGCCAATCCAAACAATGACACTGGGATTGCGATCGCGCTTAATTTGCAAACATAACCGCTTCAATTCTTCATAATCACTGAGTTTTGCTGAAATATCCCCTTCTTCCAACTCCGCCATTGCATAACGGGGTTCTGCGAAAATCATTACTCCCATGGAGTTTTGCAAGAAATAACCACAAGTTTTTGTGCCAATGACTAAAAAGAAGCTATCTTCAATTTTCTGATACAGCCAAGCCACACAACTAATGGGGCAAAACGTATGATAATTTCCCGTTTCACATTCAAAATTTAAAGCGGTTTGTTCTTCTGCAGCCATTCTTTTCTCCGTATTTTTGTCATTAGTCATCCGTCATTTGCCCTTGTCTTACCAACAACAAAGGACATTTAAACCATTAATGCTTCTAATTCTTCGCTTTCTTCTACCGGCGCACCTTTTGTGCTGTTGCCATCAGTCGGATTGAGGTAATAATCAGATAATAAAGAGAACAGATCGCGATCAGGCGCATCATCGGGGACCACCCCTTCAGGTAAGGCAAGGAGTTGATCGGCGATGTTGAGGTAATATTGCGCCACTTCCTCTAACATCGGTTCTGTTTCTGCCATCTCAAAAATGGTTTTCCCTTTTACCCGAGACACGCGGATATCTTCAATCAGAGGTAAAATTTCTAAAACCGGCATGGGAACCGCTTCAATATACTTATTAATTAAATCTCGTTTAGACGTGCGATTGCCAATTAATCCCGCTAAGCGTAAGGGATGAGTGCGAGATTTTTCCCGAATGGAAGCAGCAATCCGATTAGCAGCAAATAGAGCATCAAAGCCATTATCGGTGACAATCATACAGTAGTCGGAATAATTAAGGGGGGCAGCAAAACCGCCACAGACGACATCACCCAGCACATCAAACAGAATGACATCATACTCGTCAAACGCATTCAGTTCTTTGAGTAACTTCACTGTTTCGCCGACCACATAACCGCCACAGCCAGCACCGGCAGGGGGACCACCGGCTTCTACACAATCTACGCCGCCATAACCGCGATAAATGACATCTTCCGGCCAAATATCTTCATAGTGAAAATCTTTTTCTTGTAAGGTATCGATAATCGTCGGAATTAAAAATCCAGTCAGGGTAAAAGTACTGTCATGCTTTGGATCACATCCAATTTGTAATACTTTTTTACCTCGTTTGGCTAGGGCGACTGAAATGTTGCAGCTTGTCGTCGATTTTCCAATTCCGCCTTTTCCGTAAACTGATAACTTCACAGTGTTTTCCTCGTTCTTTGCCTAGTTAATTGCAATTATTACGTAGCGATTTTGAAAATGAAAGACTGGGTTAATGAAACTTAGGACGTTAGACCAAATTAAAAATATTATTAAAAAACTAGAGTCTATATAAACTGCTTAAAATACTTTTGAAATTAAATAAAATCAAATTAAAAGTATTTATTAAACTTTTTTCTATAAATAGTTACAATAACAAAAAAGAGGATTCAAGATCCAGTTTAGAAAGTGGCAAGCCGATGCCCTGATTATTTTTGAGCGAGATTGTTCCCAAGCCAATCCCAAGAGAACGGTATTTTATAAAGAATATTGACAATATCATCACTTCTTCCCGAAGCAAATGAACAACAGAGGGGGATCATCAAAACCAGATGCCGGGGAACAATAAGTTGTAAGACCAAGAATGACAGTCGTTTCTTCAGCGAATGATCGACATCCGATAAATATGCAGATAAGATTAGAATTACAAAAATTATTTGATAATCATTACAAAAATGATGGTTAATGAGTACTCTGTTCTTGAAGGAAGAGCATCTGCTTGAACAAAGCAATCTTGGGATAAAGCTCTAACTCTAATCAGAATAAAGTTTCCAACAACCATTCGTTAATGTCCCATCCGCAGCCATTATTGCTATGACTCATTCCTCATCGGCTAAAAAACGTCAAAGAGCTCTCACAACTTTACGTGACTCTTCCCCATTTGGGAATAAATTAATTCAAGCTGGCTATGCAAGCAGCAAAGAAATTGAACAAGCCAGACAACAAGTTACCCAATCAGAAGGAAAGCAATCTTTTACGGAAGCGCTGAGTGCAGTTACCGGAAAAGACTTGCCACCGGAACTGTATCGCCAGTATAAAAAACATCATCTATTTGAATTAAAAATTTACTATGGGGTAGAGTCGCTTGATCCGGAAGTAACTGACCTTGAGGAATATCCCATCACAGAGTTAATTGACGATGTTATCCCCCTTGATCTCTGTCGTCGTCACAAATTGCTGCCTTTAACCAAGCGCGATACTCGCCCCCCATCGCTATTAGTGGGGATGGTTGACCCTGATGAGCTCACTGCTCAAGATGATCTGCTCCGAATTTTACGTCCCAAGGGATTGATTGCCCAGCGGGTGGTCATGACTTTGGAAGATTATGAACGAATCATTGGTCAATATCTAGATGAACAATCGGCTAAGGAGGAAAAAGCGGCAGAAGATGAGCAACTGGATGTAACGAAAGACATTGCTAACCTCGATGTAGAAGGTTTAGAAGAAGTTAATGAGGATACAGACGCTGATCTGGAAAAATCCCTGGGCGATGCCCAAGCTGCCCCCATTATCAATCTGGTGAATCGGATTTTAATTAAAGCCTTAAAAGAGGGGGTTTCTGATATTCACATTGAGCCCCAAGAAGAATTTGTGAGAGTGCGAATGCGCCGGGATGGGGTTCTTCAGCAAACATTCGATCACTTGCCGATTAAAATTGCTCCCGCGATCGCAGCCCGTTTTAAGATTATGGCGGAATTAGATATTGCTGAACGGAGGCTACCGCAAGACGGTAAAATTCGCCGCCGATATCAAGGGCGTAATGTTGATTTTCGGGTAAGCAGTTTACCGAGTCGCTTCGGAGAGAAAATTGTGCTGCGGATTTTGGATAATAGTGCTACGCAATTAGGGCTCGATAAATTAATTACCGATCCCGCTAGTCTCAAATTAGTCCGAAATATGGCAAGCCGCCCCTTTGG
>CAZAYV010000156.1:0-8882 GCA_964489465.1 uncultured Dactylococcopsis sp. | reverse complement strand
TGGGACTAGTGAATCAGGCAGTTGCCTCCAGAGCGTCTTGGAGGAGTGTGTGGACTTGTTCAAGTAAGCGGCGACCGCGGTCGCTTCGAGCCGTGGTAACGAGGATTTCCAAGGCTTGGTCTCTGGAAATTTGTTGCTGAGACCAAAACTGTAAAACATCAAGGATCAGAGTAATTTCATTCATGGTGAGCACCGAGTAACCGGAGAAAGAATAGCTTATTAATAATATAGTACACATATTTAATATGATTTATATTACATAAATTTAGGCTTCTTTCCTTGCCCCCCCATCTCTGACTTTCACCAATTGGTCTTATTGTCAAGGAGTTTTTTCCATGAAACACTTTATCATTCAGGTTGATGCCTTTACTAACACTCCCTTTCGTGGCAACCCAGCCGCTGTCTGTGTCCTCACCGAACCCCAATCCGATCACTGGATGCAGCTAGTCGCTGCGGAAATGAATCTTTCAGAAACGGCATTTGTTCACCCGCACGAAGATGGTTATGCCCTACGCTGGTTTACCCCAACCACAGAAGTTCCCCTTTGTGGCCACGCTACCCTAGCCAGTGCCCACGTTCTTTGGTCAGAGGGCTACTTACCCCTCGACCAACCGGCCCGATTCGATACGAAAAGCGGTTTGCTCACGGCAATCCGGCACGAGGATTGGATTGAATTGAACTTTCCAGCAACTAACTACACTCCCATTACCGTCCCCGAAGCACTCCCCCAGGCACTGGGCATGCCTGTGCAATCGGTGCAACTGACTGACCTCGGATATTTGGTAGAAGTTGACTCAGCGGATCGAGTTAAGCAAATGCAACCTGATTTAGGGGTATTAGCTAACCTGGAACGACCAAACGCGATCATTACCAGTCTGGCTAAGCCAGACTCTCGTTTCGACATTGTTTCTCGTTTTTTCGCCCCTGGTCTGGGCATTCCCGAAGATCCCGTTACCGGTGCAGCTCACTGTGTGTTGGGTCCCTATTGGTGTCGTCGCCTGCAGCAGGATACCCTTTTGGCCTATCAAGCCTCTCCCCGGGGCGGTGTTGTTAAGGTTGCCTACGATGGCAGCGATCGCGTTGCTCTCAGCGGTCAAGCGGTGACGGTATTTCGCGCCGAAATGATATAACTCATGGATTATAGCTCAGTGCTATAAACTAAAAATCAGAAAATCCTATCCCAGGTCAGGTTATGAAGCTTAATCCGAATGTGGTGCGCCAAGTGTCAAACGCGATCGCGATTTTTACGGCGTTTGGTGTCAATATTTTTGCAAATGTTAGACCCATTGGGGGCTTAACTTTAGGGGAAATTTCTAATCAATTATTTGCAGATGTTTTAATCACACCAGCTCGTTATGCGTTTGCAATTTGGGGAGTGATTTATTTAGGATTGTTTAGTTTTGCGATTTATCAAGCGCTACCCAGTCAACGAAAAAAAACGATTTTACAGGGCATTAGTTATTGGCTGGTTACAGCGAGTGTGGCACAAATTATTTGGATATTTATCTTTCAATTGCGCTTTTTTACCGGGTCATTTTTAGTCATGTTGCTGATTTTATTGCCATTGCTTCGGGTCTATTCTCATCTCAATGGTCAGGGACAAAAACTGTCCTGGCGAGACCGTTGGTTTGTTCAAATTCCAATTAGTATTTATGTGGCTTGGATTAGTGTGGCAACAGTGGTTAATGGCGCAGTTGCTCTTACTGCTGCTGGTTGGGAAGGGTGGGGAATTCCTGCAGAGATTTGGACAGTAATGATGATGGTTATTGCGGGTGCCATTGCACTGCTGATTAATTTCTTCAACCGAGATGTTGCCTTTACTGGCGTTTTTATTTGGGCATTGATCGCGATCGCGCTTCGGCATCAAGAGCAGTTACCCATTTTTATTACAGGAATAATTTTAGCGATCTTTTTAGGGAGTTTAATCCTCTGGAATTTCCGTCAACAGCCCAAGCAAACTCCTCTTTCCTAAAAAAGAGAGGAACAGCCGTACTTCTCGTGTTAGTCTGAAAGGTAAGCTTACTTTTCTCCGCTTTTTTTAGCAATCATTGGTGAACTAGCCTAGAAAACTTTGTTGTTATGGCAAATCATTCTCTTCCCTCCTCAGAAAAAACAGCAAATGCCAGCGAAGCCTCTTGGTCTCCCCCGCTTCGGAAAAGAATCTTACGATTTTTCGGTTGGCCGTTTTGGGCAATCATCGTGATGGTGACGTTTGGCGGAACTGGCTATGTCGCTACTTCTGCCTTGCTGAGCTTAAATACGCCCAAAGGGTGTAAATCGATCTATTGGCCATTAGCCTCTGGTGCTAGACGCTTATACTGCGCACAAGTGGAAGCCAAAGAAGGCGATGCAGAAAATTTAATTGACGCGATCGCGTTAGTCTCTCAACTTCCTGAAAACCATCCCCTACGGGCAGAAATCGATAAAAATATTAAGCTCTGGTCAGAGGAAATTTTAGTTTTAGGAGAAAGACAGTTTCAAGCCGGAAATTTAGAAGCAGCAATGGCAATTGCGAATGATATTCCTTCTGGAGTTGCTGCCAAAGAGGTAATTGAGGAGAAAGTGCAACGGTGGCAAAAAATTTGGGAAAAAGGAGAAGCCATTGAACAAGATGTAGAAGAGCGGTTAAAGCAAGCGGAATGGAATTTAGCCTTTGAAGAAGCGGGAAGACTCGTTGATCTCGATAATGAGTATTTAGCGAATCGTCGTTACCCAGAATTAGTGGCAACCATTCAACAAGCCAAAATTGAAGGGGCAGTTCTGCAAGAAGCTTGGGAGATCCTTGATCAAGGAGGACTCAAAAATTTACTAACAGCCCTCGAAAAAGCACAGACCATTGATGCCGACAGTTACTCCTACGATGGTGCGCAAAAGCTGATTACAACAGTCGGAGAAACCTTAATGAGAGAGGCATACAACAATCTCAATCAACGTCGTTGGAAGACTGTTTTAGAGATTACCCAAGCCATTCCAGAAAGCTTTGATTCTGAGTTTGATTTAGAGGAAGAAGTAACGGATTTAAGACAAATTGCCCTAGCGGGTTTAGAAGCCGAATCTGGTAGCATTGGCGGCTTGAGACAGGCAATTGCCCAAGCTGAAACAATCGTTGAAAAACGTCCCCTTCACGAAGAAGCACAACAATTGATTGCCCGCTGGGAAAAAGAAATAGATGATGTGGAAATTTTGAATCTTGCCAAAGGTTACGCCAGTGGGGGGACAACCGCCGATTTACGGGCAGGAATCGACAAAGCCGATGAGGTGCCTAGAGGCAACCCTCGTTATCAAGAAGCACAAGCATTGATTAATGAGTGGAATCGAAGAGTACAAACCATTGAAGATAGACCGATCCTGAATCGTGCTAACGAAATTGCTCGTGGCCGAAACATTAGTGCTTATGAATCTGCCATTGCTGTGGCTCGAAATATTAGCCCTAACCGTGCTCTTTATGAAGAAGCCCAAGATAAAATTGCCACTTGGCGCGACAAAATTGAACGCATTGAAGATCAACCCATTCTTGATCGCGCAATTCGATTGGCGAATCAAGGAAGCCTAGAACGGGCAGTTGTAACGGCCGAAAAAATTGCTCCCAACCGGGTTCTCTATCAAGACGCCCAAGGCAGAATAGAGAATTGGCGCGACAAAATTGAACGGATTGAAGATCAACCCATTCTTGATGAAGCAATGGAACTGGCAAGGGAAGGAGAGTTAGAAGAGGCGATTTTAACGGCGCAACAGATTAACTCGAACCGCGCCCTTTATCAAGAAGCCCAAGTGAATATCCGTAGCTGGCGCAATGATCTCGCAGCCCGAGAAAACCTGCAGGAAGCCAGTCAAATTGCTGAAGCAGAAACTGTAGATGCGTTAACACGAGCGATTAAAAATGTTACGCAAGCCTTTAATTCTGAAACGTATCGTTACCAAGCCGAACGACTCCTTAATCGCTGGAGTGAGCAAATTTACGAGATGGCACTGCAACGAGCGAGTGAAGATAATTTAGCGAGCGCCATTCGCATTGCTCAACAGATTCCCTCCCAAAGCAATCTTTACCAAACCGCTAAAAACAAAATTGAACGCTGGCAAGAAGAATTAACCGTTAATGCTGAACAAACCAGTGCAGATGACAACTAAGAGGATTTTTCTTCTCTCAACCACTTGATGCCAGTCTGTATGGCTAGTAATAATAAGCCCACAGCAACTAAAATAAAGACAGCAGTGGCTAATACCCCAACCCCCATCACTAAGGTGCGGACAGCAACGGCAATGGTAGCGGCGGTTTGATTCGTATCAGGAAGCGGTTGTTCGGCATAACGCGCAATAATCGCTTGCGTCAGACGATAGAGGGGAATGCTTAAGCCGCCGGCAATGAGTGCCCCCAATAAAGCATTTCTAAATGTAACTGCATGTGAAGAAGAAGTTGGCTCTGTCATTAGTGGTTTCGGAATAATTAACTTCAGTAGTCGTTAAACTGGGAAAATAGCAAAAATTTGGTGTGACAATCGTTAAGGAATATTATTCGCATTATGCGTGTCTATGTACTGTTATTCAATACCGGTAGTGAAAACCAAGGCATTCACTCCTTAAAGATGGGCGATCGCGATATTGTATTAATGTTTGAGTCGGAAGACGATGCGACTCGCTTTGCCCTCATGCTAGAAGCGCAAGACTTTCCTGAACCCATGGTCGAAGAAATTGATGCTGATGAAATTGAAGCCTTCTGCGCTGATGCGGGGTATGAAGCTCGACACATCCCGCCAGGCGAACTGATTACGCCCCCTGACAATACGGTGGAGAAAATGGATTGGAATTTGGATGATAAAACGAATGCCCCTGAATCGGCAAGCAGTGATAATTTAGATGAGGTCCGTCGTCGTCTTGAAAATTTATTGTAAATCAAACTTATGGCTTCCTCTCGCGGTCATCTCTTAACGGAACAGAATAATCCTAACAGTGTCAATCTCGACCAACTCTCGAGCGTTGAAATCGTTGAACTGTTTAATCGGGAAGATGCACAAACCCTCACTGCTATTGATCAAGCCCGTCATCAACTGGCACAAGCCATTGATTTGGTCAGTGAGGCGCTAAAAGCAGGAGGACGATTATTTTATGTTGGGGCAGGAACCAGTGGGCGTCTCGGGGTTTTAGATGCCGCCGAATGTCCGCCCACGTTCTGCACCCCTCCGGAGTGGGTGCAAGGGATTATAGCTGGCGGAGAAGAGGCGCTCGTTAAAAGTTCCGAAGACTTGGAAGATCGTGCTGTTGATGGCGAAAGCGCGATCGCGCAACATGAAGTGAATGCTCAAGATGTGGTAGTTGGGATTACTGCGGGCGGGACAACGCCCTATGTTCACGGTGCTTTGCAGGCTGCCCAGCAGCGAGGGGCAAAAACGATTTTTCTGGCTTGTGTCTCTGCGACAGAAGTGCCTGTGCAAGTTGATGTTGACATTCGCTTATTAGTCGGTCCAGAAGTCTTAGCCGGTTCCACCCGCTTGAAAGCGGGAACCGCCACGAAAATGGCACTGAATATTCTCTCGACGGGGGCCATGGTCAAAATCGGGAAAGTTTATGGCAATCGCATGGTAGATGTTGCGGTGACCAATGAAAAATTGCGCGATCGCGCCTTGCGGATTCTCCAAGACTTGACCCCCCTCTCGCGGGAGGAAGCGGCTCTCTTACTAGAAAAAAGCGGCAATCGCGTTAAAATAGCCCTCCTCATGCAATGGGAAGGCCTCACGCCAGAAGAAGCGGAAAAACGAGTGCATTCCTCTTAAGCGAGCAATTTGTCGGTTTCGATTTTCCTTTCAACCTCTCTTTAGCGAGCAACCCCTTTTGAGGGCTCGGAATCGAGTTGTTTAAACTGGTAAAAACGATACAAAGTATAAATATCGAACCATCCTGCAACGAGGGCTAAGGTTAACCCAATTACAATGACACCTCCCCAAACCGAGCCAGCGCCAAAGATACTTAAAAATGCCAAGAGTTGGCTCAGAGTCACTTCGCCAACGCTTTCTAAGCCCGGAAAGTAGCTAATTCCGAGCGCGATCGTTAATAACCCTAAAACCAGCATTACGGGAAGCGCAAAACTAATCACCACGGTTACAACGAAAGAACTTAATAAATTAGAGAGTCGTTTCATCATCATCTCAGAAGTTAACCTTTCTAATGTTCGGTTTCCTTATCGAGAAACTACCCACTACCATAGGGGAACTTACCCAGATTGAGCGTAAAACGTCAGAAATCTTAAATCTTTATTAATAAACTTGTTGAAGTTGGGTAACAGATCTTGTTCTCTATAACAAAATCATGCCCTCATCGCTGTTCTAGCAAGCCAAGAAAATATTAAATTCTATGTATAATGATTGAGTTATAAATTCTTTTGCCAAGGCAAATTTTTTACAAATAAGTACCGTCTCCCTACTCCCATCTTCATTTGGTATGGGGTTTGCCCAATAGGAGCCTGAGACTTAATTTTGCAGGGCATAAAGTGTTTTCGAGTGACGATCTAATTCAATCCAACCTAAATCTCGTAAGCGGTGAATCAGATTAGAAATAGTGACTCCTAACTCTTCCGCGATCAGATACAAGTTGCGCCAGCAGGTTAAATTCCGCCCCTGACAAAGTTGTTTCATCTTCACTTCCGGCATTAATAAACAGGTGGCAAAATACTGGGCTTGCCACTCAATTCCTTTAAGCTGCTCATGATTTCGACACAACAGCGGATCAACTTTGATCCTAATTCCCTGTTGCTGCAATCGAGAATACTGATTCACCGCTCTTTGGTTAATATGGAGGACCCAATGCCCAACCTCATGTGCAATAGTTGATTCCCCAAATCCTCCTCTGAGAATCGGTAATGTATCATTGATTTCAATTAAATGTTCTAGTGGTAAAATCCGAGCAGCAATGATTCCTTGTTGATCAGGCGAGATAGTATCCCATACAACATCTAAGCCTAAATACTCAGCGACCCGCGTTGCATCGAGGGGCCACTGAGGAGCAAAGTGAGGGGTAGATTTCATCTCCTGCAGGATATAGTTTGCTGTATGAGCAATTTGGGATTTAGAAAAATAGCGAAACGGCTTCACTAGTCTCAAGGTCCTTACTCCTGAGTTTCAGTTTGCATCGCCGCTTGAAAGACCTGTTCGGCAAATTGGGGATTTTCCCGCATCCGGCGGAAAAGGGTGGGCATATTTTCATAATGTTCCTGCAGCAGCGATTCATCTTGCTGGGGAATTCGCCCGGCTAAGAAGATCAGCTTTTCTTCGTCTAAGGCTAAATGGCGGGCTAAAGCACGAATGACGTCTTCTTTGGGAGGATAGTCTGCCCGGTTATTTTCCAATTTAGATAGATAAGTAAAGTCTAATTCGAGGAGCTTTGCTAATTCTCTTTGACTGTATCCTTGGTATTTTCGCGCTTGACGAATCAGTTGACCAAATTGTTGATTCACTGTGTCTTGACCTCCTTAAGTTTTCACTATAGCCTGACTTGAATAAAAAATCAATTTTTACCAGCCCAGCTAATGCTAAGGAGTTCCCCTTTTTTGGCTTAATCTTCTCAATCAACCTGGGGAGTGACGTGAAAAATTAAATTACCCGTTAATCTTTCCAATTCCCCATCAAGAACTCATGATTTGATCGATTCCTTGGTCTTGTAGTTTCAGAAAACTCTTGGCATTGGTTAAATCAAATTCAAGGGGAGTAAGGGTGACATAATTCTGGCGTATGGCTTCCACATCCGTGGGAACATTTGAGGGAAGATGCTTGGCTTCTGGTTGGGGAATATCTTCAATCGCTTCTCCCGCTAGCCAGTAATAGCTTTTACCTCGTGGATCGAAACGTTTTTCAAACTGTTCAATATAGCGTCGTAACCCTTGGCGAGTGAGGCGAATGCCAGCAATTTCTTGGTGAGAAACCGCAGGGATATTGACATTGAGTAGGGTTCCTTGGGGAATTGGTGGTAACTTTTCTAATAATTGATGGGTGACTTGTGCAGCAGTTGTAAACTCAGTGGACGTGTAACTGGCTAAACTAATGGCAAGGCTAGAGAGACCGTTAATCGTTCCTTCCATTGCTGCAGAAACGGTTCCTGAATAAAGAATATCGGTCCCTAAATTAGATCCATGATTAATCCCAGAGAGAACGAAATCAGGAGGGGATTCTAAAAGCGCGCTAAGGGCAAATTTTACACAGTCGGAGGGTGTTCCCGAACAAGACCAAGCCGTAACGGAGTGATGAAATATATTATCAACTTGATTGGCGCGAATGGGTCGATGAAGGGTTAAACCATGTCCAGTTGCAGAACGTTCCCGGTCTGGACACACGACCATCACTTCATACCCTTTTTCTGCAAGTGTATTGGCTAAGGTTCGGATTCCTAGCGCAAAAATGCCATCGTCGTTGCTAATCAACAATTGTGTCATAAACTATCCCTACTCAATCTTCTTCCACTGGCTGTAAACGGGTGAGTTTTAAGCTGAATTGTCCTCCTCCTGTTTTGCCAAAAGCACGCACACGAACAATATAACGCCCTGTTTCGGTAATGCGAGTAAATAGTAGAGAATTGGTGCTTCCATCGGGACCATCATCATTTTCAGCAACGGTGGTTCCATCGGAAGCGATGAGAAGGACGATGCTGTCAAAGTCTTCTGATTTGACATCGATGGAAACCTGATCATCTTTTTGCAAGTTGACTTGATAGTCGCGGGCAAATCCTCCTTCTCCAGTGGGGATATCTTTAGCAGAAAGACGATCGCTGATGACACGATTCACAGGGAGAATGACAGGATCGTAGAGAGAGGACTGGGCTTGAATCGGAGTAACTTCATTGATCACGAACAGCAGTAAGGTTCCGAAAAAGAGAGGAATTTTCCAGCGAGACACCAGCAT
>CAZAYV010000155.1:0-8920 GCA_964489465.1 uncultured Dactylococcopsis sp. | reverse complement strand
CAAAAACAGAGGAGGTTTTCTCCGCAAGCCAGGTAATAAAAGTACCAAAAACACGGCTACTGGTTCCTGAGTCTCCTTGTCCGGTTAACCCGGCAAAGGCTTTGTCAATTTCATCAATCCAAAGCACACAAGGGGCAAGGGCTTCGGCTAACGTAATCATTTGCCGGGTACGAGATTCGGATTCCCCTACCAAACCGCCAAATAAACGCCCCACATCTAACCGGAGGAGAGGAAGATGCCAATGGTGGGCAATCGCTTTTGCGGTCAGGGATTTCCCCGTCCCTTGAATGCCCACTAAAAGCAGTCCTCGGGGATGAGGCAATCCGTAACTACGGGCGCGATCGCTGAAGGCACCGCCCCGACGTAAGAGCCAATCTTTGAGGTTATCTAAGCCGCCAATGTCAGAAATTTCTTCCGTAGCGGGATAGAAATCGAGAATTTGGGTTTGGCGAATGGATTGCCGTTTTTCTGCGAGCACCAGATCTACATCTTCCGGTTGTAATACTCCATGATCAGCGATCGCGCGGGTTAAAACCCGGCGAATCCGCTCTAGAGACAATCCCCGCGCCGAACGGACAATGGCTTCAATTTGCTTCTCCGGCAAACGCTGCGGAATCCCGCTAATGAGTTGTTCGACTTCTGCTTTAATTTCTTGGCTATCGGGAAGGGGAAACTCGACAACTGTTAAGACTTCAGTTAAATCAGACGGAATGGAAACGTCTGGGGAAATCAAAGCCACATTGAGCGGTAAAGATTTTAACTTCCGAGACAAATTCCGTAGTTTGCGAGCAACAGAGATATCTTCTAAGAAGCGATGAAAGTCCCGGAGAATAATCACGGCGCCATTCCCGTTCGGGAGTTTTTCCACAAACTCTAGGGCTTGCAGAGGATTGCGACGAGCGGTTCCGGCATTATTAGGGTTATCTTGGTAGCCATCCACAAAATCCCAAATATAAACCGCACGATTTCCCACCTCTTTAGCACATTGCGCGATCGCGCTTTCCACTCGTTCTTCCTCAAAGGTGGGAATGTAAATTAAAGGATAACAAGCCCGCAATAGGAGTTCAAATTCTTCTCGAAAACTCATCCTTCTTCCGCTCCGTTGCGATCCGGCAATTTCTCTTTCAATGCTGCCAAAGCGGCCCATCGTTGATCTAGCGGTGGGGGATCACTGTAGTTATATTCTCCAACCGTGGACTCACTACTCAACTGACGGATCGGCATTTGCAAACAAAACTGTTCGTAAAGCCAAGTTGCCGGTTCAAAATAGCCTTGGGCGGGCAGACTTTCCGTCAGTTCCTCTAATGGGGTTTCCACTTCTTTATGACCCATCGCTTCCTCGTCAGGGTGGTCTTTAAGCCAAATCAACTCACTTGTATCAACCACCAGACGCTGGTTATATTGCTGGAGGCTGCGATCGCAGATTAAGGTCTTAATGGTTTCGGCACTGGCCGAAACGTGTAAATAGGTCCCACAATGCGTCACCACAAGTGTTCCTCGCACTGGGGTGAGTGTCTCTAAACCAGGGAGAAAGGTATTAATTTCAAGTTGTTCACTTTTCCCTGGTGCTTTGAGCAGTCGTGGAATATAAATTGGTTCGATCATCGCTATTCAAGCAAGGGTACAAAATTAGCTTTTGCGTTGCACCACCAAACGGCGGTCCGGTTCTTGACCCCGACTCCATGATTCTAAACCCTCATACTGCTGCAGAAACTGATGAATTTGCCGTCGTTCCGCTCCCGATAGCGCACTCAGTTCTGCACTTTCCCCCGTTTCTAGAACTTGCCAAGCCGTTTTCTCGGCAAGGACGCGTAACTCTTTTTCGCGTTGCTGACGATAACCTTTGAACTCGATGGTAAAGGAGGTCTGAGCTTCCGGTTCCACCGTTAAATTGAGTAAGGTATTAGCCAGATATTGCAACGCATCAAGGGTCCGTCCTTGATCTTTCAACAAGGCTTTGACCTGTTGCTCATTTAAATCAGTTTCATCAATCACTAACCAAGGATTGGTTTCAGCAATAGTCGTTTCATTCGTTGGCTGGGGATAAGAGATTTGGACAGAAGTCGGGGTTCCCATCAGGGCGAGCACTTGTTCAAGCCACTGCTGGCCCCGATTGAGGTTTTGCTGCATAGTTATCCAGATGTTTTTTCTTTTTCTTTTTTCCGTGAGCGTTTTTGTTTCTCAAAAGGCAAGCTTTCCTGTCCTTTTTCTTTTTTCTCCTGTTTTTCTTGTTCGTCCACAATTTTCTGGAGATTGTCCGGCAAAGGTTCCCGCATCAGAATTAAGGTCTGCAAGGTCTGGAACAAGTTAGCCAACACAATATACATTAATACGCCCGCCGGAAGGGGGAAGAATAAGAACATCCCGGTAAAGAGAATGGGAGTAATTTGGCTAACTAGTTGTTGCTGGGAGTTATCCCCACTTTTGTTTTGCTGACCGGATAGTTGTTGGTTGGCATAGAGACTAATCCCAAAGAAGATGACCATGCCGAGAATATCCCAGTGAATGGTTCCGTCTTCGCCTACAGCACCGACCCGACCGAGGGCATCAATAAAGAGGAAGCCTTCATTTTTAGCAACACCGGGGAGACTGGCTTTCAGGGAAACTTCTCCCGGCGCGATCGCGCGGATTGTACCATCCTCTTCGATTTTAACGCGCTCTTCCCCTTTCACCACTTCCAATTTCGGTGCTAAATTAGATTCGGTCTGAGTCGTTAACTGTTGGAGTGACTTCCCTTCTTCCGTTTGGAATTCTAATTGGGTGCTTTGCCCAACCCCTAAATTTTGGCTGGGCAGCACTCCTAAAATTTTGTAGTGAATATCGTCTGTAATATAAACATTTTCTGCCTTGGTCGTTAAAGTTTCGGGTTGTACCGACTCAATTTGCTCTTGCGGAAGAATCTGCATATCCACTGTGTAATCGACATCCGCAAACGGCGATCCCCGCAGTGTTGCAAATAAAGCAAATAAAATCGGCATTTGCAGAATGACGGGAAAACATCCTGCCAGAGGATTCCCATACTCCTTATAAACCTCGCTCATGGCTGCCCGTTGCTTTTCTGGGTCATCCTTATAGCGTTCCTGTACTTCTTTGACCCGCTTTTGCATTGCCGGTTGGGCAACTCGCATTCGCCGCATACTCCGAATTGACTTGGCACTCAAGGGGTAGAGAGCAAACCGAATCACCAGTGTCAAAGCAATAATTGCAAAGCCATAGCTCGGAACAATCCCGTGGAAAAAGTCCAGGATTGGCAGCATTATGTTGTTAGAAATAAATCCGATCCCAAAATCCATGCGTCTTTTTCAGCGTCCTGCGCGTACTGTTTTCTCTGTTTTAATGTATCGAATCTTATATGATTCCGTTAAGGTCTTATTACCAATTTAACGAGTTGTAATTGCTTCTAAGGGTTTTCCAGTTTTCTTTGCCACTTTTTCTGCAATATAATCATGGATGTCTCGATAATGAGGCACTGCCCGCATTTCTAAACGGCTTTTATCATTCAAAGTTAAAATTAGGTCACCCCACAACCCAATCCCACGGGGGATTTTAACAATTTTAGTAATTTCTGTATAAACCACATCCGTGCGATCGCGCCCCCGCCAACCCCCAATTACCGAAAGTCGGCGGTCGGTAATTCGATAGCGTAACCACAAGGCCCGAACAATTGCTCCCACCGTAAACGGTAGAAAAATCACCGTTAACCCCAGTAACAGATTCAAAATTAAGTCCCCTTTGTGAGGACCCCCCTCATAATAAACGGTTTCTTTAATCCCCATATAAGACCTCTGACTTGATTAATAACTGCCTTAATTCTCGCAAAAAATCTTCATAGTTGCACTCCTGGGCATGAGACTTGACAATGACAACTATCTTCCAACCGCGAGGCAACTGAGGTAAAACTTCTCGTACAATTGCTCGGAGCTGCCGTTTGATCCGATTCCGAACCACCGCCTTTTTGCTAACCTTTTGGCTAATCGAAATGCCAATTTTGGTAGGAGGGAGCGTTCCGTTTCCCTCACTTGGCAAAATCTCTTGCAGGAAGCGGAGAACTAAATATTTCCCCGAACAGCGTCCCCCCCTTTGATAAACGGATTGAAATTCATTGCGATGTCGCAGTCGATTTGCTTTGGGCAAGCTCACAATTAACCTAATTGCTGCCCTTAAACGGACAACCGCGTACGCCCTTTCCTTCTGCGAGCATTAATCACTTTTCTGCCGTTACGGGTTCGCATTCTTGCCCGAAACCCCGATTTGCGTTTTTGTTTTAAGCGGGTTCCCTGCAACGTTTGTTGAGCCATAGCTTGATTTCCTCCATTCTCAAATTCCAGAACTAGTATTTTAACAAAATTCAAAGACGGGGAGCGAATCGCCCCCCGTTACTTTATCTTGAAATCGGATGAAGATTACTTGGTTTCTGAGAATTCAGCATCAATAACGTCATCACCATCAGACTTACCACTAGAAGATTCGCTAGACTCACCATCACTAGCCGCACCACTACCGGCTGCTGCATCCGCAGCGGCGGTTCCATCTTGTTGATAAACATTAGAACCAATGCTGTAGAGAACTTGTTGCAACTCAGGCATTAGCTTTTGAATTTGTTCATCATTTTCTTGAGAAACCGCTTCTTTCAGTTGACTGATTAGATCTTCGGCCTTGCTTTTCTCTTCAGCGGGAACTTTATCACCAAGTTCATTGATTTGCTTCTCAGCTTGATAGACCAAGGAGTCGGCTTGGTTTTTCCGCTCGATTTTCTCTCGACGTTCCTTATCTTCTTCGGCGTTTTTCTCGGCTTCATTGACCATCCGTTCAACTTCATCTTCGGGAAGAGTCGAAGCACCGGTAATACTGATCGACTGTTCTTTCCCACTCCCTTTATCCTTCGCCGTAACGTTGAGGATACCGTTGGCGTCAATATCAAAGGTCACTTCAATTTGAGGGACACCGCGCGGGGCTGGAGGAATTCCATCTAAACGGAACGTTCCGAGACTCTTGTTATCTTTGGCAAATTCCCGTTCCCCTTGTAGAACATGAATTTCGACATTGGTTTGTCCATCCACTGCTGTGGAGAAGGTTTCTGCTTTTTTGGTGGGAATGGTGGTATTGCGTTGGATCATGGTGGTCATGACACCGCCCAGGGTTTCCACACCTAAGGAAAGAGGAGTCACGTCTAACAGCAGAATGTCTTTCACTTCACCTGATAAGACACCGCCCTGGATGGCAGCCCCGACAGCGACCACCTCATCAGGGTTGACACTCAAGTTAGGATCTTTGCCTAACTTTTGTTTGACCAGCTCTTGGATAGCAGGAATTCGCGTCGAACCCCCAACCATGACAATTTCATCGATTTTACTCTTGTCCAGTTTGGCATCTTTGAGCGCGTTTTCGACCGGAACACTGCAACGGTCAATGAGATCTGAGCAAAGTTCTTCAAACTTCGCCCGCGTTAAGCTCATATCCAAGTGCTTTGGACCTTCTTGGGTCGCCGTAATGAACGGGAGGTTCACATCGGCTTGACTAACGCTAGAAAGCTCAATTTTTGCTTTTTCTGCTGCTTCAGTTAAGCGTTGCAGGGCTTGTTTATCTTGACGGAGATCGATTCCTTCTTGTTTTTTGAATTCTTCTGCGAGATGATCGACGATTTTCTTGTCAAAGTCATCCCCACCAAGGTGAGTATCACCAGAGGTTGCTAAAACTTCAAACACGCCATCGCCCACTTCCAGAATGGAAACGTCAAAGGTTCCGCCCCCTAAGTCAAAGACGAGAATTGTCTCGTTGCTTTTCTTATCTAAACCATAAGCCAAAGAAGCGGCAGTGGGCTCGTTAATAATCCGTTTCACATCGAGACCGGCAATTTTTCCAGCGTCTTTCGTTGCTTGACGTTGGGAGTCGTTGAAGTAAGCGGGAACAGTAATTACTGCCTCAGTGATGTCTTCCCCGAGGTATTTGCTGGCGTCCTCAACGAGCTTCCGTAGGATTTGTGCGGAAATTTCTTCCGGTGCAAATTCTTTCTCTTGGTTCGGACTGACTAACTTAACATTACCATCACTTGCCCGTTTGACTTCATAAGAAACTTCCTTTGCCTCTTCTTGAATTTCATCATATTTACGCCCAATAAACCGCTTAACTGAATAAAATGTATTTTGAGGGTTCATGACCCCTTGGCGTTTCGCAATCTGCCCAACGAGGCGATCACCATTTTTGGCGTAAGCAACAACAGAGGGGGTTGTCCGAAATCCTTCTGCGTTGGAGATCACTGTGGGTTTCCCCCCTTCCATCACGGCAACGCAGGAGTTGGTGGTTCCTAGGTCAATACCGACTACTTTTGCCATAAGAGTATTTCTCCTTTACTGACTACAATAATTCACGCTTATTTTTAATCTGCTCTATCCTCCATGATGAGAGGCAAAAGCAGGCTTAATAAAGTGCAGGATACCGAACAAAGGGATGGCGGTTAGAAAAGGGGTACACTCACGATTTGCAGCAGGAGTTGGCGTTACTGAGGAAATGAGTCAATATTAAAAGTGATATTTTTAACTTGGTCAAATTGGGAAGCGGTTAATGAACCCCATCCCAGATCAGGCTAAACTAAGGGAGACTATTTTCCTACTTGACCAATGGTCAATTGCAAGTTCCGTCGTTTCACGGCGGAGTACGGCTGACTCAGGGGCTAGAGATCACAGTTAGCGTTAAAGAATGCACTCGCTTTGACCATTCGTTGAGAAGAGTAGGGAATCCTGAAATTAGCATGATGTTTTTAATGTAAGGAGCAAGTTCAAGATGCAAAAAATACTGGTCATTGATGACAGCAGAATGATCAGAATGCGAGTCAAGGATATGTTGCCTTCAGATAATGTTCAAATTATTGAAGCTCGAGATGGGCAAGAAGGTCTTGACTTAATTCATTCCGAGCAACCGCAATTAATTATTTTGGATTTTTTGCTACCTAAGAAAAGTGGTTGGGAAGTGTATCAAGAAATACATAAAAGCTCGGATTTAACAGCTATTCCTTTGGTTTTAATGTCGGGACGGAAAGAGGAAGTTACTGAAAAAATTTCTGAACCATTTGAAGAGTTTGCATTTGTGGAGAAACCTTTTGAACGAGAACAACTCGTCAAAGCAATTAAAGAGGCAAAAACTAAAGTGACTCGCAAAGCGAAGACAACTGCTTCTGCAGCACCAGCAGCATCAGGTCAAGATGGAGAAGAGGTGGCTGCTTTGAAAGCCCAAGTTGCTCAGTTAACTGAACAAGTCCAAACCATGCAAGGGCAAATTGACCAATTGCGCAAACAAATGCATCAATTGGTTAACTTTATTAAGAAGAAAATGGGTTAAGGAAGCCAATGGTTCTCCTTAAAGGGGACGTTGGTTAAGTGAAATTAGACTCAACTTAGTCCACGTCAATTCAAGTGAGCATAATATGAAAATTGCTTTTATTCTCAAAGTGTTTCTTTTTTCAACGGTCGTTTCTGTGGTGATTAAGTTGATCGCTCCCTATGTTGAAGTTCAGCCTGTGGTTTGGTTAGCCATTAGTATTGTTTTTGCTCCGATTGTTGCACTAGGTATCGTGTTATGGCAAAGATTTCTAAAATTTGAATCTTAAGGACTCGTTACCATGACGCTTGGAAAATGGATGGGAGTAGTTGCCCTCACAGTTGCGTTATATATTCTGTGGCAAATTAAACAGCTCCTCTTACTTGTATTTACAGCAGTGGTCATTGCGAATGCCTTGAATCTGCTGGTAAAGCAATTTCAAAAATTGAAAATGCGACGGAGTTATGCTGTTTTTCTTTCCGTATTAGTTTTGCTCTCAGCCGCGATTACATTTGTGTGGGTGATTGTCCCGCCTTTTTTTGAGCAGTTACAGCAATTAATCGACTTAGTTCCAAAAGGCATTAATCAACTCAATAGTTGGTTAAGTTTGTTAGAGGAAAGACTTTCGCCAGAACTTTTAGAGTTACTCCCGAACTTCACCCAAATCTCCCAACAAATTCAACCCTTATATAATCGTTTACTCGGAGGAGGTTTTACCTTTTTTTCCACTTCAGTGGGGATTATTTTGAATATTTTATTGGTGTTAGTTTTAACCATTATGCTTCTTGCTGACCCGACTCCCTATCGACAAAGCTTGATTCGTCTATTTCCTTCCTTTTATCGTCGCCGGGTTGATGAAGTATTAATTTTGTGCGAACAAGCCTTGCAAGGATGGTTAGTCGGCACTCTATGTAGTGTTGCTTTCTTATTAGTACTGAGCTTCATTGGGCTGTTATTACTTGATATTGATTTAGCATTAGCACAAGCGATGTTAACAGGATTATTAACCTTTATTCCCAACTTTGGCCCGGTTCTGAGCGTCATTCCACCAATGGCGATCGCGCTGCTAGATGCACCTTGGAAAAGTTTAGCCGTTTTACTCTTTTATATTGTTCTCCAACAGGTCGAGGGAGCGTTAGTCACGCCCTTAGTGATGGCACAACAGGTGTCTTTATTTCCTGCTTTTACGTTACTGGCACAAGTCTTTTTTGCCACATTCTTCGGATTTTTAGGGTTATTTCTGGCGCTCCCTTTAACGGTTATTTTGCAAATTTGGTTGCAAGAAGTTTTGATTAAAGATGTTCTTGATCGATGGGAAGTAAAGTCTTAATGGGATCAATACTTACTTATGAAAAACTCACGCTCGCCGCTGAAATATCGAGTTGATAAATTTTTGGATTTAGCCGAACCAGAAGATGCAGTGGGTAAATATTTTGATATTTTTCTTCTGGGATTAATTTTTTTAAATTTAATTGCTGTTGCCCTAGAAACCGTTGACTCATTATTTGAACAATATTTTTTCTGGTTTCGAGCATTTGATATCTTTTCCGTTGCTGTGTTCACGGTTGAATATATCCTGAGGGTCTGGAGTTGCACGGTCAAAGAA
>CAZAYV010000154.1:0-8992 GCA_964489465.1 uncultured Dactylococcopsis sp. | reverse complement strand
TCTTCTTGGAGAAACAACGGGACTTTCTTATACAGTAGATATGTTTTGTTTATATGGGGATTTAGAAGAACGACTACTCAAAAAAGAAACATCTTTAGATGAATTACTGGATCGCGCGCGTTTTTATTTCTCTAGAGAGATTATCAAAGAACCTGGTTTTACCTTTTTTTATAAGGAATTATGCACTCATTTTCCTAATTCACCTCAAGTGTTTGTTCTTCGTAACCCTTACGATAATATTCGTAGTATTTTAAATCGCGCTAATCTCCCAGGTAATCTAGAAGATTTGAAAGATACGCATTGGCACTATATTCGGGAAAAACTGCCTTATTGGCAGGTTGTTTTTGATGGAACATTGGCAGATCATAAGGGGAATACTTATATAGAAACTCTTGCTTTACGCTGTCGGCGAGTCTTTGAAATTTACTTAAATTCTAAGACTAATGTGATTCCTATTCGATATGAGTCGTTTAAGGAAAATAAGGTAGAAGTAATTCATAAATTAGCCAGTGATTTAAATTTGCCGATTAAACATAACATAGAACAGATCAAAGATACTCAATTTCAGCCGAAAGGAAATTCGTCTATAGATACCGAAACTTTTTTCGGCGAGAGAAATATGGAGCGTATTAGAAAAATTTGTGGTGAAGTTGCTTTCAAGGTTGGTTATGAACTTTAATTGGGTGAGTAGTAATGAAGATTGTCTATTTAGTAAGTGACTTTGGCTTAATTTCAGAAACATTTGTTAGTGATTTGGTCATGGGCTTGTCGGAAGCTGGAGAACAAGTAACGGTAATCTGCAATCGTTTTCATGGGAAAGAAATTCCTAGCTTAACGATAAGAGAAGTTCCATTTATGGTGTTAACCTCTTGGTTAGATCGAATTGGCTTCCGTGTTGAGCAATGGTTAGGAGAACAGGGAGTCAATAAGAGTTTTCAACGGTTGCTGAAACAAGCTCATCGTCAACTTTTCCCTGTTATTAAAACTGAACAGCCAGATGTAGCTTACATTGACTTTGGAAAAACTGCAATTGTTGCTCGTCAAACTCTCCAAAGTTTAGGTGTTCCCTTTGTGGTTCATTTTCATGGTTCTGATGTTACCAGCGCCTTAAACGAATTTAGTTATCGTCAGGAGTTACACAAAGTTTTTCGAGATGCTTCCGCTCTAATTGTTGCTTCTAATCATATTCGACGGTTACTTGTGTTAGAAGGAGCATCCCCTGATAAAATTCATGTAGTAAGGCTTGGGGTTAAGGTTGAAAATTTATCTCCTGTTTCATGGGAAAAACGTAAAAACAGTTCTCCTTCTCTAGTTTTTCTCGGACGTTTTACGCCAAAAAAGCAACCTGTAGCTGTCGTGCAGGCTTTTGCTTTAGTTAAACAGCAAGTTCCAGATGCTAAACTTTCTATGATTGGGGATGGTTCAGAAATGCTAAGAGTAAAAGAACGTATTAGTAAACTTGGCTTACATGATTCGATCCAACTCTATGGAGCATTACCCCGCGCTGAAGCTCTCCCAATTGTTAATCAGCACTGGCTACTGGCTCAACATAGTGTAACTGCTCCCAATGGAGATCAAGAGGGGTTTGGTCTTTCTTTAGCAGAAGCCGCCGCTTTAGAATTACCCATTGTTTCAACTTTGCATAATGGAATCCCAGAACAAGTGATTGATGGTGAAACGGGCTTTTTGGTGCGAGAATTTGATTATGAAGCAATGGCTGAGAAAATTATCACATTATTGAGTAATCCTGAGTTAGCAGAAAAAATGGGAAAAGCAGGTCGAAAAAATATAAATCAGCTTTGTCAAATTAAGATACGCATTAACAAAATTACAGAAATTCTAAGAATGCTAAGTATAAAAAACAATCGTTTAAATGAGTAAACATTGAAAACAAAGAGACTCTTAAAAAGTATAATGGTTATTTAGTTTAGGTAAACTAAAGGCAAAAAATGCTATCGAATTATCATGCTCCCTTATATTTTTGTATTATGAAATCCATCTTCATTCATACCGAAAAAGTCGCCAGCAAAATAGGTTCAGTTTGTGGAAATATAGCCCATCCTCAAAAGGTTACTTTCATGCACATTCCAAAGTGTGCTGGGACTTCTATTATGTCTAGCTTACGGGATAAAGATCAAATGTCTTGGGCGGGTCACATTGACGGACCGAAGACTAGAACCGACTATAATCAATATATGAAAAGACAAAGGTCTAAATCTGAATGGAATTTAGAAATTGAAAGAGAATTATATCAGTTACGCCAAGCTCTATTGATTGAAAAATTTAACCGAGGCTATCCAGTGATTACTGGTCATGTTCCTTTTATTCATACCTTAAAATTGGCACATCCAAATTATTACTTTTTTACAGTTGTACGTTCTCCTATTTCAAGATTCTTATCTGCATTTAACTATGATATTGCACAAGAAAAAGAGGGTAGTAGTTACTTAGATTTGCTTAAATCTAAAGGCATAGACTATGCTTTTGATCAGTACATTGATTCAGAAAGAGCAGTTTTAGAAGGAAATTTATTGATTGTTTTTTTGGGTGAAGGTGGAAAAGAAAAACTAGATACTGATGTTATAAAGGAAAAAGCATATCAAGCCATTGATTGCTTTGATTTTATCGGTTTGAATGAAAATATGAAATCAGTTGCTGAAGAACTGAGAAGGAAAAGGATTATTAAATCCGATGACTAAAACCCCAAAAACGTCACCTCTGAAAAGAATAAAAACAAAACCTTCATTAAAACTGAGCAAAATCTTAAAAATTATCAGGAGAACAGAGTTAAAGAAATCTGTCACAAAGATCAAAAACTTTATGATTATATTAAAAGTGTAATCAGCAATAATTGACTAAATTCAAATTTAAGTGGAACAGTTAGTAGGAAAAAAACTTGCTACTGGATAGCGTTAAAAAACTAAAACCATGAATCCTCTTGTTTCCATCATTACACCTTGCTATAACAATGCAGAATTCATTAGAAGCGCGATCGCGAGTTCCCTAAACCAGACTTATCCCAATTTAGAAGTCATTGTGATTGATGATGGCTCTACCGATAATAGTCTCGAAATTATCCGTTCCTTTACAGATTCTCGTCTGCGTTGGGAGTCACAAGCGAATCAGGGCGCACCGACAGCACGAAATCGCGGTTTAGAACTCGCTCAAGGAGGTTTAATTAAATTCCTCGATGCTGATGATCTCCTTTTAACCGACTGTATTGAGCGACAAATTCAGCAAACTCAAGAATTACCCACAGATCGAAAAGCCATTATTTATGGGGATGCGATTTGGGTCGATCGCGAAGGAAATTCCATAACCAGTTATCCTCCCCGAACTCGAAACGCAGAAGACGATCCGATCGCCCATATCCTCAATAATAGCCCCCTTACCTCTTGTCCTCTCCACAAACGAGAATATCTACAAGCCATCAATGGCTTTGATCCTTCCCTTCCTCGCGCTCAAGAACACGATTTACACCTGCGTCTGGTGTTGTCGGGAGTAGAATTTATTTACTATCCAGGGGAGGTTTATAAATATCGGGAACACCAAGACGTAAATCGTATTAGTAACTATGCTTACAGCCGTCATGGTGCGTTTGCTCATTATGAAGCGATCGAGAAGCAAAAAGAACTAATTACTCAAAAAGTGGGTGAGTTATCCCCAGAAGTGAAAACAGTTTTAGCCCAACGATTTTGGGCTTATGGTCGCGGTATCCTGAGAGAAGGGTATCAAAAAGAAGCAACTCGCTACTTTGAAACCGCTAAAGAATTGAGTCCAAACAATTGTGTTAATGGGAACTCTCCTTATCCGTTGCTAGTGAAATTCTTGGGCGCAATTAGAGCCGAGCTAGTCTTGCAAGGAGTCAAATCGCGTTTGAAAAAAGCATGAGTTAGGCTTTAATTACAAAGCATGAAAATTCCACCAGATGCCATCATTCCAGAACAGAAACTTAACCCGTCATTACTGTTTGGCAAAAACGCAAAGTTGATAATAAATTTTATTTTATAACTTTGAAGCCCAATCGAGTGAATCAAAAGTAGAATCATGGATTTAGAACTTTATCAAGACATCGCACTAACTCGTAACTTTTCTGAATGCCAACTACAACAAGGAGACATTGCCACTCTCATTGATTTTGTTCCTCATCCCAATGGAGGGGAAACAGGCTGTGTCCTAGAACTCTTCAACGCAGTTGGGGAATCCATCAAAGTGGTGACAGTTCCGATATCAGCTATTAAAAAATTAACTAGCAATGAGGTGTTAAGCAGTCGTCAAATTGGAGCGCGATCGCCTGTCTGAACAACTTAATTGAAAGCGCGATCAGTCGGCTTTGTCTTTAACGACCATCTTGGTAAGATAGTTTAGAAATAAGGTGAAAGTGGAAAGGAAAATCAATTATGGCAACTCAGTTTCAACATCTCAACCCGACCCATTCTTTACAAGTTCAGTTTACACTTTCGGTTCAAAATCTCCCTGAGTCGGTGCAAAAAAAAGCGACGGCTAAAGCGAAAGAAGCATACGTGATGACGTTATTAGAAGCGGGAGAAATTAGTAGCGGTAAAGCAGGAAGTTTGTTAGGAATTCCTCGCGCTGAGGTCATTCAACTCATGGAACAATGGGGGATTCCTTTATTTGATAATTCACTAGAATTAGAAGATTTAAAGGAAGAAGTGGAACGGGCAAATCGTGCTTTAGATAAGGACTCTCAATGATAGTTATTGCTGATACAACTCCGATTAGTGAGTTGGCTAAAGTGGGCTATCTTGATTTACTTTATGAGTTATTTAAACAAGTTATTATTCCACAAGAGGTGTATTCTGAACTCACGACAGGGAATCATCCGGCTGCGGAGATGGTATCAACATTATCATGGTTAAAAGTTGAGCAAATTAGCGATCCGAAACAAGTTAAGGTTTTACGATTAACCTCAAATTTGGACTTGGGTGAAGTGGCAGCGATTATTTTAGCGGAGGAACTTAAAGCCGACCAATTATTAATTGATGAGTAAATATCCTGCCGAATCAGACTTTCGAGGTTTAATCTGAACAACTTAATTGAGAGCGCGATCCTGAAAATTGACAAGCCACTAGGTGATCTGAAGTGTCGAAGGTTCAGGGGGGAGTTCCCCTTCATTTTCCCATGCGGATAAATACATCTCGATTACTTCTTCGCCATTACAAGTAGCTTCTTGGCGAGTTTTCCCATGAGTACAAGGCATGACAACGCGATCGCTGAACTCTGGGATGGTAACCAAAAATAACTGATCTTCCTCTGACCACTGAATCACCATGCTATATGGATTCATTAATTTTTATTCTCCTTTCTTAACTGTTCTAGCTCATTGAGTAATTCTAATACCATTTTGATAAACTAGTGCTACACAACGATCCCCCCTTCGCCCCCCTTAGTAAGGGGGGTTGGGGGGATCTACTGTAACTTGACTTTTTAGAAATGGTATAACAACTGTTTTTCCAGATAAGGGGGAACATCATCTCCATCTTTACCAGAAATCGTGAGTGTTTTATTTAAGAGTGGATGTTTCCAGCGCTGATGACTTCCCTTCCCTCGCTTTGGTAAATGAACAAATCCTTCTCGTGCCATCTGAGCCTTTAGCTCTCTGATTTTCCTTGGCATTCTCAACTCTAATATTCTAATTACATTGTATCTGTAAATTAACTTTAAGTTAAGTTCCAGTTTCTGCAATTAATAATAGTCTTTTATCGAGTTAATCAGAAGTAGAATCATGGATTTAGAACTTTATCAAGACATTGCGCTAACCCATCACTTTCCTGAATACCAACTACAACAATGATGTGTTAAGCAGTCGTCAATTTGGAGCGCGATCGCCTACCTAAAATATTTAATTGATAGCGCGATCGCGCGGGGTCGCATCTCTAAGAGTAAGAGGCGCGATCGCGCCATTGGCTCATCCCATCTGGAATAAGCGCGTAGAAGCTCACGATTATCATGAAAATAGATTCCCGAAACTAAAAAAAACATGGAACAAATTACTCTTTCTGAACTTCCATCAGAACTTCAACATTGGTTTAACCAAATTCAAGAAGCCGGAAAACCAATTACAGTCATTCAAAATGGAACACCAGTTGTTATGATTTACCCGGCTAAATCGTCAAAACGAGCGCCCTTTGGTGTCGCCAAAGAAAGCGGTCAAGTTATAGGAGATTTGGTTGAACCGCCTTTATCTCCAACCACTTGGAACGTTCTGCAATGAAGTTATTATTAGATACGCATATCTGGATTTGGTATCTTTTGGGGAATGAACGGTTGTCAGAAACATTGCGGGGCGTGATCGCAGATGAAAATAACAAACTTTGGCTGAGTCCCATCAGTATCTGGGAAACTCTGATTCTGGCTGAAAAACAAAAGATTATCTTAAATCCTGATCCCTTAACTTGGATTCAAAATAGTCTCCAACAACTTGATACGCAGGAAGCTCCTCTTACCAATAATATTGCGCTCCTTAGCCGTCAACTATCGCTGGAACAGCAAGACCCTGCGGATCGTTTTATTGCAGCCACCGCGATTCATCTTCAATTGACTCTAGCAACTGTTGATCAACACTTCACAAAAGTTGATTGGTTGAACACATTAAGTTAATTAATAACTGTACCCAAAATGATCGCGCTGGATCGCATCTCTAGCCGGCGCGATCGCGCCATTGGCTCATCCCATCTAAAATAAGCGCGTAGAAGCTCACGATTATGATGAAAATAGATTCCCGAAGCTCAACAATCTTTTCCTCAAAATGGTACAAACTCCTACAACTCCAGAAACCGAAACCCTATCCCTTAATTTGCCAACAACGATCGCGCTGTCTGTCACCCCAGAACAGTTTACCGCGCTCGCCGTAACCAATCGAGATTTAAGACTAGAAAGAACCGCACAAGGGAAGTTAATTGTGAATCCACCAACAGGCTGGGAAACAGGAGAAAGAAATCGCAGTATTATCGGACAACTTGATCGCTGGTACGAAGAAAACCGAGAATCAGGAAAAGCTTTTGACTCCTCCACAGGCTTTACTTTACCCAATGGTGCCATTCGTTCTCCCGATGCGTCTTGGGTGAGTCGAGAACGCTGGGAAGTGCTGACACCCGAAGAAAAAACTGCCTTTCCCAAAATTTGTCCTGATTTTGTGGTTGAATTGCGCTCTAATTCCGATGCACTGACACCTCTACAAGAGAAAATGAAAGAATATCTAGATAACGGGGCGAGACTGGGTTGGTTAATTAATCCACAACAACGACAGGTAGAAATTTATCGACAAGGAAAGGATAAGGAAGTAGTGGAAAATCCAACTCAGTTATCTGGTGAGGAAGTTTTGCCAGGTTTCGTTTTGAAGCTGGTTCAGCTGTGGAATTGATTGATGAATATCCTTTAAGGAGCGCGATCGCGCTGGATCGCATCTCTAGCCGGCGCGATCGCGCAAAGGGTCATCCCACAAGAATAAGTTTACTCTTGCAATAATTGAAAAAATGTTTCTTTATCAATCCCCATATCTTGAATTATTCCCAAGAATGTTCCTTTTTTAAGGTCTTTTCCTGCGTGAATTGGTACAACAACTCTACGTCCATAAGGATTTTTGTAGATAGCATGACTTCCCTTTTGACGATCCAGATAAAAATCTAGCTTTTTAAGAACTTTGATAAAATCTTTAGCAGTAACGCTAGGTTCCTGACTCATAAAGAAATTGTTAATGGCTTGACAATTAAATCCTCTTTGGGAATTGGTTGATTATCGGCTCTTAAACTTTCGATATATAATTCAATTGCCTCCTTAATATTCTCGATTGTTTCTTCAAAGGTATCTCCCTGGGAATGACAACCTTTAAGCAGTGGACAAAAGGCGTGATAGCCTCCGTCCTCTTCTTTTTCTAAAATGACTGTGTAGTTATAGATTTGCTTCTCGTTGCTTACCATAAAGGCTAATTACTTGTATTAGCTAATGACTCAAACTGGCTCTATGGTAACTTCCTTTGCCAAAAATTCTGAAAGCGCGATCGCGCTGTTTGTATATATATTTAATTGAATATCAACTCAATAAACTTCATCATGGCTACCAATATCGACTAAGAAAATGATCGCTTCTGCTGATTCCTCTTCCTCACTAAATTCAAAAATGACTCGACAATCATAAGTTACCCAGCAAGCCCATAAATTGGCTAAATTTCCCGTTAACTTATGAGATTTTAAAGAAGGGGTAAATGGATTATTGGCTAAAGCTTTTAACACTTGAATAATTTTTTCTTGTAACTGTGGATTTTTCTTAACCAGTTTCTTAAATGATCGCTTAAAAGCATTACTCCAAACTACTTTCATCTTCATCATCTAATAAATCAGCAATTAAATCATCAATTGTTCCTTGTTTAGCCCTCCCTTCCTTAAAGTCTAATTTTAAGGCTTCCGCATGATTCGTAATTTCTTCTCTACGGTGTTCAATTCGACGTTTACGGACTAAATCCCATAAATACTCTTGTTCTTCAGCCGATAGCGCTTCAATGGATTCGATGATTTCTTGAAATCTCATTTTTTCTCCTTTTTCTAACTATGGCTATTTTATAATCTCTTTAAGGAGCGCGATCACGCTGGATCGCATCTCTAGCCGGCGCGATCGCGCAAAGTCTCATTCCATCTGGAATAAGCGTGTAGAAGCCCACGATTATGATGAAAATAGATTCCCGAAGCTCAACAATCTTTTCCTCAAAATGGTACAAACTCCTACAACTCCAAAAATCGAAACCTATCCCTTACCATACCGAAAACGATCGCGTTGTACGTTACTCCAGAACAGTTTACCGCTTTAGCAACTGCCAACCGAGATTTAAGACTAGAAAGAACTGCCCAAGGAAAGTTAATTGTGAATCCACCAATACGACGACGATTTGGGGAGTTATCTTCGGGATTAGAACAGCGACTCCAAACCCTATCTATTTCTCAATTGGAAGACTTAGCTGAGGCGCTGTTGGATTTTA
>CAZAYV010000153.1:0-9075 GCA_964489465.1 uncultured Dactylococcopsis sp. | reverse complement strand
CGACTAAAACACAAATCGCTAAGGCAGCAGCGGTGGATAAGGATCCCGCTGGCGATTCGTAGTAAGGAAAGAGCGTCAAAACATTGGACACGCCAATAAATAAGAAGAGTGTGCCAATAAACGGTAAAAACTGTGTCGGTTCTTGACGAATGCCTTCTCGGATCTGCGTGTTCAGTTGCTCAACAATAATTTCTAAGGTATTTTGCCACCGGGAAACGCGATTGGGATCCACCACTAAATCACGAGTGGCAAGCCAAGAGGCAATCACTAAAATCAGCATCACCAGCCAGCTATAGACCAAAGTGGCGTTAATCACCAGCCAATCTTGTTGCCAAAATATAATATTGTCGGGACTAATTTCCATCGGGTGATCCCTCGCTGTTAGGTGCAGCCGTCAAACTTTAATTTTCCTCTTGATAGGGTTTCGGTTCCCAGCGTCGGATCAGCAGCGATCGCGCGATTAAAAACCCCAACAAGCAAAGCAGAACGTTAACCCAACCCCCTTGCGCGATCCAGTAAAATCCTAGACTGGCCAGTATTAAACGACCAAAATAACTGACTAGAAATAATCGCAGGGGCGCGCGTGTCATTGTGAGTCGTTGGGTTGTCTGCCAAAGCCCCCAGAAATAGAGACTCCCGAGAACAAACCCAAAAGGGATTGCCACGATTTTTTCCACAAATTCGCTTACCATTATGACTCCTCAACAAACAATTCTGATCTATCCTTAAACTATTCTGAATCTTCTTCTTCACTTTCGCTTTCTTGTTGCACCCAAAACCAAGCAATGAGGCAACCACAGACGAGCCCAATCAGAATAGAAATCAGGAGGATTCCTGGGGACAATTGGGGAAAAGCAGCATCTAAAGCAATCCCAATGGCAACGCCAATGAGCGTGGGAATAGCAACCGACCAGCCCACAATTCCCATCATGGCCAGTCCGAACCAAATGCCTTGTCGTTCTTCCTGTTCGCGGGCGCGACGGCGTTGCAATAATTTTTGTTTGATTTTTTCCTGAAACTGTTTGCGGGATTTTCCAGACGGTTTGCTATGGGATTCTGTATTCATGGCTATCCTCCTGAACCGTATAAATGTCTTCTAAAGTTCACTTCTAAGCGCGCGATCGCGGCACGGGTTTTCTCCTCAATTTCATCGAGACGGCGAAATTCTTCATCCACTAATCGTTCCAGTTCTTCTAAATCACTCCCGCCAATGGCGCGTTTAACCGAGACTAAAACGTCCTGCGCCGTTTTTACCAAAATGCCTTCATCCACCGCCACAAACTGTTCTTGATGATCCCTGTCATTAAAAGAGAGAATGGCTGGCACTAGGGAAGTGGCAAAATCAATGTGCTGGGGTAAGAGGACAAACGCCCCGTTTTCTGCTTCTGCTGCTACTTTCTGCGCTTCTTGTTCCAGAAAAATCTTCGTCGGTAAAACGATTTTCAGTTGCATCATTTTGGTTGCGCCTCCCGTTGCACTTCTTGAATCGAGCCCAACATATACAGCGCTCCTTCTGGCACATCGGCAAATTCATCATTGAGAATGCGCTCACAGCCGCTTAAGGTTTCTTCGAGGGTGGCGAGTTTTCCTTTTTTCCCTGTAAAGTGCTCCGTGGTGAAAAACGGTTGCGTTAAAAATCGTTCTAACCGCCGGGCGCGACCCACCACTTGTCGATCTTCTCGCGATAATTCTTCTAAGCCCAACATGGAAATAATATCTTTTAATTCTTCGTAGTTGGCTAAAGTCTGCCGAACCGCTTGAGCAATTTGATAATGATGGTCGCCGACAATGGTGGGATTCAACATTTTAGAACTCGATTGCAGGGGATCAACTGCCGGATATAACCCCTCACTTGCCCGTTTCCGTGAAAGGACAATCGAGGTGGATAAATGCCCAAAGGTATGTACCGCCGCCGGATCGGTAAAATCATCCGCTGGCACATAGACCGCTTGCACCGAAGTAATTGCCCCACTGGCGGTATTGGCAATCCGTTCTTCAAAATCGGCGAGTTCTGTTCCTAGAGTTGGTTGATAGCCCACTCGTGAAGGGAGTCGTCCCAATAATCCTGAAACTTCTTGTCCCGCTTGAATGAAGCGAAAGATATTATCAATCAGCAGTAAAACATCGCGCTTGGTGTCTTCTTGGAAATATTCCGCCATCGTCAATGCCGCTAAACCCACACGAAAACGCGCCCCTGGGGGTTCGTTCATCTGCCCAAAGACCATGACAGTATTGTCTAAAACCCCCGCCTCTTGCATTTCCCGGTACATTTCTTCCGCTTCGCGCACCCGTTCTCCAATCCCGCAAAAGAGGCTAATCCCTTGATATTGCTTCACAATATTATTAATTAATTCGGTGATTAAGACGGTTTTTCCCACACCCGCACCGCCAAATAACCCGCCTTTCCCCCCTCTTTCGAGCGGAGAGAGTAAATCAATCACTTTAATGCCTGTTTCCAGAATTTCGGAAGAAGTGGTATGTTGCGCGATCGCGGGGGGAGATTGATGAATGGAGCGCCACTCTCCTCCCTCAATCGGATCTTTGCCATCAATGGTTTCCCCAAACACATTAAACACCCGACCCAGTAACTGTTCTCCCACTGGAACCTGTAACGGGACTCCCATATCGGTAACAGGTGAACTGCGAGATAAGCCTGAGGTTGAAGTTAGCGCTACACTTCTCAGGACATGAGCACTGAGATGATTCACCACTTCTAGGATCACTTCTCCCTTTTCGCCGGCGCGTAGCTGACTATAAATTTCCGGGAGGCGATCCGAAAAGCGCACATCGACCACAGTTCCTCGCAGCGCGACAATTTCTCCCTTCCTCAGTCCCTGCTTCGTCGTGAGATGAGATTGCAACATGATCGATCGCCTCCCTTGACCACTGCCTTGTCTATTTTCATTCTAGTTGCGTTAAATGCTTAAATAAAAACAACGACTTTCAGTCATTGCAAGAAAGTTATGAAAATTAAAATTTATCAATCAGCACCAGAGCAATATGAGAGCAATTCTGCTGATTAAGGCTCACTTTTCTAATAATTTCATAACCCGCAAAATGATCATGGTCAACCCCAAGCCCATTAATCCAAGTTGCCAAAGCCCCAACCCACTGACAATCCCTAAAGTTGAAGAAATCCAAATGGCAGTTGCTGTAGTCAGTCCATGAACTTTATCTCGTTGTAAAATTGCCCCGGCGCCGACAAATCCGACACCGGTTAAAATTCCCTGAATACTCCGCCCCACTAGGCTTTCGTCTTGCTGACCAATTCCACTCTGTAACACGCCTAAAATCACTAAAGCTGCCCCTAAGCTCACCAACATGTTCGTTCGCAGACCAGCTGATTTACTTTCAAATTCACGATCCCAACCAATCATTCCTCCTAAAATAACAGCAAGGGTTAAGCGACCTGCTACTTCCGACCAAGGAAGAGGAGAAAGTACCGCAATTACGGGATCGATCATTGGTTCATCCTTGTTTTTCTTGATTTCCAAGCAGCAGAGACTGAAATTCTCGCTTCTTTGGATCGGTTACTCTATTGGATTTGTTGTAATTTGATTGAGCAATTACAACTGCCTGTATATGTGGAAGATTATTGGGAAGATACCTTAGGAAGTACGTTTAGCTATCGTTATTTTCTAGAAAAAGGAGTTTTATCCCAGATCCAAACCCCTTTCCTGTTGATTTTCGATCAACTAGATCGAGTTTTTAAGTACCCAACAGTAGTGCAAGATTTTTTACCATTACTGCGTTCCTGCTATGAACTTTCAAAAAGTAATCAAGTGTGGCAAAAAATACGCCTCGTTTTGTCTTATTCTACAGAAATGTATATCCCCCTTCACTGGTCAAAATCTCCTTTTAATGTGGGATTACCGATTCAACTGTCTCCTTTCAATCTAGAACAGACATTAGAGTTGGCAAAACGTTATGGTTTTGAAGAGTGGAGGATCGATCAGGCACAACAAATCCTTGACTTTTTAAACGGACACCCCTATTTGCTAAATGTTGCCTTCTACCACTTGTCTCGGGGGGACCTCAATTTGACTCATCTTTTAAAGCAAGCTGAAGATCTCAATGGTATTTTTCGCCATCATCTACAGGGATATTTGACCATTCTCAAGCAGAATCGCGCTTTGCGAGAAGCAATGGAACAACTGTTAAAAACAAATCAGAGTATAGAACTAGATGCGATCGCAGCTTACCAACTCGAAGGGTTAGGATTAATCACCATTCAAGGTCATAAAAGTCAAATTAGTTGTACCTTATACCGTCAGTATTTTGAACAACAATTATTAGGAATTGCCTAGAGGGTTATGGGGAGTGATTTTTTTTATCAAGTGGGTGGGGCTTTACCGACACAAGCTCCTTGTTATATTGAGCGAAACGCTGATCATCAACTGTTGCAAGCCCTGAAGGCAGGGGAATATTGTTATATCTTTGATTCCCGACAAATGGGGAAGTCTTCTTTATTGGTTCGATCGCGATCGCGCTTGGAAAAAGAAGGCTGCCGTTGCGTCTGGCTGGATCTCAGCATTATCGGCAGTGAAAATATTACGCCGGAACGATGGTATCTCGGCATTGCCAGCGAACTCTGGTTACAGTTTGATCTGTTCGGTGCGGTTCACCTCGTCAGTTGGTGGCAAGAACAAGAGACGCTTTCTCCCGTGCAGAAATTGAGAGCTATTTTAGAACAGGTTGTTTTACCCCATTATCCCCAGCAAGCCCTCATTATTTTTATTGATGAAGTCGATAGCATTTTAGCCCTAGACTTTCCGGTCACTGACTTTTTTGCCTTAATTCGCTTTTGCTATAACCAACGGGCGATTAATCGGAACTATCAACGGTTAACCTTTGCTCTATTTGGAGTTGCGGTTCCCGGCGATTTGATTAATGACCCCAAACGTACTCCCTTTAATATCGGACGTTCCATTGCCTTAACTGGATTCCAGTGGCAAGAAGTTCAACCGTTGCTCACCGGTTTTCAAGGGTGGCAAAATCCAAAAACCATCATTAAAGCTGTTTTACAACAAACAGGGGGACAACCGTTTCTCACGCAAAAACTCTGCAAGCTTCTCACAACAGTTGATCCAGATATGGTATCAGCAGGGGAAGAACAAGCCGGGGTTGAAACTATAGCGCGATCGCGCCTGATTGAACGTTGGGAATCCCAAGACGAACCGGAACATCTGCGAACGATTGCCGATCGTTTGTTGCGGAACTCAGAGCGAGTGGGACGCATCTTAGGCATCTATCAAAGACTGCTTGCTGGAGAACCCATTGCTAGCGATAACAGTCGAGAACAAATCGACCTGATCTTAAGCGGTTTATTAGTCCGAGAAGCGGGAACCTTAAAAATTAGAAATCCGATCTATCGAGCCGTGTTTAATGAAGATTGGGTTGCCCGACAACTGGCGCAACTGCGTCCCTATGCAGAAAACTTGCAGGCGTGGGAAACTTCCAACTATCAAGATACCTCTCGCTTATTGCGGGGTCAAGCCCTGATTGATGCTCAAACTTGGGCGCAGGGAAAAAGTTTGAGCGATCTCGACTATGAGTTTTTAAGCGCTAGTCAAACCGTCGATCGCCAAGAACTTCAGTTAAAGTTAGATGCAGAACGAGCGCAAGCAGCCCAAACCGCCCTGCACCAACAAAAGCGGGTGAATCGTTGGCAACGTTTTGCCCTAGGGGGGATTAGTCTTGCCCTGATTTTTGTGGCAGGATTAGGCGCGATCGCGTACTCTCAATATCGTCGCGCTGTGGTCAGCAATATCCGTTCTCTGGTTTCCGCATCAGAAGGATTGTTTGCCTCAGAACGCCGTTTAGATGCACTTTTAGCAGCCATTCAAGCAGCCGTTCAAGCCCAAGGAGCCAATCTTGACCCAAGCCTCGCAACTGACTTAGATCGGGCTTTTCAGACCGCGATTTTTGGCATAGATGAGTTTAACCGTCTGCTTCATGATGGAGAAGCGCTAGATGTGGCTTTCTGTCCTCGCGTAGGTCGGAGACCGAGCCGTAGGCATCGCTGTCTGGCAACGGTTAGCGTTGAGGGAAACGTTAAACTTTGGCAACCCAATGGCACCTTAATCACAACCTTACCAATGGAAGTAACAACATTTAGCGTTGATATTAGCCCAGATGGTCGGAGCTTGGTAGCCGTTGATCTGCTGGGAAACCTGGCGTTGTGGAATATTGAAGATTTAAACGCAGTGCAGCAGGAATGGATGATTAAAGCCCATCAAGACCCAATTTGGAAAGTCAGATGGAGTCCAGACAATCAAACCATTGCCACCGCTTCCTCGGACACTGAGGTTAAACTTTTTTCGAGATCGGGGGAGTTACTGCAAACGTTTACAGAGCCTAACAATCCACTCTGGAGTGTGGATTTTAATTCCACCGGGGAATTAGTTGCAGGGAGTATGTCGCGGGAAGCAACGGTTTTTATCTGGGAACGTTCAGGGAAATTGTTGCATCAATTTTCCGTTCATCCTGGGGGCGCGTGGGACATCAAATTTCATCCCCTGCGTCAAGAAATTATCTCTGCTGACGCTCAGGGAACGATTAGCTTTTGGCAACTTGACGGCACACTGCTGAAAACCATTCCCGCCCATGAGGGAGAAGTGTGGGGCGTTGCTTTGAGCGATGATGGCAAAAAAATCGCTTCGGTCAGTTTAGATGGCGCGGTGAAAATTTGGCAAGAGGATGGCGCTTTGCTGCGATCATTTCTTGGTCATCAAGCAGGGGGACGCAGTGTTGCTTGGCGTGATGATGAAAGCGCGATCGCGTCGGTGAGTGCGGATGGAACCGCACGGCTATGGCGATCAGAGTCAGAATTCTTAACTCGCAACTACGATCATCAAGGGACGATTTGGGAAATTAATTTTAGTCCCGATGGCAAATGGGTTACAACAGAAGCAGAACTGCCCCGACTGTGGAAACGGGAAGGAAACGCTTTAACTCAACCCCTGCGCTTAACAGAAGATTATGGGAGATCAATTCAGTTTACCCCTGACGGTCAATCTATTCTGACCACAAATAACAAAAAAGAAATCACAGTTTTCGGATTGGATGGTTCAGTTCAAGCCACAATCGGTCCCTTATTTGCTTCCTCTTTCATATTGCTTGCCGATCCTGACGGTAAAGAAATTTTGTCTGGTTCCGAAGATGGCACCATCGAGCGCTGGGGGATGGATGGCACATTTCGCGACATTTTAGAGGGACAGGAAAGTCGGGTTTGGCGCTTGGCTTATAGCCCGAACCGTCAGTTTTTTGCCTCCGCCAGTCAAGATGGAACCGTTTGGGTGCGCGATCGCGCAGGGGAAGTGTTGCAGATTTGGGAAGGGCATGAAAGGGGGGTTTGGGGCGTTGCCATTTCTCCTGACAGTGAAATGATTGCCTCTGCCAGTCAAGATGGAACCGTCCAACTCTGGACACCTGGCGGAGACTTATTACACAAGTTAGAAGGAAAACACAATCAGCGTTTTAGTACCGTCGATATTAACCCTGACGGGAAGATGATTGCTGCTGGGGGGGTGGATGGAACAGTCACCTTATGGTCATCGCAAGGGCAATATCTCACCACGCTTTACGGTCATAGGGCAAGCGTCATGGAAGTTAGTTTTAGTCCAGACGGATTGCACTTAGCCTCTGGGGGAGACGGTACGACCTTAATCCTCTGGAATTTAGACAAAGTAATGAATTTGAATCCCCTTGACTATGCTTGTTCTTGGTTGAAAGATTATCTAGAAACTTTAGACAACAATCAACGGGAAGCCTTGTCAGTCTGTCACAATTTCAGTAGTCATTAGCTTGACAATGTTAAATTAACTTCCGCCATCTGACGCGATCGCCAAGAGTCCACGTTCAGTGAATGCTAATTTGCCAGTAAAAAGCAAAAATCCTATCCTACTCAGAGGTTGAGTTGGAGAAAGATAATTGATGAGTGCAACCCAGACAACAGAGAAGCAAGAAATCGAACACCCGCAAAGGTGGAGGTTACCAAGCAGTGCGATTGAAAAGTTAGTCGTTCAACATTTGATTAATCGCTCTCGTTCTACTCACTCTCGCTTGAAGCAATCTATTGGCGAGCGCACTTTCAAATAAAATCTAACATTGTCAAGATAATACTTCCTTACAAAGAGTCAAGAGGTTTGTAAGAATTGGGCAACAGTGTGATTAAAGGTTTCTGGTTTCCCTAAAAATGCCCAATGATTCCCTGGAATGGAAGCAATTTCTAACTGCTTTAAATACTTATGATAAGGCTTCAATTGCCATTCCATACGATTGAGTCCCTTTTCCGGAAGAATAAGGAGTGTGGGAATATTTAAAGGATGGGTTAAGCCATCAACGCGCATCACTTCCTTAAAAATGCCATTACGGGCAGGAATCGTGAATTTACTGCCCCAACAACCCTCTGATTTCTGTTCCAGATTCGCTGCAAAAACCGCTTGTTGCAGGTCATTCCACGGCTGATATTTTCCCAGGTTACGCGCTTGAGATTCCGCTTCTTCATAACTAGTAAAAGGTCCCATTCCTTTTAGTGTAGAGAGAGTGCGATAGAGAATGGGAAAGGTAATCTTCAGCCAATTGGGAAGTTTGCCGATAAAAAAGGGATCAACCAGAATCATCCGCCGAAAACGCTGGGGATGTTGTTGTGCCCAGTATGGGATTAATTTTGCTCCCCAAGAATGCCCTAAAATATCGGCAGATTGCCAACCGAGATGATCACATAACGCTTCTAAATCTCCGATGACTTCTGGAAAGGTGTAATGATTTTCATCAGGTTTACTACTTTCGCCATGACCGCGTAAGTCGGGGGCAACAATGTGGTAGTGTGGTGCTAATTCTTTGCCCAAACTGGACCAGACCAGGGCTTGATCGGCTAAGCCATGTAAGAGCAGTAAAGGGGGTTTTTCTGGATTGCCCCATTCGAGATAAGACAGTTCAATTGTGGTAAGCGAGAGCGTTTTGCGATTTGACATTGTATTAGTCACTAGGGAAAAGGATAAAGGGTAAAGGGAAGGAGAAACTCCCTTTCTCTCTACTCCAAGGGGGTTAACTGTTTACCCCCTGATGATT
>CAZAYV010000152.1:0-9264 GCA_964489465.1 uncultured Dactylococcopsis sp. | reverse complement strand
AGCGTCCCCTATTGTATATTAGGGATGGTAGACCTATAGTCCCTTAACCAATACTGTGGGGATAGATAGCCGATAACCAGCACATCGATCATAACAAAAAGCCGAGATAAAGACTCGGTTTCTCGTCAAGGAGGTTGACATGACATCTTTTGCCACTGCTTCTGCCAGAGCCGAAATGAACGAATTACGACGTTTAAAAACCTTGCTACCGCCTGAGTTGCAAAGCTGGGTTATCGTTGAGGCAACGACAGAAGTGAATCCCCCCATTATTCGCAGCGAAGAAATTGGTCGGGATGAGGTGGAAATTCAAATTGACCTTGGCAAATGGGAGAATCTCTCCCTAGACCAACGTAATTTAATGTTTTGGCACGAAGTTGCTCGCATTCAGAATGACACTATCCCGAAAGAAGGATGGGAAATGGCAGCCCTTGCCATTGGTCTAGGGGGTGCGGTTGGTGAGCTTTGGGTGCAAGATGGTTTACTCTTAATCTTAGCGCTCGGTTTGTGTGGTGTTTCTGGCTATCGACTCTGGCAAAAAAATAATGGCGAAAAAACAACGCAAGCCCTAATTGATGCCGATGAAAAAGCGATCGCGCTGGCGACTCGTTTTGGGTATAGTGTTCCCAATGCCTATAAAAGCCTAGGCAGTGCTCTGAAAACCTTAATCGAGCAAACCCCGAATCGCCGTAATCGTAAAAATTACGAAACTCGCCTGCAAGCCCTTCGCCGGAGCGCATCGAAAGCAAAAGCCAAAATGCAAACTGATCAGAAAGGGAAAGCGGAAGCCCCAGAATCGGAACCAGAACCCCGTCAACGGGCACCGAGAGCTTCCAGAAGTCAAGCCAAACGTAAAAACTTACAACGCTAAGTTGTTAGGAATTTCTAGCCATGTATCGAGATTTTCGCTGAGAGAATCTCGATTTTTTGATCTTTAACGAGAATGTGGGCATCGTTAAAGTTGACCGATCATTTTATGAGTTTGGGGAATCACTCGCACCATGGATAAAGCCTCTTTCAAGAACCCCTGCCAAGCGAGCACTTGTTCTGGCGTCGGCGGCAGAATGGCTTCTCCGGCAATGGGCGTTACTGGTTGCAAAATGACAGGAATCTGAGGGCTAATTTCAGTAATGATCGTTCTCGCTTGGTCTAAATCTTCCCAACTCGTTTGATCTGAAACAATTAACTTGATAAAAATTTCCTTTTCCGGAAAACAACGTCGCAAAAATTCTCGATGGGCATCCCATCGTTTTTCGCCGCTCACACTGGGTAACTTCATGTCCATCCCGATGCTGTCAAGATCATCAAGAATGAGGGATAACTGTTGCGGTCGATGTCCCCCGGTTTCCAAGTAAATCGGTAACGGAATTAAAGATTTTAATTTGGGCAGAAACTGCTGTAAAAATTTGGCGTGTAAGAGCGGTTCTCCTCCCGTTAAACTAATACTATCGTGAAGATGAGCTTGCTCTTGTTGATGAACCCAACTGAGGAGTTGTTCGGCTTCTACCGGGTTTTGATAAACTTCAAAATCTCGCTGACCGGGAGTTTTTTCAATGCGACATTGTGCGTCTATATCCCAGGTATGAGCACTATCGCAAAACTGACACCGTAAGTCACAACCGCCAAACCGAATAAAAATTTGTCGGGTTCCGACGTTTAATCCTTCTCCTTGAATGGCGGAAAACACTTCGACTAAATGAGCAGTGGCTGTTTTGACGACTGTCATAACTCCATAACGAATGATTTGAGGTTGGTCTTTCAGTCTATCTTAAAATCACACCCCTCGCCTTCTCCCTCAATTTTAGTTTGGACATTGGTAACCACTTAAGGAAATGGGAAAAAAGTCAATTAGAAAGGCAAATTATGTGAAGCTCCTCAGTACAGGACAAAAAATGAGAAGAGGGGTTGCCAACTGAGACAGAAAAGGGGTTTCATGGAAAGTTACTAGACATGACCAAGAAACCCCTACGAAACAGATTAACTTACTTTGTCAGACTATTGAAACCCTTATTAGGTTGGCACGGAGCCCGGCTAAATTTCCTCGCTAGTAGTCCTCATTGCCCTATTGAGAGTAGAAAACAATATGGCTCTCATGTCTTTGGCGATGTGCTGGGCGATGAAAGTTGGGGAATGGTTGCATTCTCACACTCCTCTCAAGGTGCGCTTTCCGATGCGCGGGTTTCCCGCGCTCGGGTCGCACCTCAAAGTGAAGAAACATGGGCGAAGAGAAAAAAGTCTTTTTTGTTATGGTTTTGACCATCTGCGTTCAATTGTTAATGATTTAGATATCAAACACCATCAGTTTCTTGAATGCTTACAATTTTTGTCCTGTACTTAGGTGAAGCCCAAGCACCAATTTATTAAATTCTCTCTTGAAAAATATGTTGGCTATCCCTTAATTATATCTGAGATTAAATATCACTTAAGTCTATTCCAACATTGGCAAAAGTATTTTTAATTTTATTTACTAGATTTTGTTGATATTGTTCATCATAGAGCTGAACTGTTTTCTGATATGTCTTGATAATTTGATGATAATTTTGTTTTTGCTGAAATGAAATCATTGCTTTTAAGCGACTCCAAGCTAAATTATGATGAGCAGTAGGATTGGTTGACTCTAAAGCAATCGATCTTTCTAGTTGGGTTATCGCGCTTTCCCAGTGTCCTATCTGAGCAAAGCAAGTTCCCAATCTTAAATAAGCCAAAGCATCATTGGGAAACCGTTTTATCACTTTTTGATAAGTTTGAACCGCATCTGGAATTTCCCCCAGTTGTTCTTGTATAGTTCCTAAATTCATGATCACCCAACCAGGAATTTCGTTTGAATTAGATGCTTTTTGAAAGTCGGATAAACTCTCTTGATTAATTCCTGATTGAGATTTTTTCCAAGCCTTAAATCCCAAAGCAAAACTAGAATTAGGAACTTCATTAAGATATTCATTCACACAGCGCTCAACATCTTGTGCATTTTTCGTAACCACGGCTTTCTCTAAAGCAATTAACAAGCAAGGATACACCCATTCTTTAACTAGAAAAACATCAATGCTTGGGTTTTGTTTCAACTGAAAGAGAGCCTTTCTTGCCCCTTTAATGGCAGTTTTCCATTCTTTTTGTTGACTGGCAATCCAACTTTTTAAGCCTAAAGAAAAAGCACAATGAGGATTAAACACTAAGGCTTGTTTCAGAGCAGTTTCCGCTTCTTGCCATTTTTTTTGTTTGCCTAACGCCCAAGCTAAATTTGAGCAGATCCAACCTTCTTTTGAGGTTAATTGTATTGCTTTTTTCAAGTTTTGTTCTGCTTCTTGCCACTGACTTCGGCGACAGAAAATCAGTCCGAGAATACCATAGGCTTTTCCTTCTTGAGGATTGAGTTGCAGGGCTTGTTTAGCAGCATTTTCTGCGTTTTGATCATCTAAATGAGATTGAACTAGGGCTAGTTCAATGGCAACCGTTGCATGATCAGGCTCATTAGCAAAACATTTTTCATAAGTAAATACTGCTGCTTCTAATTGATTATTTTCAACTAGTTTACGGGCTTTTTTATGCAATGGAGAAACAAAGTTTCCTTGCAAAGCAGCAATTAATTCTTCTGCACTCTGAAAGCGATTTTCCACTCTTAAATTGAGTCCCGTAAGAATAACTTTTTCTAGTAAAGGGGATAGATGTGGGGCGAGTTGTCGCGGGGGAATCAGTGTATCAGCATTATTGGCATTTAATCTTTCCACTGCTGCTTCAGGAAGTTGACCCGTTACCACTTCGTAAATAGAAGCACAAAGGGCATAAATATCAGTAGCAGGAAACCGTTTACTTTTATAGCTATATTGTTCTAAGGGAGCATAGCCAGCAGTTAAAGTAACACTCATTTCTCTGGTTTGACCCGCAATAAATTCTTTGGTTGCACCGAAGTCAATAATAACAGCTTTATCTTCAGTATCAATTAGAATATTATCGGGTTTTAAGTCACGGTGTAATAAATTATTTTCATGAATGACACTCAGGGCTTGCGCTGCTTCAATAAAATATTTCTTGATTTTTGCTTCTGGAAGGGACTGATTTTCTTGCAGTAACTGGTATAAAGTTTTTCCAGAAATAAACTGCATAATGATGTAAGCGGTATTATGCTCTTCAAACCAGTCGTAAACCTGACAAATATTCGGATGTTGACATTGCGATTGATATTTCGCTTCCAGTTGAAACTTTAGCAATTGTTGTTTCCGTTCTGCGGGAGGAATATTATATGACCAAGTGATATCTCTTCCTTGTCTCACTGCTTTTTCTGGCCAAAGTTCTTTAATCGCAATTGTTTTTTGAGTCTGACAATCAACGCCTTTATAGGTAATTCCAAATCCTCCTTCGCCTAAGGTTTTCTCAATACGATATCGTTTGCTTTTGAGATAGGTTTTGGGAGGTAGATGATAAGTCGAAGCTGTATTATTGCTTTGCTGATCATGATTTTGGAAAGGCGTACCACAAGCCATACAACTGGAAGCCGTATCGTCATTTTCAGTTAAACAAGAGGGACAAGTAATAGACATTTTTTCTGCATTTTCAATTTAAAATTCGACTCAAACTTAAACGAAATCCAGGTAAAACATCTTCACCCGATAATTCGGTGGTATGTTCTAAGATTTCTTTTTCTTTCCCTTGACGATAAATTTCCACTCGTTGCTGTTGCGGATCAATTAACCATCCTAATCTTGCGTCATTTTCCAGATATTCTTGCATTTTCTCTTGTAGGGGTTTGAGTTGATCGCTGCGAGACCGTAATTCCACCACGAAGTCTGGACAAGTTTTAAGAAAGGTGGTTTTATCTTCTGGCGTTAGGGCTTCCCAATGATCGCGACTCACCCAAGACGCATCGGGAGAACGAATCGCGCCATTGGGTAAGGTAAAGCCTGTGGAGGAGTCAAAGGCTTTTCCTAAGTTTTCATTTTCTTCGTACCAGCGATCAAGTTGTCCAGTTAAGCTACAGTTACGTTCTCCTGTCTCCCAACCTGCGGGTGGATTCACAATTAATTCTCCTTGAGATGTTCTTTCCAGTCGTAAGTCTCGATTCGCTGCTGCTAAAGCCGTAAACTGTTCTGGAGTAACAGACAGCGTGATCGAGGTTGGCAATTCAATTAACAGGGTTTGGCTTTCGGGAGTGGTGGGAGTTTGCAACATTTTGACCTCCTAGCGCGATCGCGCTTTCAATTTAAAATTCGACTTAAGGTTAAAACAAATTCAGGTAAAACGTCTTCACCTGATAATTCGGTAGGATGTTCTAAGATTTCTTTTTCTTTCCCTTGATGATAAATTTCCACTCGTTGCTGTTGCGGATCAATTAACCATCCTAATCTTGCGCCATTTTCCAGATATTCTTGCATTTTCTCTTGTAGGGGGTTGAGTTGATCGCTACGAGACCGTAATTCCACCACAAAGTCTGGACAAATTTTAGGAAAGGTGGTTTTATCTTCTGGCGTTAGGGCTTCCCAACGATCACGACTCACCCAAGACGCATCGGGAGAACGAATCGCGCCATTGGGTAAAATAAAGCCTGTGGAGGAGTCAAAGACTTTTCCAATTTCACCTGTATTGCGCCACCATAGATATAGTTCCCCAGCAATCTTCCAATTTTGTTCTCCAGTTTCCCAACCTGCGGGTGGATTCACAATTAATTCTCCTTGAGATGTTCTTTCCAGTCGTAAGTCTCGATTCGCTGCTGCTAAAGCCGTAAACTGTTCTGGAGTAACAGACAGCGCGATCGAGGTGGGTAATTCAAGTAATAGGGTTTGACTTTCAGGAGAGGTGGGAGTTTGCAACATTTTGACCTCCTAGCGCGATCGTGTACAGTTAATGTTGGGTTTCGCGTGGAGACGTTCCATGGAACTACCCAACCTACATATATTAAACTTAGCAAGATTGAACAGGATGAGAGGAAAACTTCAGGGCGAGAAGGGTGGCGTTGTCATTCGCACCGCGCTGGAAAATCAAGTCCATGATTGCGTCAACTCCTGATTGTAGAGATGCAGCCGTTTCAACTTTCTCAGCGATTTCGCTTGCAGAGACTAAATCCCACACGCCATCAGAACAGAGAAAGATTCTGTCTCCATTTTCAAGAGGAAGAAAATTATTGTCTCCAAATCGTTGTAAGGTTTGAATATAGCCTGGACTTAATCGAGATTTAGCACCAAGGGAACGGGTTAAAACACCTCGTTCTGGATAATCAAAGGTTTCTTCATAAGTGAGTTGACCGCTTGCGAGTAACATGGCGACCATGGAATGATCTTCACTTAGCTGACACATAAAGCCATGTCGTTGTAGCCAAATTCGACTATCTCCCACATGAGCAATCATTAACTGATGATTTTTGATGCAGACTAGACTACAGGTAGTTCCGCCTTCTTTGGTTTTTTCATTGATTGCAGCGTTGGCTTTTTCTACTAATTGGATCAGCCAATTTTGCCAATCTTCGGCTGTGTTTAAGTCTTGTAGAATCGGTTCATTGAGTATGGTTTCAATAGTGGTTTGACTTGCAACTTCTCCTTGGGCGGTTCCCCCCATTCCATCTGCTACAACTGCTAACATCAAATAGTCTTTTGTTCCGAGTTCCTGCTGTTTGACACCATAGTGATCTTCATTCGTGAAACGATTCGTGGAAAGTCCGACTGTGGATGCACTTGCAACTGACCATTCTATTTTGGAACGGCGTAAGGTTTGGCGAGTTTGAAGGAGAAGGTTAAGGAGTTGTTCTAGAGAAAACCGTTCTTCTGGAATGACAGACAAGCCGATTTTAAGGAGTTGGTAAAGTTTGGGGATGGGTTGATCGTCTAAAAGGTTCAGTTCATTGGGGGAAACAGATTGATGATAAATGGCGTGGTAGAGTAGTGCTGCGACCATGTAGCTACTCATAGAAGCATGGATGGGATGATTGCTATAAGACAGTTCGGGTGCGCTGTAGTTTCCTAGCAATCCAACGGATAAGGTTTCTTCGACAGGGTAAACGCTGGTGAGGTCATAAATTTGAATGGGTGTTCCCATTTGGAGAAACTGGGGGGAAACATCCACTAGACACCAGCCTTGTTGATAAAGATAACGACAACATTGACAGAGTTGACTGGCTATAGCAAGGGCGTTTTCAAGGCTGGGTTCTTGTGTCAGCCAACCCGCTAAACTGTTATTTGGGAGAGGCGTAATCACCAGATATTTCTGGGATGATGAGTCGTCAGTGAGGGGTTTTTCTTCATAAAATTCTTCTTCTAAATAGTCTCCCGCTTCCTCATCTGGTGGAATTTCTTCTGAGTCGTTATCCGCCACTGCATTTTGGAAAGATTGAGTGTCGATAATAACTGATTCTTCTGTGCTGTAAGTGATCAGTTCTCCGATCAATTTATACGCAGCGATCGCGCTTCTGAGTGCAAGTTCTCGACTTAACGCCCCTTCGGTTGATCCAATGCGTAACAAGGCTTTTTGGATCGTTGTGGTTTCAGGATCAGAGGGTTGGAGATGGACTTCAAAATAATCAACACCTGTTGCAAGTTGACCAAGGTAAGAAGCAATGGTGACAGAAATATCATTAATCAGTAATTTTTTGTCTTTGGCGATTCGGACATCCATTTTTAAAAAGTTCACTATACACCGATTCCCCCTTAGCCCTCCTTTCAAAGGGGAGTTGGGGGGATTGTTAAACCAGTCGTTTTAAGCAGATTGAAAGAGAAAACGAATTTTCGCGATCGCGATTTCATCGCCAATATTTAAGGCTTCAGGTTGCGTAATCCTCGCGCCAAAGCGTCTTTGACCAGAGGGTTTCAGAAAAATACCATTCGTTGACCCTAAATCTTGAATTTTCCAAACCCCCTTTTCTTGATAGATTTCTGCGTGTTGACGGGAAACTGTATCACTTCCAGGAAACTGTTCTAAATCAATCTCAACGGGACCTAAATCAGGGTCAAAAATCCCAATAATTGCACTTTCTTCTTCTAGGGGAAACTCAGTAATGGGCGCATCAGGAAGTTTTGATACCAGTTTCACTGTAGAGGGAATGGGAGTTGGTGTTGGAATGGGTTCAGGTTCTGAAGTTGCAGGGGTGGGATCTGATGTTGGTGTAGGAGTCGGTGCGGGTTCTGGCGTTGGTTCAGGTTCTGGCGTTGCAACCGTTAATTCCGAACCACAGGCTTCACAGAATTCTGTTCCTTCCACATTATCGTAACCGCAAGCATCACAAGTAATTGTCATTATTTTTCTCCTTATTCGTTCTTTGTTTTTTGTTATTGGTTCTTAGTTAGGAATACAGATTTAAGTCCCTGTCAGGTCACGAATTTTGTCTTCTGTTAATTCATTGTTGACCTCATCACTATTCATTTTTACAGTTTTTCCTTTCGCGCCCATCTTGACCGTTTTCCGAGTTCCAGCAGAAATTTTCCTCGTTTTTCGGAGTTCTTCTTGTGCGCCACTAAGAGATTCAGTTAATTCTTGATTCCCCATTTTTAAGGTCATCCGACGGGCTTTTTCAATCATTTCTCCAGCCTTATCGGGGTCAGTTTCTGCAAGCTGTGTGGCTCGTTTTACCATATCCGAAATATTACATTGCTGCATATAGTGCATGACTTCTTGATCGACAGGAGTCGCCACATTAGATCCTTCTACAAATTGCACCACTAAGTTTTGTGGAGGAAGTTCTCCGCGATAGTTTTTCCCTGGAACATCATAAGTTAACCCTAATTGTGCAATGCGAACCCTAGAAGCGGGACGAGATTGAATCGTAAATTCTAGAATAAAAATTGTCTCATCGTTTGCAGAAGCGTTCCCAATGGGATAAGGGTCATGATCAAGACTCAATTCAGCAGGAGTGAGATAAGCACGAACCAAACGAGTTAATTTTACCCCTTTTACTGTTTTGATGGTTAGCGCTAAATTATTAATAACATCTTCTTGAGCCCGAGTATATTCTTCAAGGATAGTTTGAGGAAGATGAGTAATTGCGACTTGCGTTCCGATCGCGCTTCCTGCTACCACATGAAATAGACTTCCTGCTGTTGTATCACTAAGTTTGGTTAGGAGATTTTCGTTATATTCTTCTCCCACGGCTAATGCAGTAATGGGAATATTATATTCACTTAATTCGGGAGCAATTTTTTCACATTGATCTTCATCAAAGGTTGCGCCATCGGTAAAGACAAGCACACGCCGACTGGTCATTTCTTGGGGATAAAGTTGGTCAAACGCCCGACGCAAAGATCGGAAGAGCGTCGTTAGGGAAAGAGTGTAGATCTCGGTGGTCGCCGTATC
>CAZAYV010000151.1:0-9279 GCA_964489465.1 uncultured Dactylococcopsis sp. | reverse complement strand
TCAGCTCGCTTTCGAGATCCTTGAAAAACTTGGGTCTGGGTAAACGAAACCCATCAGAAGTCGCTAAATAATCCAGAAGTCCAATATCAACACCTACCGCTCTCCCCCAGTAACCAACTTGTGGTACATCTACATCGGAAGAAATAGAGAGAACGGCAAACCAACCAACTGCTTTTCTCACCACTCTGACCTGTTTGACTTTGAATCCTTCTGGAATCGGTCGATGGAAGTTGCACACAACTTTACCTAATTTGGGCAGTTTGATTGTATTCCCAAAAATAGGTGAAAGGTTGAATTGAGGGAAAAGGATTGATTTAAACTGACCAATCTTTTTGAACCTAGGAAACCCATATCCCCTGGCGCGAAAAAAGTCACAAGCATCATGCAATCGTCTAATAGTGGTTTGAAGCACTTGAGACGGTACTTTTGCAAGTCTTGGGACTTTCTTTTTTGCAGCCGGTAAGTTGTTTTGCTGCTGGTGATACCCAGGAAATGGGTAATCAGAAGGAATGATATATTCTTTCTCGATACTACACCGATCTATTGGGCATTTCCGGGAAGCGAGATAATCTTTCAACTCGCGTAGTGCGTAGTTGTAAGCGCCCCGACAAATGTCCAACCATTCCAGCAAACTTTCTTCTTGCTGCTGGTTTGGATAGATGCGGTATGAGTAGTTCATCGTTAGCATCAATCAATATTACCACAAATCTTTGTCGGTGGTAATGTTCGTCTCCGCCGATCGAAGGCTTCGACTCACACGAGGAGTCCATGGATGAGGGGCTGTGTGCGGAATTCATTTCCGCACCTTGAACGCCCCGTCCCGCCGCTCATCCGATCGGATAGAGCGCGGGACTTATCGCTCCTCGTGCTCCTCACCAGTTAAGATCCTTGCCTTATTCGAGATGACAGCAGGAAGATGCAGAACAATTAACAGTTCTGCATCTTAAGTTTAGGAATGAAGCTAATCGCAAATTTCCAGTCCAACCTAAGGAATTTTAATTGGCAATTTTCTGCTCTTCGTAAGCGCTTCGGGAGAGGGGAACATACCCAACTTCACCAACTAGATCAGGGGCGTTGTCCATGAAAAAGTTAACATAAGCGGTTACTTGGGGCTTATCCATAGCAGATTTGCTCACATACATGAACAGTGGACGAGATAAAGGCGCATACTCACCACTTTCAATGGTTTGCTGGCTGGGCTTAACCGGCTCACCTTCTCCATTATCAATTCCAAGTGCTTTCAGACCATCTTGGTTTTCAACGTAGTAGGCAAAACCAAAATAGCCAAGAGCATTTTGATCGTTTTCCACGCCAACCACCAGAACACTGTCATCTTCACTGGCCGTGTAGTCGCCTCGGCTAGCTCCTTCTTCCCCAACAATCACTTCTGTGAAATAGTCAAAGGTACCCGAGTCAGAACCAGGACCAAACAAGCTCATTTGCGCATCGGGCCACTCAGAGCGAACATCATTCCAGTTCGTTACTGACCCTTGAGCTGCCGGTTCCCAAATGGTTTTTAGTTCCTCAACTGTTATGGCATCTGCCCAATCATTTTCAGGGTTCACAACAACTGTGATCCCATCAAAAGCGACCCGCATTTCAGTGAATTCAATGCCATTTTCAGCACATCTTTGAGCTTCCGACTCTTTGATCGGACGGGAGGCAATGGAAATCCCTCTCCTGTACATCCAGAGAAGGCAAAATGAGATGAGACACTGAGTTGATGAAATAAACCCTAGGCGTCTTCAAAATTGACTGGATTAATGAGTTAGCGTTTTGCCATTTAGACCGTAATGATCTGTTTTTAGTAATTGTCGTAGAAATTCGATCAGATATGTATCGATCTACACATGATTTAATCAAAACTTAGAAAATTGATTATCTAAAAATAAATAGAGTTTAAATTTTCCAGCCTACTTTAAAAAAAAAGCTGAGCTAAGGCTTAAATTCAAGTGAGGAAAATTTGAAATCATGGCGAAAAATATTATTACAATTGTTCCCGATGGGATGGGATGGGAAATGGCCCGTGCCGGCGCGATCGCGAAATTAATCGATGAAGGACATGAAGGAGAAACCCTTGATGACTTTTTCACTGAAGGGAAAGGGGAAGGCTCAAGTTTTATGGAGCTAGAGGGCTTCACTTGGGCAACCACCTACCCAATGACTGTTGATGGCGATAAAGGCAATTCTGCTTTTGAGGGAGATCCTTTTGAGCGTCCTACCGGAGAAGGAGAACTTCGAGAAGGGTTTGAGGAGGAAAATTTTGAGTTTGATCCCACCTTTAACCCAGAACAAGACCCTGAGGGAGGAAATCTTGTTGGCTGGGATGTTGAGCGAGGCGGTCCCAATCCTTGGACGACTCCTGACAAGGAATATATTAAAGAAGGATATACTGGCTCTTCCCAAGCAGGGACAAATATTTTCGCTGGCGAGAAAACTTATAATCCTGCTTTAGGGGTTGATCTCTTTGAGCAACCAGTAGAAAGCATCATGGACATCGCCGAAGAACTGGGCAAATCCACTGGGACAATCTCTGATGTGCCTGTTAACCATGCGACCCCATCGAGCCCAGTCGTTGGCGTTAACCATCGTAATAAGCTCGATGCAGATTATCCGGACATGGATAATGTCCTGCAACAGATGTTACGGGGTGATACAGAAGTTGACCTCATGCTAGGAGGTGGCTATCCTTTGGATCAAGGAAACTTCAGTGGAACAGGTGGTGAATTCAACTGGCGCTATATTACTGAAGACAACTACGAGCATCTCAGCAATAATCCTAATGCTGAAGATAATCGCTATGGAGTTAATTTCCTTGAGCGTGGTCCAGGTGCTTCAGAAGAATTAATGGAAACCGTGGCAGAGCTTGATCCCACTGCAGGTGATCGCCTTTTCGGTCTCTATGGTGCTCGGGGTCAAAATGGGAACCTGCCCATGCGAAGTGGAGATGGGAGTTACGACCGCACGGGCTATAATACCTTCGCCCACCGCAGTTCTCAACTTGAGAGCGAAGACGGAGAATTTGTTGATCCCGAATATGCTCGTCCTTTAATGCCCGGTGAAAGCGAGGAAGAATTCATTGAGCGAGAACTAGATGAAAACCCTACCATTATGGATATGGCTCAATCTTCCTTAGACTTTCTAAGTAAGGATGAAGATGGGTTTTTCTTGCAACTGGAACTCGGTGACTATGATTGGGTTCTTCACGACAATAATTTAGATGCCATGTTGGGTCGGCATCAAGATCTTGACCAAACAGTGGAATTAGTCGTGGATTGGATTGAAGAAAATGGCGGTTGGGAAGAAAATCTGTTGATGGTTGTTCCTGACCACGATCACTACTTAACCTTAAATGATAACTTCCCTGAACTTTATCGTGAAAAAGGTCCGGAAGCTCTCACGGAAGCATTTGATCCCAAAGAAGCTGGACACTTTTGGGGATCGGATGCAGAAGATAAATACCAGTGGGGGACCCATACCAACCGCCCTGTTCCAATTTATTATCAAGGTGAAGGTTCAGAAATTCTTGATAACTTAATTGGAGAAGGATATGAAGTGTTCGGGGAGCAAGTTCCTGGGATTGAAAACCAGATCGATCTGGTTCACATCTTTGAAACGATGAAGGAAGCCTTGCTGAGTTCAGAAGAAGCTCCAGAACAGCCAAGATTACCTATATTTGGTAGCTCTGAGGACGATATTTTAGAAGGCACCATTGATTTTGAAGGAGATGGAGATCTCATCTTCACTGGCGATGGCAATAATCTAGTTGATGCTTCCCTTACTCTCGGTGGTAATCGAATTTATGGAGGTAACGATAACGACGAATTATTTGCTGGCACCAATGATCGCATCTTTGCTGGTGGTGGGGATGATATCCTTGATTCTTCCCAAGGGAGTGGTAATAATCGCCTCTATGGAGAGTCTGGAAACAATATCTTTATTGCTGGCAACAATGATCGGCTCATTGGGGGTGACGATAATGACCGTTTCTTCCTCTCTGAAGGTCAAGGCAATAATACTGTAACCGGTGGACTTGGTGAAGATCAGTTCTGGTTAGGAGCAGGTCAGTTGCCTAATGAACTCAACATTATTACTGACTTTACTGCTGGAGAAGATGTTCTTGGGTTAGGAGGACTTGACTTAGAATTCTCTGGTCTCAGTATTGGCGAGAGTGAAGAGACCCCTGAAAACACTGTCATTGGCGTGAATGACCAAGATCTTGCAGTGCTGTTAAATGTGGAAGCAGATTCACTAACTGAAGCTAACTTTGTATTTGTGTAATTTGCTATTTGCTTAATCAGAAACTAGAATTTCGCCCTCTCTTGCTAGCTTGAGAGAGGGCTGAAATAGTTTGTATATATTGATTGGGCTAATGATTAAGCAGTGGTTGCCTTTTCTACAGGAAGAATACTAACTTTGCGACGGCTTTTTCCATAGCGATCAAAACTGACTACGCCGTCAACTAGGGCAAATAATGTATCATCATTACCGCGACCTACATTGAGTCCAGCGTGAATTTTAGTGCCGCGCTGACGGACTAGAATATTGCCAGCACGAACCACTTGTCCGCCGTAACGTTTCACGCCAAGACGTTTTGAATTAGAATCCCGTCCGTTACGAGTACTGCCTGTTCCTTTCTTATGAGCCATTGTTAATCCTCTTATTCAATCTTCTTGTTTACAATTTTACTCAGAAGCGGTTTCTACAACTTCTGGCGTTACTGCTTCGGTTTCCGTGCTTTCTGTGCTGTCAGCTTCAGCAATCACCGAACCATTGAGGCTAATGGAATTAATCATGACGCGAGTTAATTCCTGGCGGTGTCCCCGTTTTTTACGATAGTTTTTCTTGGGCTTCATTTTATAGACGAGCACTTTCCGCCCGCGCAAGTGACTCATGATGGTTCCTTGTACCGTTGCCCCCTCAATATAGGGTTGACCCACTGTCACTTCACCGTCATTATTGATGAGTAAGACTTTATCGAAGGTATAGTTCCCTTCTTCATCAACGTGCAAACGGTTTAAGTCATAGAAAGAACCCGGCTCAACTTTAATCTGGGTTCCACTGGCTTCTACAATTGCATAACTCATGATTAATCCTTAAAAATGCCGTACAGGTAGCGAAAGTTTCGCTTTGACTAATGTCCGACCTGATCCGAGCAGGAGACACAATCTAAAATTATATCTCGAAATTTCAATTAGAGCAATCCCCCAAAAACACCAAGATTATAGTATTTCCAAATCACTGCTGTTTTAGAGAATCCCGCCTCTTTTAACATTTGGAAATGCCTGTCAAGGGTGGCGAGTTGATCCTGACTGGAATAGCCTTGGGTATCGCTTTTACCAATTTTACTGCGCACTGCCTCGAGATCAAAACCTTGTTTTTGCGCCCAACGTTGGCGAGATTGTTGATAAATATCGGTCAGTTCAGGAAATTCGGGAAGTAGCGGATCAGCATTCCAGAATTGTCCACCCGGGTTGAGAGAACGCGCAATTTTCTGGAAGAGTTTTCCTTTCATTGCATCAGTGAGATGATGAATGGCAAGGGAAGAAATAATAGCATCAAATCGGCTTCCGACTTCAGCATCCGCTTCATCATTGGCCCAAGCCCCAAAGTCTAATTGCAGCGTTTTGACGCGATCGCGCTCTCCTTGAGCATCTAATTTCGCTCCCACAAAGTCAATCATGCGCGGAGAATAATCCACGGTAACCAGTTCTGCATGGGGACACTGTTTGAGGACTTTTACGGTCAGTTCGCCGGTGCCACACCCTAACTCTAAAATGCTACTACTTTGAGGAGGCAGACACAGCGCGATCGCATCTAACATTTCATCATAATACGGCAACAATTGCCGAATATTCGTATCAAATTCTTTCGTTTCTGCGAATACTTCACCGGGAAAAATCATGATTCTATTGGTGCTGTAATGGGTTTCAATTGCCAAGATTGATCTTCTGATAATTCTAAAATAAGTTGATGATATTGTCGTAAAGTAGGGCGGTGTCCAACACTAACATAAGTCATCTCAATGGCTTGCAATTGATCATAGAGTGCTTCTTCATTTTCAATATCTAAAGCACTCGTTGCTTCATCGAGAACGACATAGCGCGGTCGGTTAATTAAAATTCTGGCAAACGCAACTCGTTGCTGTTCTCCTAGTGACAAAACTTCTCCCCAATTCATTTCAATATTTAAGCTGCCAAAGCGTTCAATGAGATGGGGAAGATTAACTTTATCTAACACTTCTGCTAGCTGTTCGTTGGTTAACTCTGTTTCTTTTTTCGGATAGATTAATTCTTCTCTCAAACTTCCCAAAATCATATAAGGACGTTGGGGTAAAAACAGAATTTCTGACAATGGAGGACGGATAATTTTACCACTTCCCGATTGCCATAAACCAGCAATTGCCCGGAGTAAAGAACTCTTACCACAGCCGCTTGCGCCCATAATTAGTAGCCCCCCGCCTTGGGGAATATCAACCGTTAAATTTCGCACTAAAGTGCGTTGATAATTGGGGGTTTGTAAGGTCAATTCTTTCACTGCAATCTGCTGGTCATTGACCATTTCAATTGTTGGATTAGGACTTTCGTCTTTCTCTTCTTTTTCAGAATCAGCAAGATTAATATAGTCAGCAAAACCAAAAATTCTGTTAATTCCTGCACCAAATTCGGTCAAAGATTGAAAGCGTGTAATGACAAAATCAAGAGCAAAAAAGATTTGTAAAAAAGCCCCTTGCGCTTCAGTTACTTTCCCTACTGCCAGTTCTCCAGAAAAAACTCGCGGTGCCAAAATTAAAAAAGGGATAGCATATGTAATCAGTTGGAACGTATTAGTAAAAGACTTTAAACCTAAATCTTGCCATAAAATTAAGCGCTTAAAATTATCAAAAACATCATCAAAGCGAAATTTAACTTGGCTTTCTTCTTGTTCTTCTCCTTGGTAAAAGGCAATGGATTCAGCGTTTTCCCGAATGCGAACTAAACCAAACCGAAAATTAGCTTCTCGTTTCAGTTGTTCAAAGTTGAGGCGAACTAATGCTTTGCCAAAAACGCCCACTGTAATTAAAGTTCCAACGATTGCATAAATAAATAGAAAAATTACTAAAGGATAAGAAATGGTCCATAATTCGCCGCTAAATCCAATCACTTGAAATAAAGAAGAAAGAGTAATTAACAAAAAAGTTAGTGACTCTTGAGTAAAGGAACGAACATCTTGAGAAATCCGTTGATCAGGATTATCGATATCGCCATAAGAGGTTAATTTATAGTAAGCGCGATCGCGAAAATAATGATCGAGAAAACGTCCCGTTAACCATCTGCGCCAAAATAATCCTAAGAGATCGATTAAGTACTTTGCCCCTGCAAATAAAGGAATATAGGCGAGAATGACACCAAAATAGACCAGTAATCCACTCCAAAATTGATCTTCACTCATTTGGGAGAGGGCAGTAATTAAATTTCCTCGTTGCTGATTGAGAATGACACTGAGAACTGTATAAGTAATCAGCATGAGGGTAATGACAAGTAATAGCCCTCTCGCTTTCCATTTTTCATCACCAAACCAATAAAGGCGCGCGATCAACCAAAATCGCTTTAGTAATTGAAAATTAATTCGTTGTTGCATCTAGTTTTTTTTGTCACACTATTCAATTAAACTGTTGCTAGTGTAACGAATTATGAAGGTCAAAGTTATTTGACGAAGCAATTAGTTTTTACTGTCCTTTAGTGTGCAGAATCAGTTTTGATCAGGATGATAGACGACGTTTCCAGTCTTCATCAATTTGATCGCTACGTTCCGCTTCTTGTTCTATTAAATCTTGCTCTGTAGAATAAGCAATGTTTTCCTCGCTTAAAACAGTTTGTGAAGCAAACGCTTGCGCTTCTTGTAATTTATTGTGTAATTCTTGATCATTACTTCCTAAAATTCGCGCCCGTCGAAAACGTTCTTCATTGCGAGAAGTTATGCCTTTATTTTTTTGTTGAATCCAAAAGTAGCGAATTAAAGGAATTATCAAATAACCAATTGCATAAGCAAGTAGTATACCATAAATTCCATTAACAAAAGCAACTAATCCTCCCATTTGTGCAGCGATTTCTCCTGACAAGAGAGACCCTAGCATTAATGCTAAGATTAAATTCAGTCCTCCTAATCCAATGGCAATCATTTTTTGGGTACTACTTGCTTTGGTAAATTGCCAAGATTTTTCTTGTAAATAAGAGGGGACAGCGTCCTGCTTCTGCATAGTTGCTGTTACTTGTAAGTCTGGAAAATAATAAATAATATGCCCCTCTTCTGTAACTTCTGGCACCCCATTAAATCGGGTTAGAACCGGTAAAATATAATCTTCATTTTCCCAACTGTTAGCATCAATATCATCGAGATAGGGGGCAATTTGTTCACCAACAACTGCACCTTTATTTTGTTGAATAACACTTCCGATTTCTTGCCAGCGCCGTTCTTCTAATTTTGCATTCGGATTACCATCACCAAAAAGAAAAGAAAAAATGGCTTCGAGAAAACTTAACTCACTTTTTTGGCGACGATTTGGTTTTGTTTTCTCTCGTCTAGCAATTGGTTCATCAGCTTCGTAGTATCCTGGCGAGAAAAACCAGAATAAATCAGGACCAAACCAAAAGGGGAAGAAGCCAAAGGAAAATCCTCCTCCGCCTCCCATACCATTATCAGAATCTCCTTCGTCTGAGTTCATTTGCACGCCAATGATAATTAAAGAAATCGTGATTGCAATTAAAATGATGGATGCAATCAAGACAATGCCAAAGGAAATTCGGATGAGATAAAACAAAACACCCCAAATTTTATCCCACCACTCTTGCAAGCGTAAACGTAGATATTTATTACGCAGAATACCACGGAAGTTTTTTGGAAAAAGATAGGTAATATCGCCAGTTTCGCTGACTTGCAAATGCCCACCTGCATCCGCTGCTAGTGCGACTAAGCCTTTTTGGGCATCTCGTAGTTTTAAGCCAGTTTCAGCCGCAACATCACCGACTGTAACCCGATAGTCGAGTTTTTCAACTGAGTTAGTAATAAGAGGATTAGGAGTCATGATTGAATGTAATTGACAATTAAGAATTGACAATTGAGGTCCCGACAAAAGGGGTTTATATCTTCTCTTCGATCCTAATGTATCAATTACAAAATGTAACCCACTCTATCTCACTCAATAAAATATTATGAAATAATCCTAAAAAAATGATCCCCCCGATCAAGGGGGGAGGGGGTAAAGAAAGAACCTGGCACTGAGCTATTTTCCCAGACAGT
>CAZAYV010000150.1:0-9285 GCA_964489465.1 uncultured Dactylococcopsis sp. | reverse complement strand
ATGTCTTTTCTTCTTGGGCAAAATGGAAAAAACTAACCTCGTACCCACGTTCTAGCAAGGCATGAGTAATATTGCGACTGTAGGTGACATTCCCACAAAATGGTGATTTTTTTCCCAACCAGGCGATGTGCATGCAACTAAAAACTCAACAATGAATAACGGGCAGTGGACAGTGATCAAAAAGTGGGCTGCAAGATTATCCAGCCAATATTGATCAGTGACCACTCGCCAAGAGGAAGAAAACGTTTGAGAAAACGCCTCGACCAATAACCACTTGTTAATGGTTACTGGTCTTCTTCTGAGAAATATACCAAGTTAAGAGTCCCCCTGCGATCGCGATTCCGGCTAAACTCAATAAAACCGTTTCTAAACCAAAGATAGTTTCGGCAACACTCGCTAGCGCTAAGGGTAAACTCAAAGCAATATTAACAGCATTATTCTGCAAGCCAAAAACTTTTCCCCGTTTGTTTTCAGGGGTTTCTTCTTGAATAGTTGTTTGCATGGGAATCCCAACTAAAGAAGCGAAAAAGCCCAAGAGTGTGGTCATAATAAACGCCGCAGTGACATCGCCAGTAAAAAAGGCCAAGCCCGCTAAAGCGCTTGCCATACCAAATGAGCCCCATAAGCCCAATTGCGCCCTAGAGAGGGCTTGTCCCCAATTACCGAGGAATGCAGCACCAACTGCCATGCCCACCCCCGCTGCTGCTAAAATAAAGCCGAATTGATCTGATTCTAAGTTAGGTAGGGTTTCGGCTAAGCGCACTGCTAACACGGCTAAAGCGGCAAACACACAGAACAAAATAATTAATTGCACCATGGCATTGCGGACGCGATGATTTTGGCGTAAATATTGCACCCCATCCCAAATATCCTGAAACACATGGGGTCGTTCGTCGTTCGTGTGAATGGTTTCTTGGGGATTGAGGGGAATCAGAAGCAGTCCCGCGATCGCGTAACCGGCACCGACAACAATCTCTTTACTAAAATCCCAAGTCAGTCCTAGCCAGTGGGCAAAGGTTTCCGTCAGCTGTAATAAGGGTTCCCCCACCGCAAAACCAATAATCACGGAAGCCATCATGGTGGTCGTGTAAAGGGAGTTAGCCGGCAGGAGGTTTTTACGCTTCACTAATAAGGGAATTGCCGTTTGCTCTGCCGGGGCAAAAAACTGGGTTAGGGTCGAAACTAAAAAAGTAATGATTAACAGCCCCCAGAAGCCAACCGGTAAATTAAACCACGGAGACAGATCTTGAGTTAAATACAGGAGCGCTGGCACTGACCAGACCAGAAGCCCTCGCACGAGGTTCGTTCCCACTAAAACCCCTTTTTTCGACCAGCGATCGACATAGACGCCAGCTAGGGAACCAAACAGAACGGCTGGAATGGTAAAGGCAATCATAATCGCCGATACCCAACCGCTAATCGTCTGGTCAGCCCGTTGGAAGTGACTGGCAATAATACTAATCATCAAGACGAGATAAACCTTATCCGCCAGTTGCGAAAAGACTTGCCCACTCCAGAGGGTTAAAAAGCGGTAATTTTTGAGGACGGGAAGAAACCCCTGTGTATTTTCTTCAGCAGGGGTTTGAGCATTAATATCAGTGGTTTGCGTTGTCGAATTCGTTTGTTCTTGTTCGGATAGTTTCATTAAACTTGTTCTGGGTTATTGCTTCTGGGTTATTGCTTCATTGTTGCGATGTGGAATTGGATTCGGTTTCCCCGAAAGTGAGGAGATTAGGCAATTAGAAATAAGAAACTGCTTGGATGCTAAGCTTAAAAGGTTTCATGGTTAATTGTTCCTTGTGAATTGTTCATGGCTAAGGGTGTCCACCAAACTGGCAGAGCGAATGGAACGGTGAAAATGATATTCTGTATAATTACGTAACAGTTTTTCAATCGTTTTTAAATGAGCGGTTTCTGCTGAAAATCCCGAAGGAAGGGTGGATTGTGATAAGTGTTGTAATACTTTTAATTCTCCGCTACCGAGGAAATCATTAACCGGTTCTTCCCGCTGCAGAACAATGCCCCCGGCTTGGTAGCTAAAGCCAACTCGCCAATGAGGGTCGTTTTCCTCGATTTTGAGCGGACGTTGACTCAGGCAACAGTGATGAACCTGAGGGGCAACACCGGCTAAAGATAAAAGATGAAAAATTCCTTGATTCAGTAGGGGGAACAGAGTTTCGGGAAAGGCATCTGCCGAAACCGCACACTGTTCAATGCGATGTAAATGTTCTTGTAAAAGGGTAAATAGTTCATTTTGCGGTTGATCGCTCAGAGCAAAACAAAGAACAATTTCAGCAAGATACTGACTAATGGCAAGCTTACCCAAATGCTGACTCAGCTTCGGGTAAGTACACACCGTTTCCGCTTGGGTAAGGCGATAGAGGGAAGAACGTCCTTTCACCAGTAATAATTGGTTGACGACAAATAATTCGCTCCGTCCCCGCAACCGGGACTGATACTTACGCGCTCCTCCCGCAACGGCTCGAATCAGACCATATTCTGCGGTCAAGATCGTCAGCAGCCGATCGCGCTCCCCAAAGGGCATTCCTTTTAAGTTGATGCCTGTTGCTTGATAAGTTTTACTCATGCTTGGCTTGTAAGACACCAACTTTCACCATAGCAGGGAACGCCTAAGTGTCCGCATCCTCTATATAACTGATTTTCTCCTGTTGCTGGATCAGTTGTAAACCACGAGAGGTGCCTAAACGATTCGCCCCTGCTTCAATGAGCGCGATCGCGTTTTCTAGCGTCCGAATCCCCCCCGAGGCTTTGATCCCGACTTGACCGCGCGTGATCGCCCGAATCAATTCGACATCGGCTACTGTTGCCCCCCCAAACCAACCGGTATTGGTTTTAATAAAGGTTACCCCGGCATCTAAACACACTTCCACGGCTAATTGCTTTTCTTGCTGGGTTAACAACCCGGTTTCAATAATTGCTTTGATCACGACACCGGTTTCTTCACAGATTTCGGCAATTTCTCGATTCACCCACTCGGGCGATCCCCCTTTCAACCATCCCAAGTTAATCACCACATCCAGTTCCGCTGCGCCATTTTCTACGGCTTCTGCTGCTTCGTAGCATTTCGTCGCAGTTGTGGTTGCACCCGTGGGAAAGCCTATGACGGTACACACTTGTGGGGCTTTGCCATGTAGAAATTCCGTTGCCTCTCGTACCGCACTGGGATACACACAAACGGTGGGAAAATTATGTTGCCACGCTTCGTTACAACACCGCTTCACTTCCTCTGCTGTTGCCGTTGGGTTCAGCAGTGCATGATCAATCATGCTGGCAATATCAAGATCGTGATCCATAACAATTTTTTAGCCTCGAGAGATCTTCTCCATTTTTTCGGCTTTTTGGTGAGCCGCTTCCGCTTGCAGCTCTTCCACCACATCCCAAGCTACCGCGCATTCCGGTGAAGTTCTACCTTTAATTTCACAAGTTTGACGGGCTTTCGCGATCGCGTTTTCAATTTCTTCTGCTAAAATTTTCTCTTTCGGCTTCTCCACAAAGTCGCTTTTTCTCAGAATATCAGAGGTTGAAATCAAGCCTAATAATTCTTCTTGAATGACTGGCGCATGATGGATGTTGACTTGGCTAAATAATCGGGCAACGTATTCCACTCCTAAGTCTGGATTCACCACAACACAAGGTTTAGTCATAATTTCATAGACTCTCACCTCCTCGGGATCTTTTCCGTAGGCGGTTACTTGCTTCACGATATCTGTCTCCGTAATGATGCCATAAGCATCCCCTTCCCGACGGCGATCCACAATTAAGCAGCGAATCTTCTTTTCTTTCATTAGGGTCACAGCGGCGGCAATGGTCGCTGACCCTTTAATTTTGACCACCTCTTCGGTCATAATGTCTTTTGCTTTCATCATCATGAGAGACGTTCTCCTCTATCATTTTTGGCAAGTATTATCGTGTCAACCTTACCATTTTTAGGGGGACTTTTTTTAGGTTTTGAAACTAGAAATAATCAACAGCGATTTTTAGTTAATTTTAATGCTGTTCCTTCTTGATTCCACTCCACTTCGTCAAAAATATGATACAAAAGACACAAGCCGCGACCATTTTCTGAGTTTTCATCCGGTAGGAAACTGTAGGGATCTTCTTGACAGCCACATTGAGGAACAAAGCCAGCCCCATTATCGCTAATCAACCAAGTACAAGAGGTTGCCATGATGGCATACTGGACAATGACCGTTTTGCCTGGATCAAGTTGATTCCCGTGTTTCGCTGCATTCACTAACGCCTCCTGTAATCCTAACCGAATTTCTGCTTGCCAATCTTGAGGAACTTTTGCCACCAGGAGGTCTAAAATGGGACACAGATAAAGAGTTGAGGCAAAACTGACAGTCCCCCAGTTGCATTTTGTTGGACGGGGTGATAATGCAATCACACGCTATTACCTCACTTTTTTAAGCCATTAATGAAGGGATTAATTAGGAAGAATTCGGTAAAAAATTCTACTTCAGCTAACAAAAGCAGATTGATCTTTTATCAGAATTTTCTCTTTTATTATATCAGAATTCTGACAAGGGTAAAACCCCCCTATTGTTTTGGGGGATTTCCACATTGTAGAAAAACGGCACATTCGACGTGAGCAGTTTGGGGAAAGAAGTCTGCGGGTTGGACAAGGGTAATGGTGTAGCCAGCGCGAGTCAGTTCCTTTAAGTCGCGGGCGAGGGTAGCCGGGCGACAACTGAGATACAGCAGTTGCGGCGGTTGAATCGTACTGAGTGTTTCTAAAACCGCGCGATTGCAGCCTTTTCGGGGCGGATCAAGGAAGACCAAATCGGGAGTAATTTCTAATTGGGGGAGAATCGTCTCCACTTTTCCGACATGAAACGTTACATTCTCAATCTGATTGCCCTGGGCATTGCGTTCTCCGTGCGCGATCGCGCTGGCTTGGGCTTCAATGCCAATAACGGCTTTGGCTTGACGGGCAAAAGGCAGGGTAAATGTACCGACTCCACAATAGGCATCAACAATCGTTTCGGTGCCGGTGAGGGCGAGTTTATCTAAAATGAGGGAACAGAGGGCTTCGGCAGTTTCCGTATTGACTTGAAAGAAAGTATTAGGACTCAAAAAGAAGGTTAACCCAGCAAATTTTTCTTCAATTTCCCCTTTACCAGCAAGACAGCGGGTTTCCTTGCCAAAAATGACATTATTCCGTTGCGAATTTTGATTGAGACAAACGCCCACTAATTCCGGAAACTGGTCCAACCAAGTTTGCGCTTGCTCTTCAATCCCTTCTAAATTCCAGTCGGTCGTAATCAGCGTTAATAAGACTTGTCCGGTTCGGCGACCAATCCTCAGCGCTAAATGGCGCAGTTTCCCGGTTCCTCTCGCTTCGTTATAAATGCCCCACCCTTGTTCTTGAATATCTTGCTTAATTTGGGCTAAAAAAGGGTCTAAGCGCGAATCTTGCACGGGACATTGGTTAAGATTAACCAGCTTATGGGATCCTTTGCGGTAATATCCAGCTTGGACGTTTCCTTGTGCTGAACGTTGTAGGGGATAGGTAACTTTGTTCCGATAGTTAAGACCGCTAGAACTGCTTAAAATGGGTGCGATGGGTGGATCTGGAAAGCCTCCAATCCGTTGGAGGGCATCTAAAATAACCTGTTGTTTAGCTTGCTGCTGGTAGGCTAAATCAATATGTTGCCACTGACAGCCGCCACATTTATCCGCCACAATGCAGTGGGGGCGAATGCGATGGGGAGAGGAGGTGAGTAATTTTTGCACTTGACCGTAGGCGTATTGGGGTTTCACCCGAACAAGACGAACTAAGACGCGATCTCCGGTCACGGTATCAGGAACAAAGACAACCCGCCCTTCCCAACGTCCGACGCCATCAGCGCGATCGCTGAGATCGGTAATTTCAACTTCAATTAAACTGCCCTGTTGCCATGGTTTTGGATTGGTCATTATTAAACCCAAACGCTAGATTGCGCCAATATGGGATCAAGCGGGTGGTTGTGTTCATCCACAAAAACAATCTGCGGGTGATGATGTTGAATTTCTTCGGGAGTGAGTAAACCGTAGGTGAGGATAATCAAACGATCACCCGTTTCTCCATAACGGGCAGCGGCTCCATTCAATTCAATTCTACCGGAATTGGCTTCTAGCGCGATCGCGTAGGTTTTTAATCGCGCACCGGTCGTAATATTGAGGACTTGGACTTGTTCGTGAGGTTCAATTCCTGCTGCATCTAATAGCCCTTGATCAATGCCGATACTCCCCATATAGTTCAAGTTACTATCTGTGATCCGACAATTATGAATTTTTCCCAAAAGAAACGTCCGCTGCATAGGGAAAGCTCTTACCTCAATTACACTCAGTCTTTTATTTTATCTTGATCCTAACTGGTTTTGCTATTCAGACACTGCACTAACTGAATCAAGCTCTCCTCTAATTCATCAAGAAACGCTATAACAAATGACGAATGACCAATGACGAATGACGAAGCAATATGACTCAACAATGGAATAATTTACTCACTCATCTCGGGGTTTGGGAGGGATCATTTACGCGGCTTTCTTCCCAAGGTGAAATCATCGAAGATACGCCTAGTCTCGTTGCTTTAGAAGGGTTAAACGAACAGCAAACGGTGCGGCAAACCATTGAAAAATTTTCGGCATTGGGGGGAGAACTCACCTCTCAACAGACAATGGAGTATCAAAGTCTCAATCGCAACACCCTGGTTTTTGAAAACGGGGCGTTTTCTGTAGGATCCAGCCAGTTTTCCCCCTTTAGCGAATTTGGGGCAGAATTAGGCTTTTTAGACCAAGACCGTCGTTTGCGACTGGTTCCCCTCTATGACAAACAAAGCCAACTCAGCACGATCACTTTAATTCGAGAACATCGTCAAGGCGTAACCATCGAACCTTCTCCACCTTTAAAGGTTGAGCAACTTCTCGGAGAGTGGCAGGGAGAAGCAATTACCTTATATCCTGATTTAAGACCGAGAGAAACTTACAGAACGCAACTTCGCATTACCCAACAAGGCAATCGCTTACAGCAAACCCTGAAAACCGATCAGTGGGAATTCTCCTCCTCGGCAACGATGACTGATCACGGTTTACTATTTACCGAAGGAGCGCAAACCATACAAGTGTTATTCTTACCTGGCGGGGCATCCTGTACAACCCCTCTCAAGATTGAAAATCGTCAGCCTTTTTTCTTGGAAGCGGGATGGTTGGTCGATGCCAACCACCGTCAACGTTTGCTGCGTCGCTACGATGAACGAGGGACGTGGGTGAGTTTAACTTTGATTGGAGAAGCTAAAATTCGGTAAACTCCTCTTATTAGACATCTCCAAAAATCTGAAATTCTTACGGTAACTAAGTTACACCGCAAATGATTTTCGGACTAATTTCCTCCTCAATAACGAGTTCATTAGCCTTTGAGGTATCCAACCCTAAAAGTTGGTTAAAAAAGTTGAGTTAGGATTGCTAATGAGTTGTCTTGGGTTGAACAAAAACCCATTCCAATTTTTCCATGGGAACATTGAGAGTGATTGTTGCTTCCGGTGCAGGGGATTGATCTAAATTGAGAGCTGTTACTTTTCCCACTGGAATTCCTGGGGGAAACAAACGACTTGCCGGAGAGGTCAAGACACTATCTCCTACTTTTACATCGGGGACTTTTTCAAAAAAACGCATCACTACTTGTTGCTCTCCTTCACCCCGAATAAATCCCATATCGCGGCTTCGACTAATAATCACTCCGACTCGACTTTTAGGATCACTAATCAGTAAAACTAGACTTGAGTGAGGCGTAACCTGCTCTACTCGCCCCACTAACCCCCCTAACCCAGTAACAATATCTCCTTGATTAATCCCTTCCTTCCTACCCAGACCAATTGCCATCTCTTCCCACCAATAATCTGCACTACGGCCAATAATTGGGACAGTTTTTAATGGTGTCGAATGATTTTTAACATATCCGGACAGTTCCTTTAAGTGTTGATTTTGTTGTTGTAATTCCTCAACTTGCTGTTCCAGTTCTTGAATCCTGGCATTAGTCAATTCTCTTTGTTGATTCGCTTGCGCCATTTCAATGGGGCGTGTTAGCCAATAATATAATTCATAAATAGGCACAGCTTGTGTCTGTCGAATGATTCCTGCGGTTAGCAAGAGCAATCCAACTAAGATCAATTGTGAACCATACCGACCCCACCACCGACGAACTGAAATCATAACCTCCTTTTAAGAATTACAGATGAAAATGATGAGAGTTGCCAGGAGCAATGATCAATGCTACCTTGCCGAGGGATTGAATTCTCGCAATTGTTTCTGCATCCAAGCCACCTGGGTAATGTAACCATAATTGCCCATTATTGAATCGGATAATCGTCATCCGCGCCAGAAATGACGTTCCAAAGTATTGGACAGGATATAGCGTGAACCAGATGGTTACAGGAACATATTCAGCAAGTTTCATGCTTGAAAGATGATTCGCTAATCCCTAGAAGCAGTATTCATTGCTCAAGTGATCGCAATAGCCAATTTTATCCTTTACAGATAATGATTAACCACTTGTTGTAAACCATCTAATTCGAGACCATTGCCAACTGCAGCCATTTTCCAATCATCATTATGGCGATATACCTCAGCCAGTAGCATACTGGTTTTACCTTGATAGTCATTTCCAGAAAGGGTATAGCGGGCAATTTCTTGGTTATTTTCCAAATTAACTAGACGCACAAAGGCATTTTCCACTTGTCCAAAATCATGTTTACGCTTAATGGCATCATAAATATTAACAACAAAAACGAGTTTCGCAATGTCTGTAGGAATTTTCGGTAAATCAACGATAATTTGCTCATCATCCCCTTCTCCTGCACCCGTTAAGTTATCTCCTAAATGGGTGATTGCTCCCGACTGATGACTCAAATTGCCAAAATATACAACATTCGAGTTGCCTTTGAGCTTATCGTTTTCATCGAGACACAATACTGACGCATCGAGGTCATAATCTGCTTTAAACATGGAATTTAAACCTCGCGAACGATCAACGACGTCCCAACCTAAACCGCACATTAATCGAGTCAAGCTTGGTGCTTCTTTTTTCAGCGAAATGCGTTGTCCTTTCTGTAAATTAATAGCCATTGTTTACAATAACGATTTAAAAACGTTCTAACCTACAATCTAAATTAATCAAGACCGCCTATAACCCAGGAGATACTTTTTTTAGAGAGGCTCATTTTCATGGTTTTCAACAAAGTATCCGTGGGACTCCCCCACCTCGGGACAGGTGGGGGAGGAAAGC
>CAZAYV010000149.1:0-9531 GCA_964489465.1 uncultured Dactylococcopsis sp. | reverse complement strand
CAGAGCACCCAGAATATCGATCATTCGTTTAGTTTTACTGTTTACACAAGGTAAGTTGGGAATTAAGTTTCCTTGTGGTGATTTTATTGTTACACCTGTGCTCGTAGTCACTTTTTTATTTAGTAAGGAACACTGAATTTAGATTAACTGCTCCCAGTTTAGCAGATTTGATCTAGTATATCCACTGAATCTCGGTTTAATTTTTAATTTTGGGCTAAACTTCTGAATTATAGGGATGAACAGCGTCTTCTATCATAAGTTTGCTCCTGCAAGAATTGTTAGCTTTCAAATTTGAATAATCATCATAAAACGACAGAAGGCTTGTTTGAAGGCAAATTCCACTTTGACGTCAATGATATGGCTAACTTACTCCAGTGAGAACACAGCTTATAGAAATTTAAGTGATGAAGAATAATACTTAAATGTGCTCTGTTAAGTGTAAATATCGTTAAAAGTTACGATATTACTGATAATTTTCAAATCAGCAAAAGCGAAATAATGTATTGATGTGAGCTGCGATCGCGCGATTGGTAGCGGTCATTGGAAATGAGACCCCCTGCCCGATGCGCATTGCCATCACTGTCGCTTCTGGAAAAAATTAGAGTAAACTCCTCTGTTGAGGAAGATTTAAACGGGGTTGTGAATTCAACTCTTTTGTTTGTCCCTACTAGTGGGCGATCAATTTTGTCTTGAGGGATGAGTGTGCTGATCTTGTCGTCTTCCTTGTCTTCCTTGTCTCCCCTGTCCCACCTCAATCTATCATTTCAAAGTTGACAGAGTACTAGCACCAGGATCGCAAGTTCGCCATTTAAAATAAGACTAGCTATGATGGAGAGGCTTAACTTCCTTGTGTCAAAACCAAAGTGAGTTCTCATCACTAAAAAGTAACTCAACAATTACCTGACACTCACCGCCTTGATCTTGGATAGCCCTGAAATGGCATTTTTCTTAAATACTGTTAAGCATGGAGAAAAGGTAATGACACAGCAATCAAATGGAGAAGATCAAGAGGATCAACCTTTAAGTAGTTTTGAAGATATCGCTGCACTTTTCTTCGCACCGATTTGGGTGGCAACGGCAGAAAGTGTTGAACAGCCCTTGGTTAAGGATGTTTTGAAAGCAGCGATCGCGCTCCAAGAACGGGGGAAAGAATCTTTTGCCCATTTAGAAGAGGTGATTGAGGATCTCCGTGCAGAAGTGGAAGCCGAGTTAGCCCAAGAACGAGAAACGAGTTCTCAGTCCGAAAATACGGCTGCGGTGTCTGATCAAACTGATTCGGTCCTAGCAAAAACGGTCCTCAAAGGAATGTCGGAGTTTGATACTCGTATCCGGGAGGGGACAAAGGGGACGGTTGATGCGCGATCGCTGATGCCAATTCTTTTCGGAGGATTAGCGCTGCGACAATTAATTTTCAAAGGTCCACAACTGGATGATGTGCCCTGGTATGTCTTAGCTTGGTATAGCTTCGATAGCTTTATGAAGTTCCATGATCGCCATCGGTCATTACCGAAAGCTGATGCTACAGTGACAGGGGAAGAAAATGGGAATTCCCCTACCCCAGTTCAGGACGTTCAGGACTCTCAAGAATAGAATGTCAATTGTGATGCACGAATAGCGAAATTGGTTAGCACTTTAGCAATACATAGTGTCAAAGGAAGAATTCGTTACCAAATTGAGGGACTTTATCGGTCTCGAAAATTGGCGGATTATCTCCAGCAAACGTTAAGTCAGCAGACTGGAATTCAGCAAGTCCAAGCAAATGCCTTAACGGGTAATTTGTTGGTTCGATTTGATCCTACTCGTCCGGCTTCAGAGATTCGAGTCCTCGTTGAAGAAATTATTGCCAGTTACCAGCCAGGAAAGAAGTCTTCTGCGCAACCTCAACCTCAGCACCAGGAAAAACCTAGACCGGCAACCAACGAGGAAACCAGTGATTGGCATGTTTTAACGGTAGAAAGGCTATTGCAGCGGTTAGGCACTTCCCAAACCGCGGGCTTATCGGCAGAAGCCGTAACGCAAAGTGCGCAGCAATATGGTCGGAATACCTTTGCGGAAGCCCAGGGTCGCGAAGACCTGGAAATTATCCTCGAACAATTTAATTCCCTGCCAGTGGCTCTATTAGGAGTGGCAGCGGGAATTTCTCTAGTGACCGGCGGTGTTGCGGATGCCTTGACGATCGCGGGAGTGGTAGGATTGAATGCCGTGATTGGCTACGTGACCGAAAGTCAATCAGAACGCATTATTCAATCGTTGAAAAGCCAAGGGAAATCCCTCGCAGTAGTCATTCGCAGTGGCAGTGAGCAAACGATTGATGCGGGAGAAGTTGTGGTCGGCGATCTTTTAATTTTACGCACCGGCGATCGCGTTGCTGCCGATTCCCGTTTAGTGAGTAGTGATAATCTGCAAATTGATGAATCTCCCCTGACTGGGGAAAGTCTTCCCGTGACGAAAATTGCTACCCCTCTGGAACAAAAAGAAGTTCCTCTGGCTGAACGGGAGAATATGGTTTATCGGGAAACCCTGGTTACGGGTGGACAAGGACGCGCAGTTGTTGTCGCTACGGGAAATCAAACGGAAATTGGCAAGATCCAAGCGATGGCAGGAGAAGCGATTGTGCCGGAAACGCCCCTGCAACGACAACTGGATGAGGTGGGCGGACAACTGGTTTTAATTGGATTAGTTGTTTGTGCTTTAGAGTTTGGCATTGGCGTTTTACGTGGACAAGGCTGGTTAACCATGCTCAAAAGTGCCATTTCTCTAGCTGTGGCGTCTGTTCCTGAAGGCTTACCCGCGATCGCGACCACAATTTTAGCGTTAGGCATTCAAGAAGCCCGTCGCCAAGGGGTTCTGATTCGGGGGATTGATGCGGTGGAGTCTTTGGGGTCGCTACAAACTATCTGCCTCGATAAAACCGGCACTCTCACTTGTAATCAGATGGTGGTCCAAGATGTGCGAGTGGGTCTTAAGGGTGCTCGATTCGAGGATGACCAGTGCTGGCGTTTGGAAGACCGTGAAATTGCGCCCTTAAATGATCAAGAAGCTTTGTGGTTACTTCAGGTGGGAGTGCTATGTAGCGAAACGGAAGTCACGCGGTCTGGGGAAAGCTACACCCTTGCCGGTTCGGCAACGGAAAATGCCCTCGTACAAATCGCAATTGATGCCGGGATTGACCCCATCGCCTTGCGAGAAAAGTTTCCGCTACTGACAACGAATGCGCGATCGGCTAATCATGAGTTAATGAGTACCCTGCACCGTTTTGGCGATGAAAAATGCCTGGTTGCAGTGAAAGGGAATCCTCATGAAATTATCCAGCGGTGTGAGTATCGGGCACAAGATGGGGAAGTCTTGCCTTTAACAAAACAACAGCGGCGATCACTGGAAAATATGAATCAGCAAATGGCAGGAAAAGCTTTGCGGGTATTGGGCTTTGCTTACCGGATGGCAGATAGCGGGATTAGCGAAAGTGAAATGGAAGAGCATTTGGTCTGGTTAGGCTTAGCCGGGATGGCGGATCCGATTCGAGAAGGGGTAATTGATGTGATCTCCCGCTTTCATACTGCCGGCATTGATACAGTGATGATTACCGGCGATCAAGGTCCCACTGCCTATGCCATTGCGCAGGAATTACACTTAGGACGCGATGGTCGTTTGGAAATTTTAGACTCCTCAGCGTTAGGGGAACTCAGTAGCGAGAAATTAGATGCCCTCGCCAATAAAGTGGATGTCTTTGCCCGGGTTAGTCCGGCCGATAAACTGAATATTGTGCAAAGCCTACAAGCAACGGGCAAAATTGTTGCCATGACCGGAGATGGCATTAATGATAGTCCCGCTTTGAAAGCAGCCAATGTCGGGATTGCCATGGGAAAAGGCGGGGCAGATGCGGCGCGGGAAACTGCAGATGTCATCCTCGAAGATAATGCCCTAGAAACAACTATCGCCGCGATCGCGCAAGGGCGCGCCATCTACAGTAATATTCGCAAATCCCTACACTTTCTCCTCGCCACCAACCTGAGCGAACTTGCCGTGATGATTGTCGGCACGGCAGCGGGTTTTACGGAACCCCTGAACACGATGCAACTCCTCTGGCTGAATTTGGTAACGGATGTTTTTCCGAGTTTGGGGCTAGCTTTAGAAGCACCGGAATCGAATATTCTCGATCAGCCGCCCCGCGATCCCGATGAACCGATTCTCTCTCGCTCCGACTACGAACGGATTGGACTCGAATCAGCGGTTTTATCGGTCAGTGCCCTGGGGGCTTATGGTTATGCCCTCACCCGATATGGACCCGGACCTCGCGCCAGCACGGTCTTGTTTATGGGGTTAACGATCGCGCAGATTCTCAACGCCTTGAATGCTCGTTCCACTCAGCCCTCGTTAATCGGCGGCGAACCGCGTCCGGATAATCCTTATTTTGATGCGGCAGTGATTGGATCTCTTGCCCTACAACTTTTACCCCTGTTTTTACCGCCCCTACGGCAGTTGTTGAAATTGGGTCCGCTAGATCCTTTGGATACAGCAGTAATTGCCGGGTGCGCCCTCCTTTCCTTGGCCGTAAATGAAGGAACGAAAACCATTGAATTCAGTGAGGCGAAATGAAAAAAGACTTTATGTTCACCTCCGAGTCGGTTACCGCCGGTCATCCCGATAAATTGTGCGACCAAATTAGCGATGCCATTCTTGATCGCTGCCTACAACAGCAACCCCAATCCCGCGCGATTGTAGAGTGTGCCGTTTCCGCTGCCATTCTGTTTATTGCTGCTCGCTTTGAACCCAGCCTCACCGTTGATTTCACCACGGTTGCCCGTGATGTGATCGATCATGTGGGCTACCATCGGACTGGTTTCAGCGGGAAACATTGCTCAATTTTGACCAGTTTAGAAAAAATATCGCCTCAAGATAACTTTAATGAAGAACAACTGTCTGATGCGGAGATTGAGAAGATTGCCGCCCGGGATCAAGCAACGGTTTTTGGCTTTGCTTGTGACCAAACGCCAGTTTTGATGCCGATGCCGATTTGGTTAGCCCACCAACTGGCGCGACGACTGCACGAAGTCCAATTAAACAAGGTTTTGCCCTATCTCTCTCCAGATGGGAAAACCCTAGTGGGCGTTGAATATAAAAACCGCCAACCGAAACGGATTCACAGTATTACTATTCTCGCCAGTCAGAATGACCCTAATTTTCCTCGTTTGAAGCAACTGCGAGATGAAATTCGCCAAACCGTCATTGAACCCATTTTTGCCGAAGCCTCGATTCAACCGGATGAGCAAACGCGCATTTATATCAACCCGGAAGGAATTCTTAGCCCCGGCGGTCCCGAATCACACGCGGGGTTAACCGGGCGGAAAAACGCGATCGACACCTATGGGGAATATGCCAAACATAGTGGGGCAGCCCTCAGTGGCAAAGATCCCACTCGCATTGATCGGGTGGGGGCTTATGCCGCTCGTTATGCAGCCAAAAACGTGGTTGCAGCGGAGTTGGCGCGGGAATGCGAAGTCCAATTAAGTTACTCTCTTGGGTTATCCCATCCCGTGAGTGTGCAAGTGGAAACCTTTGGCACCAGTAAAATTTCAGAAGAAGAAATTGCTGCCCGCTTAGAACAACATTTTGAGTTTCGCCTAGCGGGTATTATCAAGCAACTCCAGCTGCGATCGCGCCCTTCCCTGTCTGACGACGGCTTCTTTCAAAAACTCGCTGCCTACGGTCATGTGGGTCGTACTGATCTCAATTTACCTTGGGAAGCAACGGATCGCGCTGATTTATTACGCGACTAAACGCTTATTCCAGCTCATTTTCTACCACTGGCGGTTCGGCTTGCGCTTGTCGTTCTTGGTAAAGCTGATCGCAATGCAGTGCCCACAAGGCCCCAATGGTTGCCGTCAAAGAACTGGCGATTATAGCAGAAACTCCCCAACCTGACGGTCCTAACCAATCGGCAATTTCCCGCGCGATCGCGCTAGTGGCTTCGGCGACGAGATACGCGGCACCGGTCGCCGTAACCGTCACTAACCCTAATTCTGCCAAAATTTCTAGTAATTCCTTTTGCGTTAAATCTTCTTCAAAATAAATCTTCCAAATGGTGCCGTACATCAGGACATCAGAAACTGCTAGTAGCAGTTGTTTTGGCACTTCAATGCCAGGCGTTGCGGCAACGGAAACGGCCCCGCCGCCGGTAGCATATCCAGCAATGGTCCATGCTGCTTCTAATCGCTTTTTTCCGAGTTCACTCATCGTTACCTTGATCAATAAAGAACAATAAAAATTTTATTTAACACTTAATTTCAATTCCAAATAGGCTGGTTTCATTTTGTAATTCAAATATGTCAACTATTGCGTTTAATCTTGTTAATGGTACCAATCCCAACTGTAGTGGATGGCGGTGAGGATGCGACAGGTATCAGCGATCGCGGTACACTCAAAATCAGCCCTGACCACTTCAACCCGGAAAAGGTAGGGTTGCAGCCGGAAGCAACTGACCTGGAAGGCACTGAAAACCAGTTGACTGTAGTGTCTTATAACCTCCTCAACCTCGATCCAAATGATAACGATGGCAATACGGATGTGGCTGATGGTCACTTTGACGCGATCGCGCAACCAATCGTTAATCATTCGTTAATTATCTCAAAACGCCAGATATCATTGGTTGACAGGAAATTTAGAGGCACTAGCCAACTTTTTCAGCAAACCTGACTAGAGATAGGTCAGGGTTTTTGCTTATTGCAACTGTTCTCGCAGTTGAGTTTGTGCTGTTTCCAGTGCTTCTGGTAACTTCGAGGCATCTTTTCCGCCCGCTTGGGCAAGATTTGGGCGACCGCCGCCGCCACCGCCGCAGAGTTTAGCAATACCGCCGATAAATTTACCGGCTTGTAAGCCTTTTTCATTGACTTTGGGACTAAAGGCAGCGACTAAACTGACTTTTCCTTCTGCGGGAACGGATCCTAAAACCACAGCTGCTTCGCCCAATTTTTGTTGTAGGCGTTCCGCTGCGGTTTGTAGGGCTTTGGCATCCATGGCTTCCACCTGAGTGACTAAGAGTTGGAACTCTCCCACGGCTTCGGCTTGCGCTAAGAGTTGATCGGATTTAGCAAGGGCGAGTTCTTGTTTAACCGCTTCCAGTTGTTTTTGGGTTTGTTTCAGTTCCGACTGCAAGTTTTCAACCCGTTTGGGAACTTCTTCTGGTTGGACTTTAAAGTGAGTGCTGAGATCGCGCACAATTTTTTCGCGCAGGTTAAGATATTCGAGAACTGCGGGACCGGCGACCGCTTCAATCCGACGCACCCCGGAAGAAATACCCGTTTCAGAGATGATTTTAAACAGTCCAATTTCAGCGGTATTGTTAACGTGGGTGCCACCACATAATTCCATAGAGACACCGGGGACATCAATGACTCTTACAACATCATCATACTTTTCCCCAAACATCGCGATCGCGCCTTTTTCTTTGGCTTCATCAAAGGGCATCACATCCGATTGTGTATCATGGGCTTCGGCAATCCAAGTATTGATGGTCTCTTCCACTTGTTGCAATTCTTCCCGGGTAATCTGACGGGGACAGTTGAAGTCAAACCGTAAGCGGTCAAAGGCGACTAAAGAACCCGCTTGCGAGACAGAGGGATCAATAATTTGTTTGAGCGCAGCTTGCAGCAAATGGGTTGCCGTATGATGGGCTTGGGCGCGACGGCGACAGGCGCGATCAATGGTCGCAGTGACCGTATCGCCCACGCGGATGATTCCCCGTTCAATGCGTCCGATATGGACATAAATGCTGGACTCTTTTTGCACATCTTCAATGCGCACTAAGAGATTATCCCCAGAGAGATAACCGCGATCGCCGATTTGTCCACCTGATTCTGCGTAGAATGGGGTTTGATTGAGGACCAGTTGCACCTGATCGCCAGCTTCGGCTTCTTGCACTGTTTTCCCTTGTACTAATACGGCTTCCACTCTCGCCGTCGAGTGAGGATCTGTATAGCCGACAAATTCAGTGGGATGAACTGTTTGCGCCAACTTGTCTAAACTACCTTGTACCATTAAATCAATGGTTTCGTGGGCAGCTTGTGACCGTTGCCGTTGTTTTTCCATCTCTTGTTCAAAGCCATCGAGATCTACAGTTAACCCTTTTTCTGCGGCAATTTCTTGCGTTAACTCTAAGGGGAAACCATAAGTATCATACAGAACAAAGGCATCTTCCCCAGAGATTTGCTGAGTTTCTTTTTGCAGAATTTCTCCTAACAGTTTCTCACCTCGTTCTAGGGTTTCTAAGAAACGGGACTCTTCGCGCTGTAGTTCTTGTTTAATTAGTTTTTCGCCTTCGCGTAAGTTGGAGTAATGTTCTTCCATTAAGGAAATTGCCGTTTCGGCAACATCTTGGGTAAACTCGCGGGTAATCCCTAACAAGCAACCATGACGCACCACGCGACGAATGAGACGGCGCAGAATATAGCCTCGTCCTAGGTTGGAGGCGGTAACACCATCAGCGATCATGTGAACCACAGCGCGAACATGATCCCCAATTACTTTCAACGAAACTTGTTGCTTGTCATCCGCTTGGGAGTAATCTAAGTTAGCAATTTCGGCAGCAGTTTTAATAATCGGGAAAATGAGGTCAGTTTCGTAATTATTGGGGACTTGTTGCAGAATTTGCGCCATGCGTTCCAATCCCAACCCCGTATCAATATTTTGATTTTGAAGAGGGGTTAAATTCCCTTCACTATCCCGATTGAATTGCATGAAAACGAGATTATAAAACTCAATGAAGCGGGAATCATCTTCTAAGTCGATATCTTGGTCGCCTAACTCGGGATGAAAGTCGTAGTAAATCTCGGAACAGGGACCACAGGGACCCGTGGGACCGGCTGCCCAAAAGTTATCTTCTTCTCCCATCCGTTGGATGCGGTGGGGGGGAACACCAATTTGATCCCGCCAAATGGCAAACGCCTCTTCATCTTCTCTATAGACACTTGGGATCAGCCGTTCTGGGTCTAAACCAAACGCTTTTGTTGAGAGTTCCCACGCCCATTGAATGGCTTCTTCTTTGAAATAGTCGCCAAAGCTGAAGTTACCTAACATCTCAAAGAAGGTATGGTGACGCTTGGTGCGTCCTACATTCTCAATATCATTGGTGCGAATACACTTTTGGGAGGTTGTGGCGCGATTGTAAGGAGCGGTTTTTTGTCCCAAAAAGATGGGCTTAAACGGCAGCATCCCAGCAATGGTCAGTAAAACCGTGGGGTCTTCTGGAACGAGAGACGCACTAGGTAAGACTTCATGTCCGCGCTGCGCATAAAAATCTAAAAAAGTTTGGCGAATTTGATTACCGCTGAGATATTGAGGAGAGTTAGGCATTAGTCCTTATTTAATATCAGTTACGATACAACACATCATTACTCCTTCTATTGTAAAATTTTGTCTTCACAGAAAGCGACTCCAGCCGCTTTATCGTTGGTCATTAGTACAAGGGTGATATAGAGGTAATGCCACACTCGATTATCAATGTAGCTAAAGGTTTCTTTGCTAACCACACCTCTG